>JAJYQJ010000121.1 GCA_021794655.1 Actinomycetes bacterium | reverse complement strand
CGCGCTACTTAAAGACGAACTCGCACAGCCCTGAAGAGCCAACCCTCCAAGAGAGACGGCGAGCACCATCAAGACGACGAGCGACACTTGGGCGCTCTTCGGCCGGCGATTCGTCCGCGTCCCTATGCGCTCCCCCCTGAACGTCTGCCAGATAGTCGACGAGGTCATTACTGTCAATGCTACCTGGCCGGCGCAGCGCGGGCGGAGAGGAACCACGCCGGCCAATCGAAGCGGTATTGTGGTGTGTAGCCGGAGTCGGGACGGCACTTTGAGAGACACCCAGAAGGAGGGCAGTGGTGGTTCTATGGAACCGTGCCTGCCGGTTGAGCTATCGTAGCGTACTTGTAACTACTACCTTGGTAGCGGTATTGGGTATCTTTGTGTCAGGTTGTGGCGCCTTCCTCCAGGGAGCTGCACCACGATGCGGTGCGGTTGCGTGCCCGAGCACGTACAAAGAGTTAACTGCGATGCCGATATCGCATCTCTACTACCCAGGAGCACATGTGATATTCCGTGTGGGTGCTGGTTATAATCAAAACGGTAGCGGCTCTGCCTACGCAGGGGCTTACCTTTGGACACCTGCTAGACCGAGTGCTATCTACGCGTTCTACGAACACGAGCTACTCTCAAAGGGCTGGCGTCACTGCCCAGCGGTTGCGGACTCCTCGAACGACATCTCGAAAATGACCTATGCAAAGGGACGCTGGCAGCTCGTACCAATCTCTATTGACAACCCTAGAGCGCTCTCGGAAGGAGTCGGCAAACTCCACGTACCCAAGGGGGCTACGATCTACTCCTTTACTTACTTCTACGGGCCACCTCCCGTAGAGTGCTTTGCTCCGATACCTGGGAACTCTTGAAGTTGCCTGCGACGTGTCAGGGTTTCGGACTGTACTGCACGGACGATTGAGAGCGTGATCGCCCGGGGGTTGCTATTTTGGCAACTGGCGGAGGCATCGCCTACGCGGCCGCATCGGAAGTGGAAAGCTCCTCCACTACCCCTCTGCTGCCTACCGTGCTGAGGAGCCAGTCTGGCGGCCTTGTGTTCAGCGTCCATCTAGTGCCCGGCAGGCTGGACTCGGGGACTTTTGCACGGCATGTGTCAGGCACTGGGACGTACAACTCGTTCGATCACGGCGTAGCGCTGCGACTTTCGAGAACTCCTTGCAAAGGAGACGGCACGCCTGTTCGAGAAAATACTGCCTGCTCGGGTGAAGACGCAGCAAGCTTGAAACGCGGACACGTCACAGTTGCACACCTCCAAGGGGTTGTACAAGGAGAGCTGATTACGGCATCGACCACCACGGGCCCCAGGCTGTCACAGTGCGTCTCGACGGTTCACTCACAACAACTGGGGCGATGCCGCATTCCTCCAAGACATGATCGCAACCGGTGTCTTCGACTGGGATCACTTTGAGGGAAAACGCTAGAGACGCCACCAACATTCTCTGTAACTGAAGCCTGAGGTGTAAAGTATAACCATGCCGGTTGTCTATGAAGTAACATCAGACCACAAGGCACTCTACGATAAGAAAACTCTCAAAGAGTGGTTGAGCACTGCGATAGACGACCTCGTCGCTGCCCTCGATCCTGTCCAGGTATATCTCTTCGGCTCACTTGCACGCGACGAGGACGGGCCTAAGAGTGACCTCGACCTCTTGGTTGTTTTCGATCAGATCAGAGACGACCAGATAATGCCCTTGATGGCCGAGGCCCAGGTATCGATAACTGCGCCCGTACCATGTGATGTGCTAGTCACCGATCTGGCACGTTACCAGTTCAATGAGCAGAGGCTCTGGCATATAGTGCACCATATTGCAAAGACCGGGGTGCTGGTATACGCGCGAGAACCAAGGATACCAAAGGAGTTGTACATGAGCCCTCGGAGGCCTGACGAGGTTAGAGATGCCGAAAACTTTCTGGAAAGAGTTAGAAAAGACTTGGCTGGCGCTGATTTTTTCGTTAACAACGAAGATACGGATAACGCATGTTTTCATGCCCAGCAAGCGGCTGAAAAAGCACTCAAGGCATTGCTTATCATCGAGGGGATTGAACCGTCGTGGACTCATAATCTGGTGGAACTCGCAGAACAACTCCCAGGTCACTACGTCGAGTTCTTTGATAAGGCGGGGCTTGCCTCCCTCACTCCCTGGTCAGTCACCGGGCGTTACCCAGAAGACATACCCGATATTGCTAATAAACCCACCGACTATCTGGTAAGTGTTGCAAGAGATACAGTGAGCGCCGTAGAGCGCCTAGTTGACGACTCGCGTGCACAGCGGGGAAGAGCCGTGGATAAGGATCGGGACAGGAACATACCTGAATCGGGCCTCGATATTGGAATGTGATAACTCCTTGTTGCACGTGAGTGAACGCGTTCTTCGAGAGGTTCTTTGAGACAGGCAGCGTGGCTATGACAAATGGGTGTGGGACGAGAAACCGCTGGCTCTAGCCATGGGGAGGGATGGTCCCACTCGGGCTGGAGTCCCGCCTCCTCGACGCCTCGACGCCCAACCGGTAGCAAAGACTGCTGCTAGAGCAGTAGCTAGCGCGCCGGATCGTGATCGACCGCCAGCTGGGGGAGTCGTTAGAAGAGGAGTCCGCGCCTCGTCGAGTTGCGACGGTCGAAACGAAAGACGAACTCGTCGAGGATAACTCGGAGTTCCATCTTTAGTGCGCTTAGGACCTCAACTGGTGGCTCAACCCAGTCTTCCCTGGAGGGAGCGCTCGTAGGGTGCGGGCACGCCGATCGCTTTTCCTAACGTGTCCCAGAAGCTAGGCGTTGCCTGGCGGGTCTCGCCGACTCCTTTGACCGGCTCACATCCACCGATATCAGCGTCGATCTGTGGGTAGGAGTACTTCGCCGAAAAGAACGCGAGACGGTAGGTGATCCCTAAGTCAAGCGGACAGTTGAGTGCCCCGGAAGGGTAGTTGGGCAACGCGCAAAGTTCTCGTGCTACGGCTCTCACCGACCCTGGGTCTTCTACCGTCGAGACCGCGGCGAAGACGAAGGTTTCGGCGTTTTTCGGGAACGCGTTCACACGAGTTACTACCAGGCGGTTGAGCGACGGGATCGCCTTGCATAGAGACGTCGTCGACACCGCCTGCGACCGAGAAGTTCCCCTGACTCCAGAAGAGCTGGTCTGAGTCCGCGTCGCGCTACTTAAAGACGAACTCGCACAGCCCTGAAGAGCCAACCCTCCAAGAGAGACGGCGAGCACCATCAAGACGACGAGCGACACTTGGGCGCTCTTCGGCCGGCGATTCGTCCGCGTCCCTATGTGCTCCCCCCTGAACGTCTGCCAGATAGTCGACGAGGTCATTACTGTCAATGCTACCTGGCCGGCGCAGCGCGGGCGGAGAGGAACCACGACGGCCAATCGAAGCGGTATTGTGGTGTGTAGCCGGAGTCGGGACGGCACTTTGGACGTGAGAGCACGAGGTAGTACGAGACACTACGAGGCAGGACGCATCACGGTCTGAAAAGACGTGGCAACCTGAGAGGACCGGAGGGCGATCTAGTGGCAGAGATAGAGATAGGGATCTTCAAGTCGGGAAGGCGGGCGTACGGCTTCGACGACATCGCGATCGTTCCAAGTAGGAGGACCCGAGATCCAGAAGACGTCGACGTCTCTTGGGAGATAGACGCGTACAGCTTCGGACTGCCGCTTCTGGGGGCCGCGATGGACGGCGTCGTCAGCCCGCACACCGCGATCGAACTCGGGCGTCTCGGCGGGCTCGGAGTGTTGAACTTAGAGGGTCTTTGGACGCGCTACGAAGACCCTACGCCACTATTCGATGAGATCCGTGAGCTCGACGACGAAAAGGCGACGTCGCGGATGCAGCAGATGTACGGGGAACCGATCCAGCTAGAGCTCGTGAGCGAGCGGATCCGCGAGATGAAGGCGGCCGGTATAACGACGGCGGCGTCCGTCACACCACAAAGGACCGTCGAACTCGCCTCGGCGATCTTGGAAGCGGAGCTCGACTTGCTCGTCATCCAGGGAACGGTCGTCTCCGCCGAGCACGTCTCAAAGACCGTCGAGCCGCTCAACTTGAAACGCTTCATTCGAGAGTTCGACATACCGGTAATCGTCGGCGGCTGTGCTTCATACCAGGCCGGGCTGCACCTCATGCGCACCGGGGCCGTCGGCGTCTTGGTTGGGGTCGGACCCGGCAACGCGTGCACTACCCGAGGCGTACTCGGGCTCGGCGTTCCCCAGGCGACAGCTATCGCGGACGTCGCGGGGGCGAGGATGCGCCATCTCGACGAGACGGGCGTCTACGTCCACGTCATCGCGGACGGCGGGATGTCAAAGGGCGGCGACATCGCAAAGGCGATCGCCTGTGGCGCCGACGCGGTGATGCTCGGTTCACCCCTCTCTTCGGCCGTCGAAGCTCCAGCGAGGGGTTTCCACTGGGGAATGGCAACTTTCCACCCGACCCTTCCAAGAGGTGCACGGGTGCGCACCGGGGTCAGGGGAACGCTCAAAGAGATACTCCTCGGCCCGGCCCACGAGAACGACGGGCGGATGAACCTCTTTGGCGCACTTAAAACAGCGATGGCGACTTGTGGGTACGAGACCGTGAAGGAGTTCCAGAAGGCCGAGGTGATGGTCGCTCCGTCTCTCCAGACCGAAGGCAAGCAACTCCAGCGCTCCCAAGGCGTAGGCATGGGACATTGAGCCCAGGTGACGATCCGGTACTAGTTGTAGACTTCGGGGCGCAGTACTCCCGTCTGATCGCGCGAAGGGTTCGAGAGGCCCACGTGTTCTCCGAGATCGTCCCGCCGACGGTCGGCGTAGACGAGATGATGGCACGCCGACCAAAAGGGATCATCCTCTCGGGCGGCCCCAAATCAGTCTACGAGACTCCGTCTCCGACGATCGACCCCCGGATCTACGAGACCGGAGTGCCGATCCTTGGAATCTGCTACGGCGCTCAGCTCTTGACTCAACAACTCAGTGGAACCGTGACCCGCACCGGGCAGAGCGAGTACGGGCGCACTCGAATGCAGATCAGCGCGGAGTCCAAGATCTTCGTCGACTGGCCGGAGGTCTCTGAAGTGTGGATGAGTCACGGCGATGCGATCACCGAGGTCCCCGAGGGATTCGTTGCCGTCGCCAGCACCCCCGGCGCACCAGTAGCCGCCCTCTGCGACGCCGAGCGCTCGATCTACGGCGTTCAGTTCCATCCAGAAGTCAACCATACCGAGCGAGGTGCGGACCTCCTCGAACGTTTCGTCCACGACGTGTGCGGCGCACCGGCAACCTGGACACACGTCTCGATCATCGAGTCCGCCGTCGAAGACGTCCGGCGCCAAGTCGGCTCCGGACGGATCCTGTGCGCACTCTCCGGCGGCGTCGACTCCGCCGTCGCGGCAGCCCTAGTCCATAAGGCGGTCGGGGATCAGCTCGTCTGCGCGTTCGTCGACACGGGACTCATGAGGGCCGGTGAGGCCCACCAGGTAGAACAGACCTTCCTCCGGCAGTTCGAAGTCGAACTCGTCCACGTCAAGGCCGCCGACCGCTTCTTTGACGCACTCGTCGGCGTAAGTGACCCCGAGGAGAAGCGCAAGATCATCGGAGAGCTCTTCATCCGCATCTTCGAAGAGGTCGCGAGCGACCTCGGTTCCACCGATTCGCTCGACTACCTCGTCCAAGGCACGCTCTACCCCGACGTCATCGAGTCCGGCGCCGGCGACGCGTCCAACATAAAGTCGCATCACAACGTCGGGGGTCTGCCGGACGATCTCAACTTCGAGCTCGTCGAGCCGCTCCGACTCTTGTTCAAAGACGAGGTCCGTGCGATCGGTGAAGAGCTCGGCCTGCCCCACGACATCGTCTGGCGCCAGCCGTTTCCCGGTCCGGGGCTCGCCGTGCGGATCATCGGTGAGGTCACGCCCCGCCGGGCCGAGATTCTTCGCGCCGCCGACGCCGTCGTCGTCGAAGAGATCCGCCGGGCCGGCTTGGAGCGCGAGCTCTGGCAGAGCTTCGCGGTCCTCCCCGCGGTGCGCACCGTCGGCGTGATGGGTGATGAGCGGACCTACGCGTATCCGATCGTGATACGTGCCGTTACGAGTGACGACGCGATGACCGCCGACTGGGCGCGGCTCCCATACGACGTCGTCGAGCGGATCGCCTCCCGCATCATCAACGAAGTGGACGGCGTCAACAGGGTCGCGCTCGACGTCACCTCGAAGCCGCCCGGCACGATCGAATGGGAATGAACCCAAATCCGACGCAACATTTGGAGTTCGAGATCGGCCCGGAGAACGCCCGCGACCGAGACGGTGAGTTCGACTGGCTGCTCAGCGACCTAACCGATCCGCAACGAGAAGCGGTCCTCTACCGAGGCGGCCCGCTCGTCGTCGTCGCCGGCGCCGGATCGGGTAAGACCCGTGTCTTGACCCGGCGGATCGCGCACCTCTTGGCGACCGGCGACGCCGCCCCCTGGCAGATTCTTGGCATAACTTTCACGAACAAGGCCGCAGACGAGATGCGAAACCGCGTCGTCTCCCTCGTCGGTCCCGACGCCGAGCGGATGTGGGTGTCGACGTTTCACTCCGCGTGTCTCAAGATACTGCGCTCCCACGCGCCAAGGGTCGGATACCGCTCGTCGTTCACGATCTACGACGAGATCGACTCTCGCCGGATGGTCGAACTCGTCATGCGCGAGAAGGGAATCGACCTCAAGAAGACTCCGGCGCGCGCCGTCACCTCTGTGATAAGCCGGGCGAAGGCCGAGCTCGTCTCACCTCAAGAGTTCGCCGCCGCCGCCGTTGGTTCAAAGGTTCCCGCCCGCGAACAGACCGCAGATATATACGCCGAATACCAACGACGCCTCGTCGCCGCAAACGCGATGGACTTCGACGATCTCCTCACCGTCACCGTCGACGTCTTAAAGACGTGCGACGACGTTCGCAACTCCTACTCCGAGCGCTTCACCCATATCCTCGTCGACGAGTACCAGGACACCAACAAGGCTCAAAACGAACTCGTCATCCTCCTCGGCGCCGGCCATCAAAGCGTCTGCGTCGTCGGCGACTCCGATCAGTCCATCTATCGGTTTCGCTCCGCCGACGTCCGTAACATGCTCGACTTCACGAAGACATTTCCCACCGCGAAGACAGTCCTCCTCGAGCAGAACTTTCGTTCCACCCAGACGATTCTCGACGCCGCGAACGCCGTCATCTCGAACAACGGGACCCGGCACGCAAAAAGGTTGTTCACCGAGGGGGAAGCCGGCTCTGCGATCTGCTGTTATCGCGCCGAGAGCGAGCACGACGAGGCGTCGTGGGTCGCCAGTGAGATCGTACGCCTGCGCTCATCGGAGGGTTTCCACTTCGGCGACATCGCCGTCTTCTACCGAACCCACGCCCAGAGCCGTGTAATAGAAGAGGAGTTCGTCAGAGCAGGTGTCGCCTACAAGGTCATCGGCGGAACACGGTTCTACGACCGCCGAGAGGTCAAGGACATCCTCGCCTACGTGAAGCTGCTCGTCAACCCCGACGACGAGGTCTCTGCGAGGCGAGTGATAAACGTCCCGCGGCGCGGGATAGGAGCAGCCTCGGTTGACCGACTTACAGCTTGGGCGACCTCGTCGGGGCGAAACCTCGCCGACGCGTTGGACCACGGGGAAGACGCCGGACTAACGGGTAAAGGACTCAACGGCGCAAGAGAACTCGCGTCGGTCTTGAACGAACTCCGCGACCTCGCCGGAGACGTCAATCCAGGCGATCTCGTCCGCCGCGTCGCGGACGCGACCGGTTACCTCGCGGAACTCCGTGCCGAGGAGAGCCACGAGGCCGAAGGCAGGATAGAGAACATATTGGAGTTGGCCGGCGTCGCCGGTGAATACGACGACCTCTCCGAGTTCCTCGAGACCGTATCGCTCGTCGCCGACTCAGACGAGATCGAAGACGACGGAACGCGCGTCTCGCTCATGACGTTTCACACCGCGAAGGGCCTCGAGTTCAACGCCGTCTTCATGGTCGGACTCGAAAACGGGATCTTTCCTCACTTCCGGTCGTTGGACGACTCACGAGAGCTCGAAGAAGAACGCCGACTCTGCTACGTCGGGATAACGAGAGCGAAGCGCCATCTCTACTTGTCCCACGCGTGGATGCGAACGCTGTGGGGGCAGAGCTCGTGGAACGAGCCGAGTCGATTCTTGAACGAGATCCCGCGAGACCTCGTACGCGAGGTCGGCATCGGTAGTGCGAAGGCCGGTCCTTTGTCAAGGGATTCTGAGCCCGCTGGGTCACGTCGCAGATCGGAGCGCGAGTCGGCCGGTAGCGGGTTCGCGCGTGGCGGTGCGCGCGCGGGCGCGCGCGCGGGCGCCAGTGCGAGTGCGGGTGCCAGTACGAGTGCGGGTGTGGGTGCTAGTGGCGACGCACGTCATGAGTCGACCGGGGCAGAGACGCTCGGACTGACAAAGGGTGACGCCGTCGTACACGGCAGGTGGGGGCCAGGCGTCGTCATCTCGACGAAGGGTTCGGGTTTCGACGCCCAAGCTACGGTGCGCTTCGAAGAGGTCGGGGAGAAGAACCTACTGCTGCGAGCTACTCCGCTCACGAGGGCCGGGTGAGCTAACGCTCAGACCGTTAGAGCTGGACGAGTCGACACCGGCACTGCACTCGGAATCTGAGGCCAATTCAGACGACCACTACGCCTCCAAGTGGGGGAATTCCAGACGACCATTCCCAGTTCGGAGACTTTCAGTGGGTCAACGCCGCTAGACAGTTGATCGTGTCGAGAAGCGGTAGATGGTGATCTCGTCGTTATCGATCTTGTAGACGATTCGATATTCGGCCCGACGCGCCGAATGGAATCCTTCCAAGTTAAACCGGAGGGCTTTACCAACCCGATATGGATGTTTGGACAGATCTCCATAGATCAGCTCAATCGCAGCTACTGCAACTTTGGGAGCGACTGCGAAAGCATGGTCCATGTCGCGGGCCGCGCGGGCAGTCCACGCGACTTGCACTCAGTGGGCAGCCCATCGGGCACGAGCACCCTCTTCGGTCAAGACCTCGACCCGACCTTCTTCGACGTCCCTGATGGATTCTCTGATTGCGTTCATCTCGTCGGTGTCTGAAAGGTAGGCGAGTGTCTCATCAAGACTCTCGATTTCTTCCTGGCTTATCAACACAGCCGCAGGTACTCCATCTCTCGTCACCACGACTCGGTCGTGTTCTCGGTTGACTTGGTCGATAATCTCAGAGAAGCGGTTCTTAACTGTCGCAAGAGGCAAAGTATTAGCCATCGTCATAATTATAGCCTGTTTGCAAGCTCGAGAACCGGAATCTCGGGACCCACTAGTAGTCAGGGGCTACCCTTTTTTGCCACGCGCATGGACGACCTCGCTTCACCTTGTTGATTGTCGTCGCCCCTGAAGGGGAAACCCCCGAATCATACCCGTGCGTTCACCCACTTCTATACCAGGAGGCCCCGAGACGTGACGCGCTCCTTCTCCGCCCTTTCACGAGTTTGATTCGGCTACGGAATGTGTCTCACTCAAGGTTGACACAGAGGGTTCCGCGTGAAGTCGAGCTTCTCCGTGAAGCGCGAGGCCGTCTGGAGCGGGAGGTAGGGTAGCGATGTGCATCGGGTCGAACTCTTCTACAGGGGAGTCCTGTGGAACAAGGCGTTGAGTGATGAGTGAACTTCGTGGGAGCCTCGCCGGTGGGTCGCTCGTCACCAAGTTGCGCGGCGTTCTAAGAGCGCTTCCCTACATCGCAGTCGCCGCACTTCTCATCGTTGCTCCGTTATCGGCTAACGCGCAGCCGCGCCTTGCGACCGGAGGG
>JAJYQJ010000115.1 GCA_021794655.1 Actinomycetes bacterium | reverse complement strand
GTTACTGCTTTGACCCTAGAGATCATCAAAGAGTGATAGAGGCCGCAGAGTTGCGTACACTGCCCCCTGTATACCCCAGGCCGGAGAACTTTGAAGTCAAAGACGTTCGTGACCCCTGGCAACGCGTATCGACTGAAGTTGAACTGGGGTACGTAGAACCCGTGTACGACGTCCAACGAGACGAGGGTGATCTGGACGTCCACGCCGACCGGCATGACCATCTCTGGGTCCTGCACCGTTTCACCGCGCACGTAGACGCCGGGGTGTCCGGTGTAGTTGAACTGCCATCCCCACTGGAAAGCGGTCACCTTGATAGCGACTGGCGGATTCGCCTGAGTCGCATCGACGTTGTTCTCGGTGATGACGGTGAAAGTGAACAAGACGAGAACGATGAGGATCGGGATGACCGTGTATACGATCTCGAAAAAGGTGTGGTACTGCGTCTGGCGCGGTATCTCGTCGGTACTGCGCCGGTAGCGAAATACCGACCAGATGATCAGTGTGAAGACGATCGCGACGACGACGATGCCGGTTATGAAGAACCCCTGGAAGAGTTTGAACGTGTCCTGCCCCTGGGAGGTACTTCCCCGGTATGCGCCGAACGAGGGGATCTGGCAGCTCGCGAGCAGGAGCGGCGATAGCGCGACCAAGGGCACGAGGAGGCGCCTCGGGTGCGCCAAGTTGCGACGGCGCGTTTGTTCGCCGTTCGAGCGCGTTGTTCGTCTAATGGTGGGCGTAGCTGCGGGATCCACGGCGATGAGACTACCTAAATGCGCGCCAAAATTCGAAGCACCTGATGAGAGGGGTTGATGCGTACTTGTTGACCAGGGAGGGAACCAGTGGAGAACTACCCTTCGGGCCCTGGTTCTTGTACCGCTGAGTCCCGACTTTTTGAGTCCCGGCTTTTTGAGTCCCGACTTTTTCCGGCTGACTCACGGGCCGCCCAGGAGAAAACGCCTTTGGCCATCGTGGAGGTCGAGATCTCGGAGCGGGCCGTGAAGACCCGGTTCCGCGCTCTTTGAACGCCCGGGTCGTGAGGGGATGAGAGCCACGCGATCTCGACGAGGTGGCCGGCGAGGCGGAGCTTTGAGTCCCGGTTATCGCTCGGACCTTGTTCTGAGGAAGTTTCGACGTCTTCGAGGAGAGCGACGGCTCGATCGGCGAGACGGCTCGATCCGCCGGCCAAGTCGGCGATCTCGACTGCTAAGTCGCGCTCTCTCGATGGTTTGAGCGTCGCGGGATTCCCGTCCCACCACCCCCCGTAGAGCCGCCAAACTGTATGGACGATGAACTCTGGCTCGTCGTAGACCGGACGTAGGTACGGCTTCGACGCGAGGTGGGTTGGAGGACGGACGCCGTGGATAGCGTCGTCGAGGCGCGCACCTGAGTTCATCATCTCCAACGTCTGGTCCACCAAGGAGTCGAGAAGGTCGGCGGTGTCGGTGAGGGCCTGGGCTACGCGATCTGATCCGATGACGGGCACCCCGTGGCCTGGAAGGAGGTAGTCGGCGCGAAGCGACGCCATGTGCCGGAGAGCGATCGCCCACTCGCGAGGATAACGCTGCACTTTCTGGGGATTGCCGGCGTTCGGGGAGGCCCATATGAAAAGGTCTCCGCAGCAGAGGACTTTTTTTTCTGGAACCCACGTCGTCGTGTGGTCGTCCGTCTCACCCTTCTCGTGGCGCAACTCAAATGCGACGTCGCCCACCTCGAGTGCGAGGTCGGTGGTGTACGTGACATCCGGGTAGCGGTACTTGGTTGGCCAAATGAGATCGTCGAACCCGAACTGTCGGCGGTTAATGACCTGGTTGTAGCCGGCGGTGAGGATGTAGCGGTCGAACCGTGCCGGGAGTGCTTCGTGGGAGACGACCGTCGGCCGTGGCCAGCCTCGCTCAGCTGATTCCGCCTCCCAGACGGGGACCCCGAAGACGTGATCGATGTGGCCGTGGGAGTAGACGGCCGTGTTGAGTCGTTCAGGCGACCACCCGCGCAGTTCCGAGTGCACGAGCGGGGCGAGAGGCGCGCTCCCGGTGTCTACGAGGAGTAGCCCGTCGCCGGTATCAAACGCCGAGACGTTTGCGAACGACGGCACGAAGACAACTCCGTCACATATCTCGGCAACCTTGCCGATATGCCCAACCGGATGGAACTCGTCGGTGCCGACCTCGCCGCGCCAGAGGCGATCCGCGACGTCTAATATGTCGCCGTTCAACTCGACCCTGTTTTCACGCGTCGGTTACCTGACGTTCGTGCCTGACCCGTTGCCCGTTGACCCGTTGCCCGTTGACCCGTTGCCCGTTGACCCGTTGCCCGTTGACCCGTTGCGTTGGCCTATTGACCCGTTGCCCGTTGACCCGTTCGCTACTTGTTGTTGGACGAGTTGGGAGCGCCGTTTTGCGACGGGGCGTCAGTTGCAGACGAAGCGTGTGAGTCGGGCGAGTCGGGCGAGCTACCTTCGCTGAGGCCCTTTTCGAACTCCTTCTTTGCTGAACCTAGGTTTCTCGCGAGCTTCGGGATCGCGGCGCCTCCGAAGAGGACGACGATGACGATGAGTACGACAACTAGGAGGTCGGGTCCAAATATGTCTGCGAGCATTTTATTCCTCCTCGGCGGTGACGACCCGGTGACGACTCGGCGGTTACCCGGTGACGACCCGGCGGCATCCACCCACTTGAAGATTCCACCTCACCTAACACGTTAGACCCAATTCGAGTTGAGGTGTCTCGCAGCGCTATCAGGACCACGATCCGGCCAGCAAGATCCCCATAAAAAGAGCGGCAACCGAGGTCACCCCAGCTATCGAGCCCCAGATAGCGAGTCCGACCTTCGAGGTGGACCGTGTGTGCAAGAGGGCGGAGACGCCGGCGAGTGCGACGACGGCGAGCTTCACGCCGAGGACGACGTTCCACGCGGTGGAGTGCGGGACAGAGCTCTCGGCGAAGATGTTCCAGACGCCGGTGACGACGAGGAGACCGTACGCGGGCCAACTGAGACGGGCGAACGCCCGGGCGAGCGTTCGCGGTGCGTCTGGGCTTATCTTTCGTGCGGCGGGCACCATTCCGAGCATGACGATCTGGCCACCGACCCACACGGAGGCGGCCAAGACGTGGAGAAAGAGCCGGAGCGCGTCGAGCGCGGGAGTCAGCATTTGACGCTGGGTACTGACGTTTGAACGACTACGGCCACTACTTGCCCTGCCATTTGGGCTTGCGCTTCTCGGCGAACGCGATAGGACCCTCCATAGCATCGGCGGAGGAGAAGACGACGGCGACGGAGGCGTCACTGATCTGCCACCCCTCGTCTTCTGGTACTTGAGCTGATCGGCGTATGACGTCGCGTGAGTGGCGGACGGCGAGCGGGGCGTTCTCTGCGATCCTCTCGGCCAGTTCCACCGCTTCTTCGATCAGGCGCTCACGTGGGACGACCCGATTGATGAGGCCGAGGCTGAGCGCGCGTTGAGCGTCGATTGGATCTCCGGTGATCGCCAACTCGACGGCGACGGCGAGCGGAAGCCGTTTTGGTAGCCGTACCAACCCGCCGGCTCCCGCGATGAGACCTCTTTTTACCTCCGGGATTCCAAACGTCGCGTGGTCGGCGGCGACGACGAGGTCGCACGAGAGGACTATCTCGAACCCACCGGCCAACGCGGATCCGTTGACGGCGGCGATGAGTGGCTTTGGAAAGTCCCGTTTGGTTACCCCGGCGAACCCACCCGACGCCCCGATTATCGACGCCCCTTCACCGCTCGCGAACGCCTTTAGATCCATTCCTGCAGAGAACGCTTTGTCGCCAGCCCCGGTCAAGACGACGACCCACACTTCTGGGTCGAGCGCGAGTTCGTCGAGTGCTTCGGACATTCCTGCGCTCACCGCGCCGTTCACCGCGTTTCGGGCTTCGAGACGGTTGATCGTCAAGATCTCGACGTTTCCTCTTCGTTCACGCAGGACTTCATCTGACATCGGCTGGCTCCTGTCTTCAACGTATCGTTACTCGACATCCGCCCACCGAGAGGCCCGAGGCCGAGGTGGAGTCGGTGTGGTTTGAGACTAATCGAGAGCAGCGGAGAAGAGACAGTTCGCCTGGTTCTGGGCTGGGCAGTTACTGAGCGCGAGGCCTATCCACGATGTGCGCTGCACTGTGTCGACATCGTTGTGCCACCAACTTCTTGAGAACGCGTCCAAGATGTGGGCTCTTCGCAGGACTCTTGCACATTGGAAGATGGACGTTTCCTGCGGTCGATGATCTTGCAATCTCCGGCGTCCAAGGCAGCTATTCCGATTTCGTCGGGCTTACTATTCCGATTTCGTCGGCTACACTAATCCGATATGGTTGAGTCGTCGTCTCACAAGTCCTCGTCTCGTAAGTCCTCGTCTCGTAAGTCCTCGTCTCACAAGTCCTCGTCTCGTAAGTCCTCGTCTCGTAAGTCCTCGTCGCGTAAGTCGTCGTCTCAGCGGATTGGTCGACGATGGCACTGATTCCTCGGTTGATCGAGGCGGAGCTCCGTGACATTCTTGGGGTGAGTCGAGCGGCGGCGATTGTCGGACCACGCGAGGTCGGAAAGAGCACGGTCGCGAAGCAACTCCAAAGCGCTGGCGTTGTTCCTAATTACTTTAGCCTCGACGACCAGACGACGCTCGCTGCTGCACGCTCCGATCCAGACGGCCTCGTCCTCTCACTCCCTCGTCCTTGCGTCATCGACGAGATACAACGCGTCCCAGAACTGATGCTCGCGATTAAACAAGTGCTCGACCGTGATCTGACTCCTGGACAGTTCCTGCTGACTGGATCAGCCGATCTCGTAGCGTCAAACGTCGTAGCCGATGCGCTTCCTGGTCGCGTGGAGTACGTCAACCTCTGGCCGCTTTCGCAAGCCGAGATTGCCGGACGCAGTTCCTCCTTGATCGATGCACTGTTCGCTGGCGATCCGCCCCGCGTCGTGAGTGCTCCCAAGGGTCGTTCCGCGAGCTCTGACGTCGTTCTCGCCGGCGGCTTCCCCGACGCAAGACTGCGCACACAGCGTCAACGTGTGCGCTACTTTCGCTCCTATGTGGAGACGATCCTCGGTCGTGATCTGCGTGAGATCGGTGAGATAAGGATCGACTCATCGAAACTCGAGCAGCTACTTCGCCTACTTGCGGCACGAACGAGCGGAACTGCAAACTTTTCCGCATTGGGACGCGATCTCGCGTTGGCTGAAAAGACAGTTAGAGCGCACTGCGAGTTACTGAGACAACTTTTCTTGCTCTATCGATTGCAGCCGTTCTCGATTAACCTGGGCTCTCGCCAGGTCAAGACCCCGAAGCTATTCCTCACCGATACGGGGATGGCGGCTGCGCTAATTGGCGTCGACGAGGACCGGTACTGCGCACCGGATCAAGGCGGTCTGGCGGAAATGCTACTTGAAACCTTCGTTGTGATGGAGTTCGTCAAGCAGTCCACATGGAACCGGACTCCGGTGCAGTTGTTCTTCTACCGAGACAAGGAGAGGAGGGAGGTCGATCTCGTACTCGAATCTGCGTCGGGCGATATCGTCGGGATTGAGGTGAAGTCCTCATCTATGGCCACGGCAGCCGATGCCAATGGTCTTCGACTCCTCCGAGACAAGCTTGGATCGCGATTCAAGATCGGTGTGGTCGTCTATAGCGGAGAGAACACGCTGCCGCTCGGCGAGCGAATCTGGGCGATGCCGTTGAAGGGACTGTGGGCTTGATCCGTGCGACCCTGAATTCGTGCACAGCCGTGGGAACAATCGCTCGTTCGCATGAAGCGCGTGGCAAGCTCTGAGACGGTGTGATCTCGAACATCCAGGCCGGAGTGCGCCGTTTGGGCGTCGTCTGCGAGTTGGTCTTAAGATTCTTAGATGAGTCCTGGCATCGATCCTAAAGAGGTCATGATCGGCGTAGCGAGCGCCGGTTATCAGATCGAAGGGGGGTTCAACGGACCCGGGGAGCCGGCGAACAACTGGTACTGGTGGGAGCGCTCGGGACGCGTCGAACCCTCCGGGATCGCCTGTGACTTCTGGAGGGAGCCGGAAGTCGCGCTCGATCGTGCGGCGTCACTCGGTGCGAACGCGTTTCGCCTCTCGGTCGAGTGGGCCCGAATAGAGCCGAGCGAAGGCGTTGTCGATCAGAGCGCTATTGACGGTTACGTATCCATCCTCCGAGCGTGCCGGGAACGCGGGATGAGGCCTGTCGTTACGTTGTTTCACTTCACCCACCCGAGATGGCTCGGCGAGGAGTTCTGGCTCACGCCTGATGCTCCCCGCTGCTTTAGCGAGTTCGTCTTGAGAGTCGTTCCGGAGTTGGTCGAACACTGCGAATACTGGGTAACGATCAACGAACCCAACATCTTGGCGCTCGCCGGTTGGATCGCTGGGATCCATCCGCCGGGGCGAAAGCTTGCGGTATCAGACGCGTGGGCGGTGACGGACAATCTCTTGGCTGCACACGTCCTCGCGTACCGAGCGATTCATCGATACCAACCCGGCGCGACGGTCACGGTCAATACGAGCGCGTCTTCGATCTACGAGTTCGACCGAATGCTGACTGACTTGCTGATGGCTCCTGCGATGGAGGTGGGTCGCGACGAACTCGACGACTGGATCGACGAACGCAGGATCGTTCACAACTTCTCCGCTTCCCCCGAGACACGGCAAGAGCTGTGGATGCGCCAGATATTTGAAGCCTCGTCTCCTTATGGAAGCGGCGCGAGGAGTGCCTCCAATCGCCCCGGGTTGCCGTGTTCGCCGGCACGTCGATCGCGGTTTAGATCGAGACAGTCGCGGCGCGTAGTCGATCTGCTCTACGCGGAGGAGGGGGAAAGACTGTTGGATGTCGTCGGGTTCGACTGGTACGACCCAGTTGCGAGTCACGCACTTGCGCTCCCTGGCCGGGAGCGAGAGTGGGGGCGAATATTGGGACGTTCGTGGAGTCCGGTTCGAGAGCTCTGGGACACTCAAGCGGATCCAGCGGCGCTCGCACGTTGGTGCGTGGAGCACGGGGCTTTCTACGGTGGCGTCCCGGTCTGGATAGTCGAGAACGGGATGAGCACTCTTGTGAGGAACGGGCGGTCGTACCCGAGAGCCGACGGGATGAACCGACCTAGGTACTTAGCTGAGCACTTTGGAGCGGTCGCGCGAGCAGTTGCGAGCGGAGCCCCTCTTGGTGCATACCTACACTGGTCGTTGGTCGACAACTACGAGTGGGGGTCCTATGGGCCGCGCTTTGGGATCTTTGGCATGGATCGTTCACGCGGTTCAAGAGGGGTGCGCTGGATGGAGACTGACGCCGCGGGGTACGACTCGGCCGGAGCGTTCAGGCGGCTCGTTAGCGCCTTGCGCGACGGCAGCCTCGACGACGCGGGCTCTGTCGGGACGTTAGACGCGAGGCGTGATCGCTGAGCCCGGTTTTGAGCGGTGACCTGGTAACGCGTTGTGACAGCAGTTGGCTCAGCGGTTGCGCTAGCGTGCCAACAGCGGGTGTGGTTGTCGTTTCGAGTTACTAGCGAGTAACGTAGCTGTGAACCGGCGTCAAAGTTGGAGCCGGACAAATATTGAACTGGCCCAGGGGGGCATGTTGGTAGAGACGATGAGCAAGGGTGGCGAGGACGCCTCGGCGGCGATCCGCGGGCGTTTGCGGGCGACGGTTCGCAGGCGTCGTGCGTTTCTGGTCGCAGCGCTCGTCGCGCTCGCGGCGATCCTGTTGTTCGTTCCCGAGCAGACTTCGGCCCCTTCGGGGGTGGTTCGAGTACCGAGCAGCGTTTACGTCCCAGCGGGTGTAACGCCACCAAATCCCGGTTACGCTTCCGGCGTCGCGGTGAGCGGTGTTCGCTGCGGTCCCGGGGTCCGCCAGGTCCCGTGGTCTGCGTACGCGCCGCCTTGTGAGCCTGTATGGCACGGCAACAACGGCGGCGCGACGAGTCCTGGTGTTACCGCCAAGACGATAACGATCTCCTACAGAGAAGCCGCGACGTCGCAGTTGACCGCGTTGTACGCGTTCGTGCCGCCTTCGGTTATCGGCACCAACCAAGAAGAGATCAACACCATGAACGCGTATCTAAATACGTTCAACAAGACCTTCGAGCTCTACGGTCGCAAAGTTGTACTAGCGCCGTTCCAGGGAAAAGGTGACTTCATCAGCGAGGATCTCGGTCAAGACCAAGCCCAGGCTCAAGAAGATGCGGTGACTGTCGCTACGAGCCTGCACGCGTTTGCGGACATGTCACTGATCGATTCGAGTGCTGTTTACGCAACAGACCTCGCACTCCAACACGTAGTCACTTCGACCCTGTACGAGAACGCAGCGAGCTGGTATCAGAAGCTTTCTCCCTGGGAGTACACGCCTGGCCCAAACTGCACCAAGACAGCGGCAGCAGCGGGGGCAATCTTGGGTAAGCAGCTAGGTGGGCTACCAGCGAAGTTCGCTGGCTCGTCCGCACTTCGATCGAAGACGAGGACCTATGGGATCATCTATCCCGAGAACCCTGAGGCAGCTACCTGCATGAACGAAGACGTGGCCGCGCTCGCTAAGTACGGCCAGGCGGTCAAGGCAAAAGTTGGTTTCAAGTTCAGCCTTACACAGCTGGTTCCTTCTTCTCAGAACGCGGTAGCGCAGATGAAGGCGGCAGGAGTCACGACGGTCATCATGTCCTCGACGGATCCGATCTCTCCTATCTTTATGATGCAAGCTGCGAACAAGGAGAACTACCACCCTGAGTGGTGGTTCCAGTCCTACTTCGCGGGCGGAGAGACAAACACCGACACGTTCACCCGGCTCTTCCCACTCAACCAGGCAGCTCACATAATCGGGGCGGGCAACCAGGCACAACCCCTCGCGAACCAGGAGGCTATCCGGGCTTACTATCTGGGCAACCCCCCTCCTGGCCAGAAGCCGATTCCATCGTTTGCGTTCACCTACCAGTCCCTTCTCCAGTTCTTCGACGCGCTCCAGCTGGCAGGCCCGGATCTGACCCCGGCGAACTTTGAAGCAGCGATGAAGCTGATTCCTAAGTCTGCTCCGTCGGGGATGTTTGGTGGTTGGAACGGGCGTAGCGGTCCCTACGATCCAGCCTCGGCCTATCACGTCGTGCGCTTTGACCCGAACGTGGTGAGCGCACTAGACGGGAAGAAGGGCGCGTTTATTGCATGTGATGCGAACGCACTGTTCAGTTACTCGAACGCGGTGAACGTGCCCGCACATAAGCAGCTGTGGTGTTCGCAGAGTCAAGGGGTTGTGCACGCAAAGACCTCGTACCCCGTCCCCGGTGGTTACGGGGGGAGTGGGTAGCGAGGAAGAAGGCGGGAGAGTCTGTGAACATTGGGTTGGGTAGAGTTCGGAACGCTTCGTTGCGGCGTGGCGTGGCGTCGGTTGTAGCCCTAGCCGTCGCGTACTTCGTTGCGAACGCGTTCATGCGAAACGGTGTCCCATCGGGGATCGTAGTCCAGGGCGTGGTGATTGGAGGACTCGACTCGCTCATAGCGATGGGTCTCATTCTCATCTACAGATCGATCAGGGTGATCAACTTCTCTCAGGCGGCGTTGGGCGGGTTAGCTTCAGCGCTGTCGATACTCCTCGTTACGGGCTCGCACTGGAGCTACTGGGTTGCGGTCCCAATCGGAATCGCAGCTGCGGTAGTCACTGGGTTCTTGTGTGACTTGTTGATCCAGTGGCGGTTCGCTGCCTCTCCGAGACTGATAGTCACGGTCGCGACGATCGGGATCGCAGAAGTCCTGGGCTTGGCAGCGTTGGAGCTACCGCACCTTTTTACGAGTCATCTCTCTCCTCTCTCGACGTTCAAGACGCCGTTCACGTTCAAGTTCTACGTCAATCCCCTGTACTTCTCCGGTGATGCGCTGGTCGCGATGATAGTGGTGCAGATCGGA
>JAJYQJ010000095.1 GCA_021794655.1 Actinomycetes bacterium | reverse complement strand
TCCGGTAATATCGGAGACGGGCTCAGCTCCGCCTAGAGCCGATGATAGGCAACTGTCATCGGCAGCGGTGTAGTGCAAGGGGAACCCCCGGGCTTTAGCCGTGGGGAGGATGTCAGTACCTGTCCCTCCTCGAAGCCGTCTTCGTCGTCCGGCAGATCCCGGCGTGGGGCAAGACCCTCGGCAAGCGAACGTCGGAGGCCCCAAAGATTCATCTCATCGATTCGGGGCTCGCGGCGCGACTTCTCCACCTCACCCCCGAGCACCTCATTAGGCGTGACCCAGTTGCCCTCACCGAGTTCGGTCACCTCCTGGAGACGTTTGTCGTGGGCGAGCTGATCAAGCAGGCAACCTGGCTGGACGGCGTCACCGGCTGGTACCACTGGCGTACCTATGACGGCGACGAGGTCGATCTGGTCCTCGAACGCGACGACGGGGCCATCGTGGGCCTCGAAGTGAAGAGCGGCACGCGAATACTCGACAAGGACATGCGCCCCCTTGACAAGCTCCGTGGCCTGGCTGGTACCGCTTTCCTCGCGGGCGTGGTGCTCTATACAGGCGAGTGGTCGTACCGGCGCGATGGTTTATTCGTCCTCCCTATCGACCGGCTTTGGACCCCCGCCGGTCCGGTATCGACACCGGCGAAGCCTATGATGGCAAGGTGAAACGACTGCCCGCACTCGGGATGATCGAAGTGGCAGCAACCACAGAGCTCTGCATGATCGCCGGCCTGTACCGTTGCCGGGTTTGTACCGACGGCGACCTGCTGATCTCGCATGGACACCAGCCCCTGCGCGCCACGCCCGACTCCGGTCCCTGCGAAACCCGATGAAGATCTCCTGGGTCACTCTCGACCGATTCTGCGAGGAGCAGCGAGGCACAGACGATGAGATCGGCCGCCTGATCGCGGACAACAACCGGCCGTTGCGCTCCAGCGCCGCTGATCTTAGCGACGAAGAACTTCTCGAGAAGCTTGGGAGCTTCGGGTTGCACTTCGACCGCGACAGCCTGGAGCAACTGTGTGCAGGCGCGTTCTCGGCTGAAGAGGTGGCGCGTCCTCTCATAAAAAGCTGCGGCTTTCGGAGTGACAAGGAGCAGGTGGAAGGGGACTGGATCTGGATCTGCCTGGTCTCCCTCTGGCAAAGGTGGTGGCCGGACAAGGTGTGCCTCGAGCTGTTGGACGACAAGATTCAGCACGGCTACCACGAACTCGAGCGAGAAGGAGTCGCCGTAGTCGAGCTCTGGTTGAGCGCTTGGTCCGATGTCCTCCATCTCTGCGATGCCACCGGTATCCGCTCCATCAAGGAGTTCGACGATCGCTTTCCGATGACACAGTCGCTCTACAACTGGAGCCAAGACCTCGAGGAGGCCCTCTGGAACGCCGGGCTTCACGATCGCGAGGTCCTTCTGGCGAGGGCCGCCGTCTGCGAAGAAGCGCTCGCGCGGTTCCCTCGCGAAGACCAGCTGATGACCGAGAACCGGCGGCAGGCCCTCGCCGAGTCCTACTTCGAGGTGGGCGAAGCCGGCAAGGCCGAGGAGCTCTTTGAGCGATGGCTGGCTGTCGATCCACGCTGGGGTTTCGGCTGGGTTGCCTGGGCGGTCTGCCACTGCGCTCCTATTGGCAGGGACAGGCCGAAAGACTATGTGAGGGCCGAGCAGCTCCTGCGCCAGGGATACTCGACGCCGGGTGTGAGGAATAGAGAAGCCATCGCCGAGTGGCTGGAGGTCGTGTGCGAACAGACCGGTCACAAGCTCGAAGCCCAGGCGTTCCAGCGGGAGGCCAAGAATCTCAGGCGCCAGGTGGATCAGGCGAGGTCTGAGGTACCCCCGGTGACCATTTCGAAGAGCTTCGAGCTCGAAGACGGGAGCGACGAAGCTGTCGCGGTACGCCAAAGGACGACGCTAGAATTCGGCGGCAAGGGACTGCCACTTGACCAGTTTCCCGAAATGACGCCGAAAGCACAACCCACTACTCCCGGGTCGGCATCGCACCCGACCAAGGTTGGTCGGAACACCCCCTGTCCTTGCGGGAGCGGGAAAAAGTTCAAGAAATGTTGCGGTATGGGCCCGTTGGGAAACAAGGAAGAACACCGATCATGATCGAACCCACGTATGGACAGTGCCGGCTTTGCAGAAAGAACTTCACGAAAGCTGGCATGCAACGCCATGTCCGCGCTTGCCGCGGAAGGATTGCCGGCGCCGGCGACGCCGACACGCTGCTGCTGGCACTCGAAGACCGGTACCTCTCCGTCCTACTGGCTCGTCCTCGAAGCGTCGCCAACCGCCACCTGGGACGACCTCGACAGCTTCCTCCGCCACATCTGGGTGGAGTGTTGCGGCCACTTGAGCTGCTTCAATCATGCGGGCATGACGTTCGCCTACGATGTGGACGGAGCTTACGAGTGGGCGGCGAATCCCCGCTCGATGGCCGCGCGGCTCGCTGACACGGTTGCTGCGGGCAGCCGGTTCAGTTACGAGTACGACTTCGGCACTACCACTGAGCTACTGGGTCGTGTCTTGGGTCTTGTTCCGACAGCGCGGACAACAGGTCCCATGATCGAAGTACTTTCCCGCAACGATCCGCCCGTCTATCCATGCGCCGAATGCACAGCAAGCGCGACCAAGGTGTGTGGCTTGTGCTACCAGGGGCTACCAACTGCCGGCCAACGAGTGCCCACCAGTGCTCGTACGTATGTGCTAGTTTATGGGTGTGAACTTGTCTGACTGGGCCTCTATGGTGGGCGTGAGCAAGCACACGGCGTATCGCTGGTGGCGCGACGGCACCCTACCCGTCCCTGCACAGCGCGTGGGACGGCTCATCCTGGTTGATGTCGGGACCGTGAGGGCGGAGCACGTCCGTACCGTGGTCTACGCTCGGGTATCAAGTCACGACCAACGAGGCGACCTTGACCGTCAGGTGGCTCGACTTACCGAGTGGGCCACTTCAACGGGGCTGTCAGTGGACGAGGTGGCAACCGAAGTCGGATCGGGAATGAACGGACGAAGGCGCAAGCTTGCCCGCTTGTTGTCCGATGCCAGTGTCGGAACCATTGTTGTCGAGCACAGAGACCGGCTGGCCCGCTTCGGAGTCGAGCACTTAGAAGCAGCACTGTCGGCACAGGGACGCAGGGTGGTGGTTGTAGACGAGGGCGAGGTCGATGACGACCTGGTGCGGGACATGACCGAGGTACTGACATCGTTCTGTGCTCGACTCTATGGCAGGCGCGGTGCGAAGAACCGCGCCGAGAAAGCACTCAACTGCGCCAAACACGACGTGGGGCCGATGGCGCTGATACAACCTAGTGAGAAGATCATACCGTGAGTAGATTCCAGATCCCCGATGGTTGGAGGCAACAGGCGTACAAGTTCTGCCTTGACGACGGGGAGCGGGCCGACCCTGCCGAGGCATCTCACCTCGGTGCCCGCCGGTTTGCCTTCAACTTTGGACGCAGGCTTGTAACAGACCAGCTCCATGCGAGGAACACCTACCGAGTCCTTGCCCTTCGTCAGGGAGCAAGTGCCAAGGACGCTAACACCTGGGCGCAGACGATGGTCCCGGTGCCGTGGTCACAGGCTGCGATGCGACGCATCTGGAACGATACCAAGGACCTCATCACCGCAAGAGACGATGCCGAGCGCGAAGCGGCGGTAGAGAACATCCACGCAAGAGAAGTCCTCGAAGCCCTCGCTCTTCGCCAGGGTGCTCGTGCGACAGAGGCCAGAAACTACGCGGACCGAGTGATTCCAACGGTTGGCTGGTGGAAGGAGAACTCGAAGGAGGCGTACTCGTCGGGTTTCGAGGCAGCAGCTACGGCGTTCAAGAACTATTTCGCATCGAAGAGCGGCACGCGCAATGGTACCCCCGTTGGTTGGCCGAAGCCCAAGGCCAGGTACCGCGGGCGAGCCTCCGTATCATTTACCACCGGAGCAATAGGGATCGTAGACCGCCATCATGTGCAGTTGCCGGTGATCGGAGTACGGCGCACAAAGGAGCCGACAGACAAGCTCAGGCTGAAACTAAAGGACGAATCGGCAAAGATCCTCCGGGCCACGCTGTCTCAAGAGGGCGGGGAACGTTTCGTCTCGTTCAACGTGATTGTGAAGCGGAAGCCCTCCATGCCTGCTACCTGTGGCGTCTCTGGTACTGACGTCGGTATTGCACACCTAGCCACCTCCTCAGACGGCCATGTGGTCGAGAACCCGCGGGCCGAGAAACAACTCCGCCAGACCATCAGCCGCTACCAGCGCCGGATGGACCGCCAGCACCGCACAAACAGCCCGGCGTGCTTCAACGCGGACGGGACACGTCGCCGGTCGCTGCCTTTGGAAAGTACGCTCGAAGCGGTCGAAGCAGACCCAGGCCAAGCTCAAGCGTGCTCACGCGAAGGCTGCGAACATGCGGAGGGACCCGATCCACAAGGAGTCGCACCGTCTAGCCAGCACCTACAGCGTGAACGTGGTCGAAGACCTGAACGCGTCCGGCATGATGCGGAGAGGTCGAAGCAAGCGGGGGTCCAACCGGGCTCAGGCCGACTCGGCCCTCGCTGAGTTGCGTCGGCAGCTCTCCTACAAGCACGCGTGGTTTGCTGGCATCCTCCTGCTCGCCAGCCGCTGGTATCCGTCGTCGAAGATGTGCTCTGGTTGTAAGTTCGTGCACCACAACCTGAAGCGCTCGAACCGGGCGTTCAAGTGCAAAAAGTGCGGTCTTGTGATCGACCGCGACCTGAACGCCGCGTACAACCTGCAATCGTTGGCGGAGCTCGCCTGTGTGGCCGTGCTGTGCCAGCTCTTAACTGGGGAACCGGTCGACTGGTCCAAGCTCCCAGTACGTCCCTACGGCTGGGAGAACAAAGACCCGAAGAAGCAAGACACCCGCAGTTCGCGGGGGTGTGCCCGAGCCGGAAGCCCCAGGGCCGATGGAGGGGGGAGGAAGACCGCCCGGAGCTGTTCTGCCGGGGACCGCCCCTTTGATCGGGAAGCTGTTGTTGCCACCGGCTCTGTCGGCGTACTCGACGGAGCCTCACCCAGCCCTAAGAAGGCGGTGACCTGATGTCTGTGCATCAGTCCGAGACAACGGCACGGCCCGAAGTTCACGGGTCGCCGAAGGAGCGTGCAACTACTGCACACTCACCGGGAACGGTTGAAGGTGATTTGGAAACATCGGACACCGAGGACCTACCCCCAGAGGAACGCTGAGCGCCAACATCGATAGCTTGAAAAGCAGCTGGCGGCCTCATGTGTCAGAAGTCTCCGTTTGGTCTCCCGGTCAGACCTCCTTAGGCTCGCCAACGTCGGGCTGGAGCTGATCAACCGTTGGTCGTGGCCCCAAGGTAGCTATTCTCAACGGGAGAGGTAACTATCGAGACAGAGGAGAACCGCATATGTCAACCGTGAGCCAGATGGTAGACGGTCAAGATCTACCTACCCCAACCAAGATTGCGAAGGTACTCGGATACGTGCCCCGGGCCCTGTCTTCGAAGCCGCACATCGTCTTTCTCGGAGCGTTGGGTATATACCTTGTTGTCCTCCCTCTTGCAGGTATCCACGTCTCCGCGTTCTCCGAGTTGGTCGGGGGAAACTATACGAACGTTACAAGTGACTTGGGTGCGTGTATCGCCGCGGGTGGAACAGTCCACTTGATCAGCAAGAACCGAGAGCATCGACGCGAGATAGAAAAGCTTCACGAGCTGATCGGAGAGATTCATGAAAAGGTGACAGCCGAGTAGCGAGTGGGCGTTCAAGCGAGCACTGCCGTTGCGTTCTCCCGATCGCGAGCTCTAAACGATCACGCCTTCTCTGCCGTCAGCCGTTTGGACGGGTAGCCCGGCGGAAGACCACGCGTGCATTCCGCCGTGGAGGTTCACAGCGTCGATTCCGGCTTTTCTCAAGACATTTACACCCTGGGCTGAGCGATGGCCGGATCGACATACGACTATCACCGTGCAGTCACAAGGGATCTGTTCAATAGAGTCGCCGACCTCGCCCAAAGGTAGGTGCTTCGCCCCTGGGGCATGGCCGGCACGCCACTCGTGGTGTTCACGTACGTCGAGTATCACCGCACCGTCGGCGAGCAGTTCGTGGGCTTTGTGGGCTGGAACGGATATAGATCGTCTGCCGTCTTGTGTCGGGTCTCTCCGGCTCCTCGTAAACAACCCCATACTTAAGTCTCCTCGGATCAAAGCGATTTTGATCGGTCTGAGTTATGCCGATCTCTTGCTGGACGAAAAAGTAGTATACCCATTGGGGTATACTAGTCGATACAGGAGGGAATTGGAGGCGGAAACTCTCTTTAGAACTGAGTTATCGAATCACTACTCGGGGTTGAGTCCGGGTTGTCTGGACGGGAAGGACTCAAGAAGCCAGGAGAACTGTCATTCGAGACGTTGTTAGGCGAGCGAGTTAGGAGTGCTGCAGTGGATCTGCCCGACGAGGTAGTAGACGAGGTGAGGAAACGCCTCCGGCGAGTCGCCGGCCAGGTGCAAGGAGTAGAGAGGATGCTCGCCGAGGGGCGCGAGTGCAGGGATGTAGTCGTGCAGATATGTGCCGCGAGCAAGGCGTTGGATCAAGCGGGATTCCGGTTGATCGCGGCCGGGCTAACCCACTGCCTGGAACACCCAGAAGAAGCTGAAGCTGACGGGTACCCTCTGGAGGTCGTTCAGCAGATGTTCATGAAGCTGGCCTAACGATGCCCGATGGACGGGCTTTATAAAAACCGCCGAATAGAGTTCAGGACTTCTTGCCGAGGATCCTGTTCATCTTCGTGCCGCAACTCGGGCATGCTCCTTGGGCTGCCCTCCTACCGTTGGCGAGCTCCACCTCTTTGCCGTCGAAGGTACGCTTCTCCCTGCACTTCACGCAGTATCCCTCATATGACGCCATTGCTGTCTCCTAAAGATATCGGCACCAGATACGAGATCCGGTCAACCTTGATGGACGGTGGTTGATGCGAGATCGAACCTACCGCCGGGCGGCGGCAAACGGGGGGATGGTCAAAAAAAAGCCACGAAAGTGCTGGTGGCAGTGTTTATGAGATCGATCCGGCGCCGTCGGAACCGAGCATCTTTTCGACATCGCCTGGCAGGAGAGGCGGGCTGAAGAAGAAACCCTGAGCAGTCGTGTCACCTCTTTGGAGCAGAACACGACTCTGGTGTGGCGTGTCGCCGTACTCGCCTGCACATTCGAGCCCGAGTTTCTCGGCGAGGTCGACAATTGCACGTGAGAGCGTGTGAAGTTCATCAGTTGGTCCCAAGAGCTGAACAAAGGAACGATCGATCTTTAGAGTGTTGACCGGGAATGTGCCGAGTTGCTCGGACGCGTCGTTGAAGGACTCGTGCTCGCCAACCGTTACCCTAACTCCAAACTCCCTGAGCGCGGCTATGTTGAACAAGACCGTGTCGTCTTGAGCGTCGTCCCCGAGCTTTCCCGAGACGTCGAGCTCCAGTAGCTCTGGTGGCACCGCGTTAGAGCTGAGCGCGAACGAGACCGTCTGGAAGAACCCTGGATCGAGGAGATCTCTTCGCGAGATGTTGACTGAGACCCTTAAAGGAGGGAGGCCGTTCTCTGACCATCTGTGCATCTGGTGCGCGGCCTCGTTAATGACGAAGCTGTCAACGGCCACGATCGCAGAGGACTCTTCCGCAGTCGGAATGAACGATCCCGGTTCCATGATCCCTCTCGTTGGATGTCTCCAGCGCACGAGTGCCTCGACTCCTGATATCTGGTTGGTGTGAAGGTCGATATAGGGCTGGTAGAGCACAAATAGCTCGTTTCTGCCAACTGCATTTCTCAGGTCAGCTTCGAGGGGGATCTCTTCTCCGGTATCGTCGAGCACGCTCTCGTCGTAGACCTGGTAGTTGTTGCGACCGACGCTCTTGGCACGATACATCGCTTCATCAGCGTGGCTGAGCAGGTCGTCGTATGTCTCCCCGTTCTGTGGGTACACACTTATTCCGATGCTCGCAGAGGTGAACACCTCAGCGCCGTCGAGATCGTAGGGCTCATGGAGCGCGTCGATCATCTGGGCGGCCAGAAGGCGGACGTCCACAGGGTCTGCGAGTCCTGGAAGCAAGATCGCGAACTCGTCACCGCCGAGGCGCGCGACGGTATCTTGACGTCGGACTGCATCACGGAGGCGTTGGGAGACGAGTTGGAGTAGCTGATCTCCGGCTGCATGACCAAGGGTGTCGTTGACCTTCTTGAACCTATCTAGATCCACGAAGAACACCGATGACCGTTCTCCAACGCGCTTTGCCCGCTCCAGCTCTTGGGCGACCCTGTCTTCGAGGAGGCGTCTGTTGGGTAGCCCTGTCAGCGCGTCGTGCCAGGCCAGGTGACCGACCTGCTCCAACAGCCAGGCGTTTTGGAACGCAGTGACCGCCTGGTCTGCCAGGGCGCCGAGGCGTTCTTGGAGGTCACGATCGGATCTTGGATCAACTGTCGGAGATTCGCTGAACTCCGCGCTGACGACTCCCAAGAACTCCTCGTCGGAGAAGAAAGGTGCGAACACGGTCGTGCTTGTATCGGAGCGCTCCATAACCGCGAGCTGGAACGGATCTTGGGTTGTTCGGTCTACAACGAGAATGTCGCGAGAGGACATCAACTGGTTGACGATCGGCGTATCACTGGGCGAGATCGACGTGACAGTCGACTCTGACACCGTTTCGTCGGGCAGATCGATCTCTTCTTCGGGGATGAACACGATCTTCTCCCCGCTCTCACTAGCTACTTCCACCGGCGACGGCGGTATCTCCATCCCCCCAGATACCGCCTTTAACGTAAGTTTCATATCAAACGGATCCCAGAGCATCACCGTTGATCGTTGGCAACCCAGTACAAGTGGAACTGTGTCTGAAAGCGTCTGTGCTACATCGTCTGTGGTGCTAATCTTGGAGAGCGAGCGGGAGAAACCAAGCAGCGCACGCGCGGTTTCGTTCGAACGTCGTGAATCGGCTAGAGATGTGACGAGGTCGAGAGCGGTTGCAGCGTAGTTCGCGTATAGCGAGAATATCTCACGCTCGCGCTCCATGAACTGCATTCCAGGCGGGTAGACGGCGGCTAAGCGTCCGTAGAGTTGCCTCGACGACGCGATGTCCACGATGAGGCGGCACCCACCCGCGTCGTCAGGATTGGGTTGGCGTAGCTCGTTTGCAAGAGCTCTCGCTTCGGTGTCTGTGAACCCGCTCTGCTCGATATGGGCCGGCTGCTCTGGTCCGGTTCTCACAACGAGCAGGTATCGAGGGGCGTTGACCGCGTGCGCCGCCCTCTCGGTGATTCTCGATAGCAGCTCCGACAGGTCGTCGACCGAGAGCAGGGCCTGTGCGGTCAAGAAGACCTCTTCGAGCCTCTCGCCCATCTCGTCGAGCTGTCTTTGGAGCATCTCGATACGGGTCTCTGGATCGATTTCGAGCTCCGAGCGAGCTTCGCTCACTTGGCCCCCCCATGCCGACGAGTACAAGCTGGTTCTCTCGTCGACAAACGAGGACCACTGCCCAGCTTCCCACGCCACGCTGTACAGGCAGAATCGACCGCCTCGCGCCTGGCACTCTGACTCGGTCACAGTTGCGGGGACCATCCCAAAGAGAACCGGGACCTGGGAAAGCAGACCCTTTGTGAATTCGCAGAGTTGGAGGTGTCGAATGAATCCTGGGCGTGTGATCGCCCTTACAACCGCGTGAGCGTCGCCAACTTCAAGAGGCTCCAACGAGGAGACGGTCGAGAACTTGGCGGCAGCCGCCGTTACGTTGCGCAGCAACTCAGCCGGTGAGCCGAGCGATCGAAGCAAGTTCGCGACATCGGTTCCGTCGTACTGACGCAGGATCTCCTCTCCGATGTGCCTGCCAATTTCGGGGTCGCCTGTGATCTCGCCGGCAGCGATAATCAGCTTGAGAGCTTCGTCGTGACTGCTCCAACTCCTTGGATCTTCGAGGACTTGAGCAGGGCGTGAGTCACCTGCTGCAGCCAGCATCTGGCCTACTCCAAACTCTCCCGTCCGAGCGCGAACGTACCTGACGACCACCCCGGTCACAGCTCCCGACACGTCCTGGCGTGTCACTCCTTGAGCGTCGTAGCCTCCTGTATCGCCGGTCACTTCCGTGTTCATCTGACGACACCTCCCCTCTGCTCGCAATTCGCAGCGCCGTCCATCTCTGCAATGATACTCCTAGTTATCGTTCTTGGTTACTAGGATTTCGTTATGAGTGAAGATTCGAAGGAGTTCGAGTCCAATAACTGTGAGCCGATTGTCGAAGCCTTGGAGGAAACCTGGGGTTCAACGCTGCAAGCGTGCCAAGGCTTGGACGAAGGACAGTGGAGTCTTGCGACCGAATGTCCAGGCTGGAGCGTGAAGGACCAGATCTCACATCTCGTCGGCACAGAACGCTTCTTGCTCGGCGAGTCCCCACCTGAGAGCGCGGGTCTTGACCCAGCGCATGTGAAGAACCCGCTCGGCGCTTTCAATGAACGTTGGGTGGAAGCCCGCAGGGGCGTGCCCGGGGGGCGGGTTCTCGCAGAGTTCAAAGAGGTGACTCGCTTGCGGATCGCAGAGCTCCGCCACTTCGGAGTGGAGCGGTTCGACGAGGTCGGTCCGAGCCCAATCGGTGAGGTTCCCTACCGCGTGTTCATGGAAGTAAGGGCCTTTGATAGCTGGGTTCATGAGCAAGACATAAGGATCGCTCTCGGCCGGGAAGGAGGGCGTGGGGGTCGCGGCGAGGAGATAACGTTGCGTAGAGTTCGCGACTCGTTGGGATACGTCGTTGGGCGAAAGGTGGGCCCACCAGAGGGAACGAAGGTCTCTTTCGACGTTAGCGGGCCGCTCCCGCTCTCTGCGACCGTCGTGATTCGAGACGGTAGAGGAGTGGTTCAAGAAGGGAAGGCGGCTGACCCAACCGCAGCTATTTCTTTGCCGGCCGATGTGTTCTGGCGTTTGGGGTGTGGGCGCATTTCCCCAGGAGATACAGTGCTGGACGGAGACGTAGCGGTCGTCGGAGACGTCTCGATTGCAGAGCGAATACTCGCCGAAATGGCGTTTGCACCCTGAGGGCCGCGCGACCCGGTAGAGTGAGTTTCTCACATATGCGCGCAACCGCCGAAGCAGTAGAAGGAAACCTCGTCCGCCTCTTGGTGGAGGTCGACGAGCCAGAAATCGACAAAGCGCTCAAGAACACTGTGCGCGAGCTGTCGCGCCGGGTTAGGGTGCCCGGATTTAGGCCAGGCAAGGTTCCCCTCCGCGTGCTCGAGGCCAGACTGGGAGGGCCGGCTGCAATTCGAGCAGAGGCGCTGCGCGAAGCTCTGCCGGACTTCTACGCACGAGCGCTCGACGAAGCCTCACTAGATGCTATTGCTCCTCCAGAGATCGAGATAACCGACGGGGAGGAGAGCGGACCGGTTGAGTTCGCGGCCGTTGTCCAGGTTAGGCCCCAGATTGCTATTCCTGGATACGAGGGACTGGAAGTCACCCTACCGAAACTCGAAGTGAGCGACGACGACGTCGCTGTCGAGATCGACAACTTGCGTGGCCAAGACGCCGAGTTGATCACCGCCGAGCGACCCGCGGCCGGCGGAGACAGCGTTACCTTTGACTTAAAGAGGATCGACACTGCCGGCGAGGAGACGGTCGTGTTGGCAGAGGACTTCGTCTACGAGTTGGGAAGTGGGTCTGTCTTTCCCGAGCTCGAGGATAGACTTGAGGGTGCATCGGCCGGCGACGTCTTGAAGTTCAAGGTCCCGGATCCGGGCAGTCGTGACGAAGAAGATGAGGCAGGCCAAGATGGAGTCGATAGTGGTCGCCTGGTACAAGAGTACGAAGCAGTCCTGAAAGAAGTGAAGCAGAAAGTTCTTCCTGATCTGAGCGACCAGTGGGCATCGGAAGTTTCTGAATTCGCGACTCTCGGCGAGCTGCGAGACGACATCCGCGAGCGAATCGCCAAGGTGCGGGTCATGCGGGCCAAGATGGCGCTAAGAGAGCGCGCGATAGTAGCGCTGACCGGACTCGTGAACGACGAAGATCTACCAGAGGTCTTGGTCAACGACGAGACCAAGGAACGCCTGCACGATCTCTCGCATAGGCTTGATGAACGAAGGATCTCTTTCGACGACTTCTGCAATGCAACCGGTCAAAGCCCAGAGGAGCTTTTGGAGATGATCAGAGGTGAGGCCACCCAAGCGGTGAGAGAAGATCTCGCGCTTCGCGCAGTTGCTGATGCAGAGGGCATAACGGTTGCCGATGATGAACTCGACGAGGTGATCGCGACTATGGCCACCAGGATGGATATTGACGCGAAGGCGCTACGTTCCCAACTCGACAGCGCTGGAAGGGTCTCCGCTGTACGCTCGGAGCAGAGAAAGGTAAAAGCCCGTGAGTGGCTCTTTGAACACGTGACCCTGGTGGATGAAGAAGGTACGCCGTTGTCTCATGCCCAGCTGAAGATCGGCGACCCAGAGATCGACGACACGTCGAGCGAAGGGCCCGGCGACGCGGAAGCAGCAGAAGTTCATGGAGTTGAAGGAATCGGTGAAGTTAAAGATGAGGAGCGTGAGCAATGAGGTTACAGAGCGGGGACCGTTTTCATGAGACGAACTACCTCGTTCCAACTGTCGTGGAGTCGTCAAATCGAGGCGAGCGGGCTTACGACCTGTACTCTCGCCTGTTAAAGGAGCGGATAATTTTCTTGGGTACGCCAATCGACGACACGGTGGCGAATCTCGTCTGCGCTCAGCTTCTCTTCTTGGAGTCCGAAGAGTCCGACAAAGATATACACCTCTACATCAACTCTCCAGGCGGCGACATCACGGCTTTGTTTGCAATATATGACACGATGAAGTACATAAAGCCCGACGTGTCGACGTTCTGCTTCGGCCAGGCCGCCTCTGCGGCGGCAGTTCTACTCGCAGCCGGAGCGAAGTCGAAGAGGTTCGCACTTCCCCACGCGAGAGTCCTCTTACACCAACCCTTTGGTGGGGTGGAGGGACAGGCGAGTGACATAGAGATACAGGCCAAAGAGATACTACGGATGCGTGACCTCTTGACCGGGATGTTGTCGGCAGACACGGGCCAGGATCACGCAAAAGTGTCCAAGGACACCGATCGAGATTTCGTCATGACAGCACAAGAGGCGGTCGAGTACGGAGTGATCGACGAAGTCATCACTTCACGCGACGCAGCTCTTCTAGAAGCCGTCGGCGCGGCGTAGGGTATAGAGGGACGGTTTCGTATATGGCACCACCGTTTGGATATCGGGAGTCAACAAGAGTGGACGATCTGGGTAGTTCGCAACTGGGAAGGGGGAGTGATGGCTAAGTTCGGCGAAGGTGGCGACCTGGTCAAGTGTAGCTTCTGTGGGAAGTCGCAGAAGCAGGTGAAAAAGCTCATCGCGGGTCCCGGGGTCTACATCTGCGACGAGTGCATCGACCTCTGCAACGACATCATCGCCGAGGAGTTCACCGAGACGCCTGAGGTGAGTTTCGATGAGCTCCCAAAGCCAAAAGAGATATTCGATTTCCTGAACGACTACGTCATAGGCCAGGAGTACGCTAAGAAGATCTTGTCGGTCGCCGTTTACAATCACTACAAGCGGGTTCAGGCCGGTCCTCCGCCCGACGACGGTGTGGAGCTTTCCAAGTCCAACATCCTTCTTCTCGGACCTACGGGATGCGGGAAGACGTTGCTCGCCCAGACGCTCGCCCGCATGCTCAACGTTCCCTTTGCTATCGCAGACGCGACTGCTCTTACTGAGGCCGGTTACGTAGGTGAAGACGTCGAGAATATCTTGTTGAAGCTAATCCAGGCGGCAGACTATGACGTCAAGCGCGCCGAGATAGGCATCATCTACATCGACGAGATAGACAAGGTAGCTCGAAAGAGTGAGAACCCTTCGATCACTCGTGACGTATCTGGAGAGGGAGTCCAACAGGCTCTACTCAAGATCTTGGAGGGAACGACCGCCTCGGTCCCTCCCCAGGGCGGCCGAAAGCATCCACATCAGGAGTTCATCCAGATCGACACGACCAACGTTTTGTTCATCTGTGGGGGAGCGTTCGCGGGTCTCGACAAGATCATCGAGAACAGGATCGGCAGGAAGGGGATCGGGTTCCGGGCAGAGGTCGACCGGGTCGGTCGTGACGACGCAGATCTTCTGCGCGAGGTTCTGCCTGAAGACTTGATCAAGTTCGGGCTAATCCCCGAGTTCATAGGCCGTCTTCCAGTAGTCGGAGCAGTGAGCCAGCTGTTCAAAGATGCGCTGATTCGAATCCTCGTAGAGCCCAAGAACTCACTGGTTCGTCAGTACGAGCGGGTCTTCGAACTCGACGGGGTCAAGCTCGAGATAACCGAAGAAGCACTCGACGCCATCGCGGACCAAGCCCTATTGAGAGGGACCGGGGCGCGCGGGTTGCGGGCAATCCTTGAAGAGGTGCTTCTCGACGTCATGTACGACCTGCCGAGCAGAAGCGACATCGGCAAGTGCGTCATCGACAAAGCGGTCGTCTTGGACAAAGTCAACCCGACCCTCGTGCCCCTCAACAGGCCGCCCGCAAAGTCGACTCGGAGTAGAAGAGCCGCTTCTTGAGCTTGCGAGAAGATCTGCTGCAACCCTTCTCGTCGCTCAACGAGGCACTCACCTGGCTCGACTCGCATATCGACTTCGAGTCGGTCGTTCCCAACCGCAGATCGCTTCCGACGCTGGAGCGGATGCGCGAACTCGTCTCTGTAATGGGCGACCCTCAGCTTTGTGCACCCTCGATCCACCTCACCGGGACCAACGGAAAAGGTTCGACCGCCGCAATGGCCACTAACCTTCTGTCCGCGACCGGGGTCGTCGCCGGTACCTACACAAGTCCGAACCTGAATTCGGTAAGTGAACGACTGTCGATCGACTCCACCCGAATCGACGACGAGTCATTCGTGTCGATCCTCTCCTCACTCGCGCTGTTGGAAACTCTATTGAGCGAGCGGCCTACTCGTTTTGAGTTGTTGACAGCCGCCGCTCTCCGCTGGTTTTCAGACGAGGCGGTCGACGCAATGGTCGTCGAGGTCGGCGTAGGAGGTACTTGGGACTGCACGAACGTCGTCGACGCTGACGTCGCCGTTATCACGAACATCAGCTATGACCACACGGAGATCTTGGGACCAACTTTGGAGGGCATCGCACGGGATAAGTCCGGCATCGTGAAACCAGGTAGCCGCGTAATCGTCGGCGAAACTCGCCCTGATCTCGTAGCTCTGATCGAAGACGTCTCCTCCGAGTTGGGCGCTGAAGACGTCTGGGTATACGGGAGGGACTTTTTCTGTCGCGAGAACCGTCTCGGCGTCGGTGGAAGGTTGGTCGACATCACGACTCCTCGTGCGAGCTACCCTGATCTCTTCGTTCCCTTGAACGGCATCCACCAGGCCGCTAACGCCGCTTGTGCGCTCGCCGCCGTCGAAGCCTTCCACGCCGCACCTCTTGGCCCAGAGATCGTTCAGAGCGCGTTCAGCGCGGTTAAGGTGCCCGGAAGATTGGAGGTCGTCGGTCACGATCCGCTCTACGTTGTGGACGGAGCCCATAACGTCGCGGGGAGTGAGGCTCTTGCAGCATCGATCGAAGAGGGCTTTAACGTCGACGGGCCAAAGGTTGCAATCGTTGGAATGTTGAGAGGGCGTGACCCCTCCGCGATGCTCGCTCCTCTCGTGCGGGTCGGAGTTAACCGTATCGTAGCTTGCCCTCCGTTATCCCCGAGGGCACTCGAGCCCGAACTCATCGCGGAAGCCGGCGAGGCTCTCGGTTGCGAGGTTACAGTTGTGCGGTCGTTTGGAGAAGCCTGGGAGGTGACAGCATCGTGGATCCCAGACGACGCGATGGTAGTCGTCACCGGGTCCCTCTATCTCGTCGCCGAAGCTCGCGAGATTTTGACCGAAGGAACCGAAGGAGCGATCACCCGCTAGACGCGTGGCGGCGAGCACGCACAACGCACCTCCGTAGCTCTTCGTTCAACGGCACCCCCGTTAATTTGATAGCGTGCCCAACTTGTGGATCGAACACTCGTAATTGTGAAGCCAGACGGAGTCGAGCGCGGTCTGGTGGGAGAGATAATCGGGCGCTTTGAAGCAAAGGGCCTACGAATAGTTGCCGCAGAGTTGCGAAACGTCTCAAGAGAGGTCGCAGAGCGGCACTACTTCGAGCATCGGGACAAGCCGTTCTACTCCGACCTCGTGGAGTTCATCACCCGTTCCCCTGCTCTCGCTATGGTCCTCGAGGGACCAAAGGATACCTACAAGGTGGTGAGGACCCTCATGGGCACGACCAACCCCGCCGACGCGGCGCCCGGAACGATCCGCGGCGACCTCGGCGTCGAGATGACAGAGAACCTCGTCCACGGCTCCGACTCGCCCGATTCGGCTGCAAGAGAGATAGCTATTTTCTTTCCTGAACTGGGCTGATGGAAGGAATTGTGGTTCTCGCCTTGTGCTAGATCGACCGTTCCCCTAGCCTAGTGGCCGCTACCAGTAGTGCGCGCGGTCACGCGCATACCCAGATTTACCGAGAGGAACTGACCTCCATGGCTGATAATAACCGTTTTAACCTGTTGGGTCGTGACATGGCAGTCGACTTAGGGACTGCGAACACCCTCGTGTACGTGCGCGGCCGTGGCATCGTCTTGAACGAGCCCTCGGTCGTCGCCGTCGACGTCAAAGATGGCCGCCCTCTTGCCGTCGGAGCTGAAGCCAAGCGGATGATCGGACGAACGCCGAGCAACATCCAGGCGATCCGGCCATTAAAAGACGGCGTGATCGCCGACTTTGAGATCTGCGAGAAGATGCTCAGGTACTTCATCCACCGTGTCCACCAGCGCCGATTCGCAAAGCCTCGCATGGTCATCTGTGTTCCCTCTGGCATAACGGGAGTTGAACAGCGAGCCGTGATGGAAGCCGCGGAGTACGCGGGAGCGAGGAAGGCCTACATCATAGAAGAGCCCATGGCCGCCGCAATCGGAGCCGGGCTTCCCGTTCACGAGCCAACCGGGAACATGGTCGTCGACATCGGTGGTGGCACCACGGAGGTCGCGGTGATATCTCTCGGCGGAATCGTAACTAGCCAGTCAGTTCGCATCGGCGGTGACGAACTCGACGAAGCGATCGTCTCTTTCGTAAAGAAGGAGTTCAGTCTCGCGCTCGGTGAGAGGACCGCTGAGGAGATAAAGATCGCCCTCGGTTCCGCGTACGCTCTCGAAGAGGAGTTGCACGCGGAGATACGAGGTAGAGACCTCGTGACCGGTCTTCCAAAGACGGTCGTCGTCTCAACCGAGGAGATTCGTCACGCTATAGACGAGCCGGTCTCTGCGATAGTCGACGCGGTGAAGGTGACCCTGGATCGCACCCCGCCCGAACTCGCCGCCGACATCATGGAGCAAGGAATCGTGCTCACAGGTGGCGGTGCTCTCCTCCACGGCCTCGACGCTCGGCTGACACACGAAACCGGCATGCCGATCGTCGTCGCTAGAGACCCGCTCAACTGCGTCGCGGTCGGAAGTGGTCAGTGCCTAGAAGAGTTCGACGCGCTGAAGCGGGTTCTAATTACCTCTTCGACGCGCTGACCACGGGGCCGGGCGTTTTTCGTTGGCGAAGCCGAGGCGGTCTCGCCGTACGCTGACCCTCGTCGTTCTCGTGCTCTTGTCACTCACGATAATTTCGATCGACGAGAGTTCTCATACGCACTACGTGACGGCGGGCTTGAGGTCCGTCGCGTCCGGGCTCTTCACTCCGTTACGTTCGGGCGCCAACGACGTCTTTCGCCCGATCGGTGACTTCATAGCCGGCGCGCTCGACTACGGTGCGCTTCAAAAGGAGAACCAGAAACTTCAAGCGACGATCGGGGCGATGAAGCTGCAAAGCTCCGAAGCCGCCTTTCAAGCTCGACAGCTTCGGGAGATAACCGCGCTCCAACACCTTCCATTCTTGGGTAGCTTGACAACCGTGACCGCACAGACGACCGCAATCGACATGTCCAATTTCAGCGCCAGCATAGTGATTGATAAAGGCCGCAACGAGGGAGTCGCCTACGGCATGCCGGTCGTCGCAAGCGGCGGGCTTCTAGGACGTGTCACGCAGGCCAACCACAACTCCGCAGTAGTGCAACTGCTGACCGACGGGCAGTCAAAGATTGGGGTGACTTTTGGCAAGCAGTACATCGCTATGGTAAACGGACAGGGGTCGAGCAACCCGCTCACCGCCGACTTCGTCGCGCCAAGAACCCCGATGAGGCGTGGCGAGGTGATGTTCACGAACTCGTTGGCCGGCGCAGAGTATCCCCCCGGAATTCCGGTAGGCTTCGTGACCAGGTTTCGTAGCCCTCAAGGTTCGAGCCAGATGAGCATATCCTTAGAACCGATGGCCAACTTGAATACCCTCGCATACGTAGACGTGGTGCAATGGGAGCCGACCCCGTGACGTTCGGGTCGTTGGTTCGCTCTACGCTGGTGGTGATCCTGGTCTTGGTGATTCAATCAACTTTAGGTCTTGACCTGCATTTCTGGGGCGCCCACCCAGAACTAATCTGGTTGCTGCCGGTAGCTTCGGGTCTCGTCGCCGGCCCAGCGCGTGGAGCCTTCATTGGATTCGGCGCGGGACTTGCCGCAGACCTGTTGTTGCCGACACCGTTTGGACTGTCGGCCTTGATCGGGTCGATCCTGGGTTTTTCTACCGGATTTATCATGGCAAGAACGGAAGGTTCTCCATGGTGGGTCTCGATGCCGATAGCCGCCGCCGGTAGCGCCGGGGCCGTCATGCTCTACGCTGTGATCGGAGCAGTTCTGGGTCAAGAGCAGTTTATCGACGTCAGCCTCGTTCCTATAGTTGTCGTCGTAGCGGTAGTAAACGCACTCTTCGCGCCAGTAGCGGTCCGACTGATGACGTGGGCGCTTCCATCTCCCGAACTGCGTCGACCTGCGCTGAGTACCGGTGGGAATAGATGGTGACGTCTGGATCCAGCTCTCAACGAGCGCTCGGCAAGAAGGCGGGTCTCGGGAAGCGCGGCAAAGTTCACCAGCCGCGTTTTAGGCGCCGCAAGAGTGTGAACGTAGCCGCTCTCGTCGCACCTCCCGAAGAGCAACCCTCGCGCCCCCTCCTCCGTCTCCAGGTTATGGGAATGATAGTTGCGTTGCTCTTTGGAGTAATGGTGCTTAGGCTTTGGACGCTCCAAGTGCTCCACACCCGCAGCTACGCGGCGGCCGTCGTCGCGAACGGTGTGCGCACCGTGTCTCTGCCCGCCCCAAGAGGCCAGATCGTCGACAGATTCGGCACGGTGCTCGTCGGGAACAAGGTAACCCAACAGATCGTCGTGTCTAGAGTGCAGGCCATTCAACACCCCTCGGTCATAGGCCAAGTCGCAGCCCTCATCGGCGAGACGCCCGCACAGGTCGAAGCAGCTATCAAGAACCCCAGGTACAGCCCGTTTCAACCGGTGCCCGTCCTCACCAACGCACCGCAGGCAACTGTCCAGTTCCTCCAAGCGCACCAGTCTTTGTACCCCGGCGTCTCCGTCGAGTCTGTCACCCAGCGTTACTATCCCCAGGGGGGCACCACAGCGACCCACGTCCTCGGCTACGTCGGGCCGATCAACGGATCCGAACTCGCCGCCCATCGGAATCAGGGATACACCGTAGCGAGCCAGATCGGAAAGACCGGGATCGAGGCGCAGTACCAGAACTACCTGCGCGGGGTGCATGGGACCCAAGAGGTCGAAGTTAACGCACAAGGCCAGGTGGTCGGCACGTTGAAAAAGACCCCTCCGATTCCAGGAAACACCGTCGTTCTCCATCTCGACACCGGACTCCAAAAGGTGACCCAGAGCGCGCTCGCAAACGTCATGGCGGTTGACCGCAAGACCGTCGACCCGTTGAACGGCAAGTATCCAGCAGCTAATACCGGCGCCGCGATCGTGATGAACGTGAACACCGGAGCAATCCTCGCGATGGCGTCTTCGCCCACCTATAACTTGAACCAGTGGATCGGTGGGATATCGGTCGCCAACTACGCGGCCATCCAAGCGAAGGGCGCAGAGAACAACTACGCGATCGACGGGCTCTACACCCCGGGTTCAAGCTTCAAACTCGCCACCGCTACAGCTGCACTCCAGCGCAACATCATCGGCCCCTACCAGTACTACAACGATCCAGGAACTTTCACCGTGCCCAACTGCACCGGGATGTGTACGTTCCACGACGCCTCACCCAGTGACGCCGGGATGATCCAGATGCCTCTTGCGCTCGCAGAGTCCGACGACGACTACTTTTACAATCTCGGATTCCAGTTCTGGATACAGCGTTCGACCCAAGGGATCCAACCGATCCAAAATACCGCCGAAAAGTACGGCCTTGGCAAGTTGACAGGGATAGACTTGCCCGGCGAGATAGCAGGAAGGATCGACAGCCCTGCGTTGCGCCAGCTCCTCCACAAGATGAACCCAACCGCTTTCCCAAATAGTGGTTGGTATGTCGGTGACAACATGGAGATGGCCTTCGGCCAGGGCGAGACCGTCGTCACGCCAATAGAGATGGCCGACGCATATGCGACATTCGCGAACGGTGGGACACGCTACCAGCCCCAGGTCGCAGCGGCAGTCGTCACTCCAGGTGGCAAGGTGCTAAAGCGCTTCGCTCCCAAGGTTCTCGGTCACGTCAACTTGGCGCCTATCGACTACCAGGCAATGCTCCAAGGATTCGAAGGCACCGTCGCGAACCCGAGAGGGACCGCGTACGGCACCTTCCACCAGGACGCTCGCTTCAAACTCAGTCAGTTCAAGATTGCGGGGAAGACCGGAACCGCCGATACCACCTCTGGAGCGTTATTACAGCCCGACGCTTGGTTTGTCGCATTTGGACCGATACCGAACCCCGAGTACGTAGTCTTAGCCGTCGTCGGGCAAGGTGGATACGGCGACGCGGCAGCGGCTCCGGCGGTAATGAGTATATTCAACTACCTCGTGACCAACCCGATCCCACAAGGTGTCCGTATTCCAACACCTTCCAACCCGCCATCGACCACCCCACCGCCGACGAATCCACCAGCGGGCACACCGACTACGACAACTACGACAACTACGACGACGACCCGAGCGAAGAGCAGTTCGGGTGCGACTGGAGGCAGTACGACGACGACTACAGCCGCCAACGCCGGTAACGCCGCCGGCTAGTTCGTCCGACGAAGATGAGGTGCAAGATCACTCCCGGCGTCTCGTCGCCAAGGAAATAGAGTCCAAATTATGTATGAGACCTTGTGGCCAGATGTCGAGAAGTTGTTGGCGACGGTTCAAAAACCTGCCCGTTACATCGGAGGTGAGCTCGGCGCCGTCGCGCCAACACATCTTCCCGGAAACGTCGCGTGGCTACTCATCTACCCTGACACCTACGAGATCGGTCTTCCCAACCAGGGTCTTCAAATCCTCTACGAGATACTAAACGAGCGTCACGACGCTCTCGCGGAGCGCGCCTATGCGCCGTGGGTGGATATGGAAGCAGCGATGCGTGACGCAGGAGTTCCACTCTTCTCGTTAGAAAACCATCTTCCAGCGAGATCCTTTGATGTCCTCGCGTTCAACTTGTCCGCCGAGCTCGTCTATACAAACGTGTTGAACTTGATCGACCTCGCAGGGGTTCCCCTCCACACTCTTGAGAGAACTCTTGAAGACCCACTAGTACTGGCCGGCGGACACTGCGCGTTCAATCCCGAACCGCTCGCAGAGTTCGTCGACGCGTTCGTCCTCGGAGACGGTGAAGAAGTAGTCGCTGAGTTAACCGAGGTCCTCGCAAGATCGAAAACGGAGTCGGAAGAGGGTGGCGATCGTCACGACCTACTCGCAACGCTCGCGAGCCTAGACGGCGTATACGTCCCGAGCCTATATAGACCCGTCTACGACTCCAGTCGGTTGGTTAGGATCGAACCGCTCGACCCGAACGCGCCTGAAACGGTGGAGAAGAGAACGATATCGGACCTCGCCCTCTGGCCGTACCCTCGCAACCAACTGATCCCGCTCACCGAGGTCGTACACGATCGTTTGAACGTCGAGGTATTCAGAGGCTGTACGCGAGGATGCCGGTTTTGCCAGGCCGGAATGGTCACCCGTCCCGTTAGGGAGCGGCCATTCGACCAAGTAGGTGAGATGACACGATTAGGGCTCGATCGCAGCGGCTACGACGAGGTCGCGCTCACCTCGCTTTCCACCGCCGACTTCTCCGGAATCCAGGATCTCGTTCGCGACGTCGTCGAAGACCCTCGCAACGACGGGCAGGTATCGGTTAGCTTGCCGAGCCTCCGAGTCGACGCATTCACCGTCGAAACCGCCGCCCAAATCCAAAGGGTGAAACGCACCGGTTTGACGTTCGCACCCGAGGGCGGCACCTGGAGGATGCGAAAGGTTATCAACAAACTCATAACCGAAGAGGACCTCTACAAGGCAGTCGACGCGGCTTTCAGCCAGGGTTGGCGGAGGGTAAAGTTATACTTCTTGATCGGCTTGCCCACCGAACGCGATGAGGACGTCCTCGGGATCGCAGAACTCGGTAAGCGATGCGTCGAGATCGGACGTCGCTACCAACGCTCCGTCACCGTCGTCGCGTCGGTCGGGGGATTCGTACCGAAAGCGCAGACGCCTTTTCAGTGGTTTGGCCAGGACTCGGTAGAAGAGCTGCAGCGCAAGGTGACGCTGCTTCGAAACGCCGGTAGCGGGGTCAAGGGGTTCAACATCCGCTGGCACGATCCAGAAGCGACAGTCGTAGAAGGGTTGGTCAGTAGAGGCGACCGCAGGATCGGCGCAGTTATCGAGCGGGTGTGGCGGGCCGGGGGAATCTTTCAAGAATGGTCCGAGAGGTTCGATCTCTCAAAGTGGCAAGACGCCCTCGCACGTGAGTCTTTGAGCTTTGAAGAAGTTGCATATAGGGATCGAGACGAAAATGAAGCACTACCTTGGGATCACATCTCTGCAGGCCTCCATCGGGACTTTCTCTGGTCGCAGTGGCAAGACGCGCTCGCAGAAACGAGCTTGGAAGACTGCAGATGGACCCCGTGCTACGACTGTGGAGCGTGTACCGGGTACGGACTCGAACACGTCGTAGCCTCCGCGCTACCTCCAGCGGGAGGGAGTCAGGGCACCGGCCAGGATCTCTCCAGCGGTCAACGGGTCCCAGTCGACCTCATCTCAAGGCCGAGCCGGTGAGCGAGGTAGATAGTTCCAAGAGAACCGAGCGTCGCCCGGCCGAGGCCATTCGTTCACCTCGATTGAGGCTCCGGTACTCAAAGCTCGGCAAGGTGCGTTTCACAAGCCACCGAGACGTCGCTAGGATCTGGGAGAGAGCGCTGAGGCGCAGTGGGATTCGAGTTGCCTGGTCAAGCGGGTTCTCCCCCCACCCACTGCTCGCATTCGGGCTCGCCCTGCCGACGGGATGTGAGTCCCTCGGGGAGTACGTCGACGTGCGCCTCGAACGCACTCCAGAGGAGCTTTTCGATGGCATCGACAGCGCGCACCCCGGAGGGATCGCTGGAAGAAGTTCTCGCGTCGATCCGGGTGATGATCTTATTTCACCAGGCCCACAGGGCCTTAGGGAGCTCTTAAGGGGCCTATCAGCGTTTTTGCCCGACGGCATCGACGTCCAAGCGGCAGCGTTATGTGCCGATGGCACGGGTTCGCTTCAAGAGGAGGTAACATCGTGTTCTTGGGAGATGGAGGTACGAGAAGTGTCCGAAGAACAGCTTGCAGAGCGGGTCGACCGGCTGCTCGGAGCTTCGCGTGTCTTTGTCACGAGAGAGAGAAAGGGTATCGAGAGGTTCGACGATATCCGTCCCCAGGTGCTCGATCTTCTATGTTCGACGGGTCCGGGGGTGTACGCGGGCTCGTCTTCAAGCCCGCGCGCGCGTCTGTTCGTCGAAACGGCGACCCGTCCCCGGGGCTTGCGTCCCATGGAATTGATCAAAGGGCTCGGCGACGACCTGGTGCTCTCTCGGGCTTGTCGAACCAATCAGTGGATCGATCGTCTAGGAACCAGGTCAGAGCCTTTAGATGCTGCGAGCGTCGCGCCCGTTCCGCTCGCAACGCGTACCAAAGAGTGCGTGTCGTGAACTGTGTGAGAAGGGATATCCCCTATGTCCGAGTCCGAAAGTGGTCGCCCGAACACCGGGTCTTCTGCGAGTGTCGTCTCCGACGGCTCCCCCCACTTAAATGACGCCGCCGGAGAAGAGCGTGACGTACCCCTAGAGGCCGTCCCAGACGCTTCGTCGGGCCCGTCCGTTAAGCCGCGGATCGGCGACACCCGCCCAGCTCCTGCGACCGTGAACACGGTGGTCAAGGTACCGCCCAGTCGTAGCGGAGTGCCCGACGGTGGCAGCCCCGGCGCGAAATCCCGCTCGCGCCCACGATCGAAGTCTCGCTCGAACTCGTCCGATTCCTCCGATCGGCCCAGTCCCGAGGTCGTCACTAAAGAGGTTGTCACTAAAGAGGTTGTCAATAAAGGGGTTGACGGTGATCCTCGCAGCCCCAAGCGAGCCCGGGGAAGGGGGGCGCGGAGTAAAAAGGCGAAGTCGGTCGGCCGTTACCTCGTGTGTGTCCACGTCGAACCTCAAGCGACCCAGATATCGATGATCGAAGGTCGCGCGCTCGTCGAGCACTACGTCGCGCGTTCCGCCGACGAGACCACCCAGATCGACGGAAATATCTACTGCGGGAGAGTGCAAAACGTCCTACCGGGCATGGAAGCCGCGTTCGTCGACATCGGCATCCCGAAGAACGCCGTCTTGTACCGTGGCGACGTCCGCTACGACCGTGAAGACATAGAGGGGGGAGCCCCATCTGATAGCGCAGAACCTCGCATAGAAGACGTTCTAAAGCCCGGCCAGGCAATTCTATGTCAGGTGACCAAGAACCCGATTGGAGCAAAGGGGGCACGGCTCACCCAGGAGGTCTCGCTTCCGGGCCGCTTCGCCGTACTCGTCCCCAATAGCTCGACGTTTGGAATCTCCAAACGCCTAGGGGACAACGAGCGTAGGAGGCTTCGAAAGATCGTCGACGACGTCCGCCCGCCCGGGCACGGTCTGATCGTGCGGACCGCGGCTGAAGGAGTTACTCCTGACGAGTTGCGCCGAGACGTCGATTCGTTGCTCGAGCAGTGGGTCAAGATCGACGAAGCATTCAAGGGATCTACGGTCTCGCGCCTCTTATACAGCGAGCCGCCTCTCGCCGTTCGCATCTTACGAGAAGAGCTCAACAGCGACTACCGGGCCGTCATCATCGACGACCTCGACCTATTCGAACAAGTTCGAAGTTACGTCGAAGCGGTGAGTCCTGACCTAGCAGAGCGCGTCGAGTACTACGACACAACGGTTGAACCGCTCCCGATCTACGAGCGTTACCACGTCCACGAACAGCTTCATAAGGCGCTCGATCGCAAAGTGTGGCTGCCCTCCGGAGGTTCGTTGATCATCGAGCGCACCGAGGCGCTCACCGTTATCGACGTGAACACCGGGAAGAACGTCGGCAAGACGAACTTGGAAGAGACGGTGTATCGAAACAATTTGGAAGCAGCCGTTGAGGTCGCCAGGCAACTCAGGCTGCGAGATATCGGCGGGATAATTGTGATCGACTTCATTGACATGGAGATAAGGGGTAACCGGGACAAGGTCTCGTCCGCTCTTCGAAGCGCGTTGGCGCGGGACAAGACGCGCACCCAGGTGCTCGACATCTCAGAGCTTGGCCTCGTCGAGATGACACGCAAACGGGTCTCAGAGGGTCTGATCGAGTCCCTCTCAACGGTCTGTGAGATGTGCAACGGCCGCGGGATCGTGCTCGATCGTTCACTCTGCTAAGCCGCAATTAAATCCAGGCAGTTCTGGTACAACAGCTCGGAACGCCTTTTAATGGATCGCCCAAGCAGCGAAGAGTGCGTTCTTTCTCAAGCGTCTGTAACAGGGCGCGTTCTGGCTCCGGTATCAGCCGGTTCTTCGGTTTCGGAGTTCCCAGTCGTATGCTGTTTCAGCCAATCCGTAAGCTGACGACCGACGCGTTGTACGTCCCCGGCGGTTCGCTCCAGGAACGCCGCGAAGCGTTCACCGTAGTGAGCTACGGCCGCGTTGAACTCTGCTGAGGGTGGAGGCTCTTCACCGCGGCGTGGGTACTGACCCGCGCGAATCCGGTCGTAGTCGCCGGCTTGCACCCAGAGCACAAGTTCTTTCACACGGCGTACGGCAAACGGGTGGGTCATGTTCAGCTCGGTCCAGAACCGGGTATGCCGAGAGAATAGATCGTCTTCCTCGTGGTACTCGGTCGCCTGCTTCAAGAACGCATCGAAGCTCATTCCAGGGAGAGCGCCGCCCGCGAGCCGCATGAGGACGCGACACGGCGCGAGCGGATCTGCGCGCACGATCGCGGCTGCTCTATCTGCCGATAGCTCCGCGGCTCGTGACCACTCGAGCAGCGCGAGGTACATTGCGCGAACCGGCAACCCGAGCAAGAGTGAGCGAGGTAGTGCTCCGTCCAGGACCTGCTTCAAGAGCAGTAACGCCGTCGTGTAGTGGTAGTGCTCTGAAAGAACGTGGCCAACTTCATGGGCGAGGACCGTTTGGACCTCGTCTGGCGTGTAGGACGCTATGAGCGAGGAGTTCACCACTACCATCGGCTTGTGTGAACCGATCGTCATCGCATTGGCAACCGGCTCGTTACACACGAACAGCGGTGGAGTCCGATCGAGGTCGAGCACCGAGACGCAGTGCTGGTAACGACTCCAAACCTCTGGGAGTTGATCCGCGTTGATTCTAATCGCGTTGCCCATCACAACCTGACCCAGCCGGCGCTCGTGGCCAAGGTCCGAGAGCTTCTTTACGACCGCGTCGAGCATCGGGACCGAGTGGAGAGCTGAAGTCGCCGCGCGGTCAGCCGGGTGCTCGTAGGAGCGAGAGCTGATGTGCTCGTAGCGTACCGCCATCTCGAGATCCATGAAATCCCTCCTCACCCTCACCCTAGCGGACTTTCTGGTCAGATCTGCGTCGGCGGCGCCCTCGCCGTAGCCATTGCCCTCTTCACCGATCGGAGTTATTGTCGCAGGTATCGCTCTCAACTACGGCGATCTTTTGGAGAAGGAGTGGAGTACCAAGGTAGTGGGTAGTCTTGGGGCAGTGGGTAGTCTTGGAGTTGTCCGCAGTGTCGCAGCCGCGCTTCTTATCGTCGCCGCCGGAGTGGCCGGGTGGTCGTCGTTCGCCAACAGCTCGGCTTCGGCCACGCGCGATCAACTACGAACGCATGCAAAGACGGCGCCCAAGTCCTCCAATCCCAGCGACGTCGGATCCACGAACGACCCGTTCGTGCTCGCCACCGAGTCCGTCCCTTGGGACCCAACGGTTCCAAACCAAGTCGCAACGATCACGATTCCTGCACTCGACGTCTCAGCACCCGTGATACCAGAGGGTCCGGTCGGAGGGACCCTTGCGATTCCACCAGACGTCCACCAAGTTGGATGGGACCACCAGACACGTTCTCCTGGTTGGCCTGGTGTAACCCTGCTCGCCGGACACGTCAACTGGGTAGGTCAAGGTGAGGGTGCGCTCGGCGGGATCGGTCAGCTCACCCCCGGAGATCAGGTGATCTTGAACTGGGGTGGTATCGAAAGCTCCTGGGTCGTCTCGTCTCCGCCCAGGTTGACGCCGAACACCATCGTCCACCACTCCCTTTTCTCGACTACGGGACCTCCGAGGCTGGCCCTCGTGACCTGCGGTGGACCGTTCTCCGAGACGGCGAGGGGCGGTAGCTACGCAGACAACGTCATCGTCATCGCGAGCCCGCTGCAGCCGGTGATCCACTCACCGCCCAAGAGAACCATTTGAGGAGATTCCCACGCCTTAGCGGCTGGTTGCCAAATTGAGCTAGACTCATCATCTTATGTACGCAGTCATCAAAACCGGAGGCAAGCAGGAGCGGGTCTCAGAGGGCCAGCGCCTGAGGGTGGAGCTCTTGGGCCAGCCAGAAGGCGCCGAGGTCAGTTTCACTCCGGTGATGCTCGTCGACGGCGAGACAGTCCTCGTCACCCCTGACGAGCTCTCGGGGTCTACGGTGACCGCGAAGGTTCTCGGAGAAGAGGCCGGAAAGAAGATCCGGGCCGGCACGTATAAGTCCAAGTCCAATCAGCGCAAGCGTTGGGGCCATCGTCAGCACTACTCGACCGTCGAGATCCTCTCGATATCGGCTTCAACCTGAGACCACAAGTCGGCGGTCGCCGGCGGCGCAGTGTGTGACTGAGCTGAGTGTAACTGAGCGTAACTGAACTGCTAGGAGTTTTGAGATGTCAAAGACAAAGGGTGGAGGATCAACTCGCAACGGGCGGGACTCCAACGCGCAGCGATTGGGCGTGAAGGTATTCGACGGCACCGCCGTGCCCGCAGGTTCGATCATCGTGCGCCAGCGCGGAACCAAGTTTCACCCCGGCCACAACGTAGGCAGAGGCGGAGACGACACGCTGTTCGCGCTGATGGACGGAGTCGTGAAGTTCGGGCAGCGAAAAGGTCGAAAGCTCGTAGACGTCTTACCGGGCTGAAAGGGCAACGACGCGAGCAGGACCTCTCATCGCGTTATGGGCCGGCGATCGGTAGTAGCCGCCCTATCGATCCTCCTCGCCACAACGCTCCTCGCGGGTTGCTCCGGCGCCGTAGGTAGTGGCTCCGGCTCGGTGAAGACTGGAGGCACGCCGCTTCGTCGTTCTGCTCACCTCGGGCGGTCCCAAGATCCACAACCTCACGTTGTAAATCGTCCTTCGTTTCGCATCTTCGAACAGGCCACCACGTTCTTTGACCCGACTCGAGACACCCCCGCCCGCGGATCTGTGCCCGCCAAGGCCGGGAGGATATTGAACACGTTGATCTTGCGTCCGCTCGGAGTTCGCACCGCGTTGCCCCTCGTCGTCTTCGCTCACGGTTGGGACTCAAATCCCTACGTCTACCTACGTCTTCTCGACAAGTGGGCATCTGCTGGTTACATGGTCGCCGCGCCCACCTTCCCAGACTCTACGAACACCCTCCCCGGGACCCCGGTGAGCGACTATATAGAAGAGGCTTGGGACATCTCATTTGTGATCAAGATGCTCCTTATGGACAGATGGGGACAAGTCGATCCGACCCGCATCGCCGTCGCCGGCCAGTCCGACGGTGGGACCGACGTCGCCCTCCTCGCCCTCGATCCAGCTTTCTACAACCCACACATCCGGGCCTACCTAGCTCTCTCCGGACGGATCCCACCCGGCGTCAACCTGCCCATCGACCCCGGAGCCCCAGGCGCCTTGCTCGTCGTCGTCGGAACTGCCGACCAAGCCGGGCTCTATCCCTTGGCCACCCAGTTGTACCAACTCGCGGATATGAACAAGGCTCTCATCACGGTCGAAGGTGGCCGCCACCTCGGGATCTACATCGGAACGACACCGGTCGCCCACGCCGTGCGGGCTGAAACGCTCAAATTCTTGGACGCCACCATTGGAGCCCGTCGCCTCCCCGGGTCGCGTCGCTCGCTCGAATCAACCACTCCGACCGGCCGGTCCCGTTGTTCGAAGATAGCGGCCATCTCGCGCTCGCTCGCTCCAGGCGCCCTCCCGCCGCTGTCGCTGGAACTCGGAGCCCGCACCCCACTACCGGCGCAGTGTCGCTGATGTGACATCGATGTGAGAAGCTCAACTTTGTTATGAGTAGGTCGCTGATGTCGATTGAAGACGCAAGAAAGATGCTCGATCTCGGAGACACCGGTGTCAGCGATCTTGTCGGTCTCGCAAGGCGCTACGGAGACGGGGAGTCCATCCCCGCCGAACTAGCATCGGCGCTCGACTCCGGGATCAACGCTCTGCGACGCAACCGTCTCGACAGTCGAGAGAGGATACTTGCGCGCCTCTCTTCCGCCATCTTTTCTCTCGGTGACTACTCGATCGACCCAGAGTTTCTCTCCCACGTATCAACTGGTGAGATCCTCGAGCGTGCCCGGAAGGCCCGAGAGGTTCGCGGGCGCCTTGGATCACAGGTTGGATCGCAGGTTGGATCACAGCGGTCACGACAGCTCGCATCGAAGGGATCAGGTGGCGCCCAAATCATCCCGTTGCGGGCTAAGAGCGATAACGCGCCGAGACGTCGGAAGAACACCGGCAAAGATGCCAAGGTCGAACGTAGCAAGACGGCTCCTCGCGTCGTCGTGCGAGTTAGTCAGGCCGAGGCTGCGACCCGCCTCGGTGTCGCACAGTACGTAGTTCGAGACCTGTTCAATCTCGGCAGTTCAAGAGACGTCCATGTTCCACTAACGGAGCTTGAAACCTTCGAACACCTCTCCGAGAGTGACAGCTCGTGGAAGAAGCGGGTAACCGATCACGCACGAGCCCGGCGTGAAGAACGCAAGGAAGCTCAGCGCCGTGAAACGGATCGAATCGCCGGCGAACGTGAGAAGATATCGGCGGCACGCACCGCCCTCGGTCTCTCGAGCACCGGGCCTGACTGGTTAGCTCCGTGGGAGGTCGGCGTCGTGCTCGGCCTGTCGCCCAACCAGGTGCGAGGCGCTATCCACAGAGGGGATCTCCCCGCCTACGAAGTCAACGTCAAGACTCGCTACGGCCGTGAGAACCGTTGGAACGTGCAGGTGCTCGTCGTCGCAGATATAGCTGCAGATCCCCCCGAATGGCTGGTTAAGGCGAGACACCGTCGCAGCGTCTTGGACAAGGCCGGCAAGACGCCCAAGAGACGTGACGGGGTGGCGCCGCCAGTTCCACCGCTTTGGACTGGAGGGCCCAACCCCGAGGGCCCCGCAGAGACCAACGCCCAGAGTCGACGGGCGCCCAAGGTGAGGCCCAAGGTGGCGCGTAAGGCAGAACGTAAAGCAGAGAAACGAAAGATTGAGTTGCTCGCGGACACAATGTCGGTGCAGCTGTTCGAGCGCCGTGTGGATCCAACGCGAGTCGTCGCCCACCTCGGACCGACAAACTCAGGAAAGACCCACGACGCCTTAGAGGCGTTGATCACGGCAGGCAACGGCACTTACGCCGCACCATTGCGAATGCTCGCACAAGAGGCCTACGAACGCCTCAGAGCAGCCACACGAGACGACGTTGTCGGTCTCGTGACGGGTGAGGAGCGGATAAATCCGGACGCACCGATTCTGTGCTGTACCGCTGAGATGGCGCCGATGACCGGTGAACTCCTCGTGCTCGACGAACTGCACTGGGCCGCCGACCCCGAGCGAGGGCCGGCGTGGACGAGACTCTTAGTCGGAGGTTCCTACGAAGAGATTCGCCTCTGCGGTGCACCCGACGCACTCCCGCTCGCCACCGCCGCATTCCCCGAAAGCGAGATACTTATCCACGACCGGCTCGGACCGCTTGGTTTCGCCGGAAAAGTCCAGGTCGCAGAGGTGCCAAGTGGTACCGTCGTCGTCGCGTTCTCGAGAAAGGCGGTGTTGGGCCTCGCTCGCGAGATCGATCAGCATCAACCCGGTCGGGTCGCGGTGCTCTACGGTGCGATGCCGCCCGGCGCCAGACGAGTCGAGATAGCTCGCTTCACCTCCGGCAGTGCAGATGTAATCGTCGCGACAGACGTGATCGGGCACGGCATCAACATGCCCGCAAAGATGGTCTGCTTTGCGGAGACGAGTAAGTTTGACGGCTCGTCACGACGCCCGCTCGAAAGTTGGGAGATAGCCCAGATTGCCGGGCGCGCAGGTCGGTTCTCGATGGCCGGAGCCGGCGACGTAACCGTCTTGAGCGGCCACGTCGGTTTTTCTCCCGACGCGTCACTCGTCGAGAGGTCCCTCGTTCCCCGTACGGTTATAACCGGCGACGTCATGGGTCATCGTGTCGTTCGACACGCGATCTTCGGTCCCCGTCTCGCTGACTTCGATGTCAACAAACCGTCTGAGCTCGTCTTGCATCTCAAAGCGTTCGAACTCGCCGGTGAGCGCGTGAGTAGGTCTAAGCCTTGGCTGAGAGCGGTCAGAACTACTTTGATGCGCCAACGGCTCGACGTCGTCAAGACAGCCCTCGGCGGCGATCTGGACAGGATAAGTATCGACGACGCCTGGCGACTCTGCCGCGCGCCGGCCGATCCAGATAGAAGCGATGCGGTGCTCCTCGGATCGGCCGCGAAGTGCATATGTAGTTCGTCCACGTCGCTCCGCCCGCTCCTCAATCGGATAGCAACCAAGAACGTGCGCTTAGAAGACGCCGAAGACTCCGCTCGTTTAGCCAGCCTCCTACGATGGTTCACGCTCGCCTTTCCCGGAATAGGCGGTATCACCCACGCCGAAGCGACCGCCGCGGAAGAGCAGGCCTCTGAACAAGCCGCCCGACTCGTCGAGAGGGCCATCAGGACAAATCGCTACGGTAGATGCGGTTCGTGCGGGGCGCTCTGCCCGCCGTGGTTCAGCGAGTGTGACCGATGCCATTCGCACAATCGATACGATCGTTACGACTCTTGGGACCGGAACTGGTACCGTCGTTGAGTTATCGGTGCCTTAGGCATTAGAACGCGAGCTAAGAAACTAACGATCGGTGAGAGCGTGGCTGCAACAAGATCGACAACGAAGCGTCACGTCGCAACGATCGTTCTCGCACTCGCCGTCGCCTCGTTCGCAGTAGTCGTATTAAGAGAGGTCACTCACCCCAGGTATAGCCCTCCACCGATCGGAACCGCCGTTCAGATAGCCGGCCAGCGGACCAATATCCTCCCTCAGCCCGACTTCTTAGCAGCTTGTTCGTCGACGCACTACGACAACTCTCGAAACTGCACCGATACGGTGGTTTCGGCGATAAACAACGCGCGTGTCATCGAAGGCCTCCCGACGATCGCGTTGCCCTCGAATTGGTACGTTCTCACCCCCGAGGAACAGCTATTTGTCGCGACGAACCTCGAACGTAGCGCTAGGGGACTCGTGCCAATCTCTGCGATGTCCGAGTCGTTGAACAACGTCGCGGGAGCCGCCGCCAGAAACGGTGAAGATCCCAAACTAAGTGCCGGTGGTATCTACACGAGCGTCGCCGCCAACTGGATACAAGGATATTCGAATCCATTAGAAGCCGTCTACGAGTGGGTCTACGACGACGGGGTTGGATCTAGCAATCTCGCCTGTACCGCTTCTAACTTGAGCCCCTGCTGGGCTCACCGGGCTAACGTGCTCGTATCACTCAGCTGTGAGTACTGCTCGATCGGCGCCGCTTACGCTCCGCGGGACTCGAGTGGCAAGCCGTGTTCGTACGCCGAGGTGTTGGTCGAGACAACGACGTATCTGCCCGCCGCCTTCACCTGGCAACAAGAGCAGCCTTATCTGAGCCGATAAGCCAAACCGACAAGCGACGACGATTTGCAACGCCGATAAGCGAAACGTGATAGAGCCTCGTCGGCTTCTCGTTTAATCGGCGGCGACCGTCCTCGACGTCGCACCTGACGACGGTGCGACTTTCCACGCACCGTGCTTCCATGGCGAAAGATCGATCGCACCTGGTTCACAGAGTGCGACGACGCATCCCCCGAACCCGCCACCAGTCATCCTCGCTCCGTAGACCCCGCCTCTGGCCGCAAGGGTTTCCACGATCGAGTCAATCGCCTCAGTCGACGCCTCGAAGTCGGTTGCCATGCTGTTGTGACTCTCGAGCATCAATAGCCCGGCGGCCGCAAGATCGTTACTCGCGAGCGAGTCGTAAAACGCGCGGACCCGGGCGCACTCGGTTACTACGTGGCGAGTCCGCGCCCGAAGAACTGGGTCCAAGAGGCCCGTGAGATCGGCACTGTCGGCTCTGCCGATCGGATATCCAAGCTCCAACGAAGCCGCGTCGCACTCGGCCCTTCGTGCTCTATAGGGCGTAGAGGATAACGTGCGCTCTTCGCCGGAGTGCACGACGACGATCTCGGCTCCATCGGGGATCGCGACAGACTCGGTATGTAGGTTCGAGAAATCCATCAGTAGTCCGTGCCCGGCGACGCCGAGCAAGCTCGTGAGCGGATCCATCAAACCCACTTCCACGCCTACCGCCTCTTCTGCTCGTTGGCAGAGTTTGGCAATGACCTCCGGCTCTCCCTCCACGCCGAGCCCCAGCGTGAGCGCAACACAAAACGCCGCGCTAGAGGACATCCCAGCACCAACCGGCACAGAACTCGTCACCCTTCCGACGCCGCCCGCATTCAGTCCGCACTGGGCAATGACGGCCGCCGCGAGACGTGCCCAGCGGGGTTCTACGAGAGCGAGGGTCTCTCGTTCAAACGCTATCGTCGCCGGGATCTTTGCCGGCTTCGTCGCGAGCGTCGAGTAAAGAGTTATGTCGTCCGACGCGTTTGTTACGAAGTTGACCTCGGTCGATAGGTCGATCGCTACGGGAAAAGCGAGACCTTCGTTGTAGTCGGTATGGTCGCCTATCAGGTTGACTCGCCCGGGCGCACTCGCGACCAACGCGAGCGTCTCTTCTACACCGTCGGCGATCACGGTTTCGGGGTTCACGGAGGCTTCGCCGTCGCTCACGGCTCGTCCCGCGGCCCGCTCTCGGCGCTTCGACCGCCTCCGACCAACACGGAGCGGTCGCCCGCCCTAATCCCTCTTATCAACTCCCTATAAGTGCTCGCTGAATCAACGCCCATAGAGTCTCGATCAGATATCGTAATCCCTCTCTCGCGATCTACGCCGAACAGCCCGAATCGAGGTTCGTAGCTACCCCACTCGTAGTTGTCCGCGAGCGTCCAGTGCCAGTATCCCGATACCGGGAGTCCGCTTTCCGACGCCCGTACAAGAGCGGAGATGTTCTCTCTCAAGTAGCGGTCGCGAGTCCACCCGTCGATGCGGGGGAAGGAACGGCCGCGGCGCACGCGGTTGCACATGCCGTTTTCCACCACCCAAATGTCGAGACCCTCGACGTGAGCGTCGTTGCAGTAGTCGATCAGGCCATCGGGGTCCGGTCGCATACTCCAAAGCGGGCGAAACGGGAGCCAGTCACGTCCACCCGCGTCGTCGTGGCCGGGAAGCCGGAAGTTCTCGGCGGTTCCAGGTGCGTAGAAGTCGAGTTGGGCGACGTCGACGAACCGGTCCAGGTCGCTCTCGTACACAGCGTTCGTCGCGTTCGCGAACATCGAGTCAGCCGGGAATAGCCGGGGGGTGAGTTTCCTCATCACGTTTTCGAGGTTCTTGTAGATCAAACTCGTCGCCACGGCCACGCGACCGTAGTGCTCGACGCGCCGCTCGGCGAGCCAGGCCGGGAGGGCGTGGTGCTCGATCCCACGATCTCTCGCGACCAAGATGTCAAGTGGCATGCGGTCCAGCTCGTAGATAGAGAGTGCGTAGTTGTTCGTCGCGACCATCGCGTCTCGTTGCTCGCGGTGGATGATTTCATAAGCCCTTATGTGCGCACAGAGCATATTGTCGAGGGCACGCGCGCTCGAGGCTGGGTCGCCTCTTTTCCCTGGTGGAAAGCTCCCAAGCATCCAGCTGTGGAGCGCGAGAATATTGAACTCGTTCAACGTCACCCAATGACGGCACTCCTCGCCGAGGTATCCGACGACGTTGCTCACCCATTCGCCGAATCGCTGGGGCGAATCAGGTTTGAGCCAGAACTCCTCGCCGAGCCAGCGCGGATGCGTGAAGTGGTGCAACGTCACAAGCGGCATCAGACCGCGGTCCCTGCACGCCGTCAAGATCAACTTGTAGTGTTCAAGGGCCGACTCATCGAGATGCCCCTCTTCGGGTTCCACCCTCGACCACTCGACCGACATTCGAAACGAGTCGCACCCGAGTCCATGCACAAGGTCGAGGTACTCTTCGTATCTCGACCAGAACCCAAGTGCTTCCCCAGAAGGTTCCACCCGCCCGTCGGCTTCCCAGCGATACCAGTTGTTCTTTGGCTCCCCAGGCCCGTTGAAGCCTCCCTCCACTTGAAATCCAGCCGTCGCGACTCCGAAGTGAAATCCAGGTCGTACAAGTGACGGCAGAGCGCTCACCTGGCCGGTATCAGAGTTGGTCCGAGCCGACGCCTTCTTGGTTCCCGCCGCCGTCTTCTTCGTCCCCGCCGCCGTCTTCTTCGTCCCCGCTGCCGCCTTCTTGGTTCCCGCTGCCGCCTTGGTGGTTCGAGCCGACGCTTTCTTGGTTCCCGCTGCCGCCTTCTTGGTTCCCGCCGCCGTCTTCTTCGTCCCCGCTGCCGCCTTGGTGGTTCGAGCCGACGCTTTCTTGGTAGGTCTAGTTGGTTGTTTGGAACCTGGTGTCGGAGGTACGTCGTTCATATCGGTACAGCTTTGCACGGTTCGAGATGGCCTGCAGACTGCGGGTTTGACCTGAGCCGCTGGAGCAGGCAGCATCCCGGGCATGACTGACACAGGTGTTCAGGGAATTGCGGAGACGAATGTTGGGGGTAGCTCGGGGGTTAGGGCGAGATGAGCGAACGGCGACGGAGCGGACCGCTGACGGGGATAAGGATAATTGAGCTCGCGGGGGTAGGCCCGGCGCCGTACGCGTGCATGCTCTTGGCAGACGCCGGTGCAGACGTGATCCGGCTAGAGCGGGCGGCGGGCGGCGGCGCCCAAGAGGGTCCGTACTGGGATCTGTTGAACAGGAGCCGCCCGTCTGTTGGAGTGGACCTGAAGAACCCTCGCGGAGCAGAACTCGTCCTCTCGCTGGTTGAGCGGGCAGACGTGTTGATAGAGGGGTTTCGTCCCGGCGTCGCAGAGCGCCTCGGAGTCGGTCCAGACGACTGCAGTGCGCGCAATCCCAAACTCGTCTACGGCAGGATGACTGGTTGGGGCCAAGATGGGCCGCTCGCCCAGACGGCCGGACACGACATCGACTACATAGCGATATCTGGAGCGCTTTGGCCGATGGGGCGTGCCGGCTCCCCGCCGGTCCCGCCGCTCAACCTCGTCGGTGACTTCGGTGGGGGAGGAATGATGCTCGCGTTTGGCGTACTCGCCGCACTGATCGAAGCGTCGCGTTCGGGCAGAGGTCAGGTCGTCGACGCGGCGATGGTGGACGGGTCGGCGTCGTTGCTCACGATGCTCTTTGCGTTCCGGCAGTCGGGCTGGTGGATAGAAGAGCGCGGAGCGAACATCCTTGATACAGGAGCCCACTTCTACGAGGTATACGAGACGTCGGATGGAAAGTACTTCGCGGTCGGCGCGATCGAGGACAAGTTCTACGCGGAGTTGCTCGAGGGTCTCGGTCTGTCCGGCGAGGCTGGACGTGATCTGGCGAACCAGATGGATCGAGATCGATGGCCCGAGATGAAAGATCGCCTCGCGGAGATCTTCTTGACGAAGACCCGTGACGAGTGGACGAAGATTTTCGACGGTACCGACTCGTGCGCGGCTCCGGTGCTCTCTCCCTTCGAAGCCCGAGAGCACCCCCACAACGTGGCACGTGGGACGTATGTAGAAGTAGACGGAGTCGTCCAACCCGGCCCGTCCCCGCGGTTCAGCCGCACCCCGGGAGCTGTCAGTCGTGCCGCGTCTGCGCCGGGTGCGGACACCGATGAGGGTTTGACGTCCTGGGGAGTTGATGAGGCGACGATCGCGGAGCTCCGCGAGGCCGGTGCTATCTGCTGAGAGTCGAACTGCAGTAGTGACGGGGGAAGACCGCTACGACAACCTTGCTGGATTGTGGAGGGTTCGCTATCTCTAGCATCTTTGCGTTCTTCTTCGATACTACGGTGCCGCCTCCGACGCCCGTACAGTAACCGTGGGTGTATTGAAAGTTGGCACCGATCCAGATGAGGGTCGGTGCGGTGACGTTGGGGTTCGCCTGGTAAGAGAGATAGAGGATTCCAGTGGTCGGGTCCGACAGGTAGTCGGTGACGGTTCCGGCTACGGCCTCTGGATACGCCTGGCGTAGGACCGCGACTTGTGGCCCGTCCTTGCCGTTCGCAGATATCATCCCCTCTGCCGAGCTTCCCGTCGGATCGTTGTAGAACTTCCAAGCCCAGTAGATCCAACCAATGGACAAGAGGTTCGCGGCGCTCGTCTCCTGGGCGAGCAACGACGTATCGCGAGTGGCCCCGAACTCGCTCATGAAAAGCGGGAGTCCTTGAGGTTGGTACGGCGAGGAATTGCTCGCTTCTTGCAAGGTGCGAAACAGGACGGACTGCGCCATCTCGTTGAAGCAGTCGGCTGTACTGAACGGATTGCCGGTAACCGGGTTGCGTCCCCCGCAGTAGGCGTGGAAGTTTATAACGAGGTTTGGATACGGCATCGGAGACAGGAAGTTCGGGATCTGTTTGTACTGATATATCGTCGGTTCCGGAAAGATCATATGATTTGGATCGACGGCGCGAATCGACGGGATCAAGCCGACTCTTGGGATATCTGGGCCGCAAGAGAGAGGCTTTCCGTTCAACAGAGGAGGATAGGCCGTTCCGGTGTAGAAGCACTCGAGCTCGACGTCGGCGGCGTCGGTCGGGTTGGTTGAAACCGACGTGGTGAACGGCTCGTTCACCACGTCATACCCAGCGATCCAGGGATTTCCAACGAAGGCCGCTGCGACGGCGTCCCAGGACTTCGCGAACTGGCCCTGGAGGTTGCCGATCACGTCGTTGGACCAGAAGTTACGGGTGGCCGCGTTCAGTTGAGGGGTCGCATAGTTGTTCGACCACCGCCCCTTTGCCCTCTTGAACGGGAGCCCGTTCGTGCAGACAGCCCACGCGGGTGCACCCTCGCCTCCAAAGAGCTGGCTGTAGACGTCCTTGTGCATGTCGAGCAACGTGTATATGTGGTAGCTCGCGAGCAGGTTCACTGTCTGGACGACTGGTTGTATGTATCTGTCCGCCACCTCCTGGTTCCACTGGTGCGGATCGCCGGGTTGACCTTTCGTACACACTTTCGGGTTGTTCGGGCCCAGGGTACCCGGCTCGATGCCTTGCCACAGTATTCCGAGCCGCACGACGTTGAACCCGAGCTCCGCCATGTGGGCAGCGTCGCTCGCGTCGAAGTTCCAAGGCTTTCCCGGATCGACGTAGAGTTCGTACGGCGGCCGTTTATAGACGGCGTTCACGCCGTGGAGGATTACGAATCTCCCCGAAGGGTCGTAGATGCCGGGCGGACTGACGAGGCCAGAAGCACCCGAGGCGGACGGGCCTGTAGTAGAGAGAAGGCCGCTCAAGTAGCTAGAAGAGAGCCTCGCCGCTCTCCCGTTGATGCCGGCATCTTGGACGACGCCGGGGAGTGCCGCCAAGGAGTTTCCATGAGGATGTGGTAGGGATCCAGCTGGTCCCGGCAAGGGGCTGGGGGGCGAACTCGGCGCTCGCCTCGCGTTGGCCGTCGAACACGAAGTTGCGACGACGATGATCGACACGAGTAACGACAACGTTGCGAGGCGTAGTTTCAACTGCATCTGTTCCCCATTTCGTGTTGGCCGACTCCACCCGTTCAGCTGGGTTGGTGCTTCCCGTCGGCGTGGTTGACACCGGCGGTTTGCAGTGATCGGCGTTTGTGAATCAGAGGTTGACGATCGGACAGGTGATCGTTCTCGTGATCCCTTCGATCTGCTGGACTTGGCTGACGACGAGCTTTCCGAGATCGTCGACTGACTTAGCCTCCACCTTCGCGATGACGTCGTAAGGGCCCGTGACGTCGTCGGCGTTTACGACGCCTGCGATAGATCCTATCTGTTGGGCGACGTTCGCAGCCTTTCCAACTTCGGTTTGCACGAGTACGTACGCGCTCATCACCATGTCGACCTCCCCGGCGCTCGGTTAGTGAATTCTCCCAGGCTAACACGGGCCGGCGCGATCTTGTCCGACCTTCTTGGCGCGAGCACCTACATTAGCTTGGGTGGCCGTCGGTGATCGAGTAGACCAGTTCCGAGCTCTCGCTCGTGAAGCTATACGCGATCTGTTCGACCAGAACGATCCGATCGGGAGGCTCGCGTTGGTCCAAGTGGTCATGCTCGCGGGCGATACTTTGGTGGCGATATCCCTCGCGGGGTCGCTCTTCTTTTCGATCTCACCTACCGAAGCGAAGAGCAAGGTTTTGTTGTATCTCGTGCTCACCCTCGCTCCGTTTGCGGTCGTCTCTCCGCTCCTCGGGCCCCTCGTTGATCGCAGCCGCGGTGCGCGCAAGGTGATGGTCGTCTTCTCTGCACTCGGGCGTGCGGTCCTCTGCCCGCTGATGGCGAGGGACACGCACAGTCTTCTGCTTTTCCCTGAAGCGTTCTTGATCCTCGTTCTCTCCAAGCTATACCTGGTTACGAGAGGTGCACTCGTGCCCGAGATGGCATCTATCTCAAGAGAGCGAGGTGGTAACGGAGCGGTCGGTGGGACTCTCGGAGACGTCGGATTCGCGGCGCTAAACGCACGACTAACCCTTCTTGGCACGCTCGCGGGTTTCATCGCGTCCATACCCGGCGTGCTCGTCTTGAAACTCGTCGACGCGCCAGGAGTTCTAGTCTTTGCCACCTTAGTGTTCTTCGGCGCGGTGGTCGCGGGGACGAGGTTGCCGACGAGACGTCGTCTGAGGCGCTCTGGACCGACCCGAGGTGGACCGACCCGAGGTGGACCGACCCGAGGTGGACCGGCCCGAAGTGGACCGACCCGAGGTGGACCGACCCGAGGTGGACCCCAAAAATGT
>JAJYQJ010000129.1 GCA_021794655.1 Actinomycetes bacterium | reverse complement strand
GCGCGTCCTTCACGTCCTCATCGAGTTGGCGGACCAAGAGCTGTGCAATACAGCAATGACAGCTTGATATCATCCTCCCGGTGGAGAAGATGACGTCATGTTCAAACCCGGCTGAGTTGCGAGAACGACTCAAGGTGCTGATAGAAGGTTGGCGTAGCAACGATGCTACAATGCAGTCGTGACCGACATCCCTGCACGCGACCTTCGAAACGACGTCAGCGCCGTACTTCGTCGGGTCGAGCACGGCGAACGCCTGAGAGTGACGGTGAGCGGCCGTCCTGTGGCCCAACTGGTGCCACTGCCCACTCGGCCGAGGTCGATGGCGTGGAGCGCCTTCTTCCAACACAGTTACCGATGGCGCGCCGATCCGGGGCTCTCCCGGGAACTCGCCGATCTCCTACCAGATACGACCGACGACCTCCCGATCGCATGACTTCGTCCGGCGAGAACGTCGATGGAGAGCTTGCGCTCGCCGACACGTCGCTCTTCATCGCCGTCGAGCAGGATCGGCCGCTCTCCTCTCGCCCGCCCGAGCGCGTTGCCGTGTCCGTCGTTACTGTGGGCGAGCTACGGCTCGGGGTCCTCGCGGCACCAGACGGACCGACGCGGGCACGACGGCTGGAGACTCTCTCCGCCGCGGCGGCGCTCGACCCCCTTCCCGTCGACGAGGGAGTTGCCCATGCCTGGGGAGCCTTGCGCCTTGCCCTTCGGGACGCGGGCATGCGAATGCCGATCAACGACTCGTGGATCGCTGCGACCGCAATCGCCAACGACCTGGCGGTCGTATCTCAAGATGGTGATTACGACGACATCCCGGGGCTTCGGGTGATACGGATCTGAACAGAAGAGACCAAGGCACACGACGAACGCACGGCCGAGTTCTCCCGCTTCAAACTGGGACGGAGCGCAGGTCCTGATCCCGACGTCTACTCCCGGATCACCTGCCCCACGCTGTTCCGCAAGGTTCGCTGCGCACTGCGGCCCTCGTCAATCGCGCTCGACTTCTCGCGCCCCGAGGTACTCGCCCCACCCGAGCACCCGCCGGTCTGCTGCGCCCAGGGGTGGTGCCGGGTGATGGGTCTCACCCCGATGAGCCTGTTCTTGGCCTGCGCGCTCGTCGTGCGCAACCTGGCCGCCGCCGAGCGTCTCGCCGGCCGGATCGCCGCCCGCTGCCCAGGCTGCGGCGCACCTGGCTGGGGACGCATAGACGTCCTCCTCGGCGTGCCTTGCGCTTGGTGCGGCACGGAGGTGACCCGTCCCCGAGCCGAGATCAACGGCTGCCCGGCGTGCGAGCACCGAGAGACCCGGGCTGTCGTCTCCATCGAGGATCGCGCCGATCCTGGAGAATGCTCGAACTGCAACCCGTAGGAACAGCCGAAGCAACACTCACGACAGCTCGAGTACGATGCACCACTCGGGATACGCTGCGAGCGGACTCCTCTACCGAAGCCCGAAGCCACCTGGACTGGCGGAGTTCGAGTCCCACGCCTACCACGCCGGCGTCCCTCGGTCACGAAGTTGATCGAGGCAGTGCATAGGCATGCCCGGGACAACCTCCTTCTCGACGCGGTCAAAGCCTTCAGCCCAGATCTCGTCATACACCAGCTCACCGATCTTCCCGACAAGCGCGACGAGATCGCGGGCTACGCCGAACGCAACAACCGGATCCGCACCGAAGGGACGCGCAATCTCCTCGCCGCCGCCGGCGCGGCTGATACACGCCAGCTCCTCGATGCCGGTGGCGTCGTCGTCCGCCACGGCTCTACGGCCCTGGGACCTACTATCCCGAGGACCTCTCGCCACCCAGGTTGAAGAGCCGCGAATCCAACGTTTCGCCGATGCGGCGATCGTGTCCGCAAACGCCTGGGATACCGTTTGGCTTGAGCGATCGCGTCTGGCGGCCGCCCGATTGTCGCCACCTCGTGGCTTGGATCGCGGTCTGCCTCCGGAGCGCCGACCACGAGCAGATGAACCTCGACGGCGCCTTCATGGCACTTCGTCGCGTCGCCGCTGTTGCCTCGGTCGCCCCCAACGCGAACATCGAAGCCGGTTACGGCCTCCCCAGCCGCCCAGACCGCCGAGTACCTCCTCAAAGCAATCACAGCCGGTTGCAACCTCGAAGACAGCGATCACCACCAAACACCCACTGGTGGACGCCGGCCACCAAGCCAAGCGCATCCACGCGCCCTACTACACGGCAAGAGACGCGGGTGTGGTACTCGCGGTCAACCGGCCGACAGCACGTTGAGCGCTTGTGATGCCAGGAGAGATCCCCCGAGCCCGGAATCAACTGAGTCTGGCCAGCGGCGCCTTCCGCCCGTCTCGCCGAGCAGGGCACTGCCCTACGCTGCGGTAGGGCAGCGTAAGGCAACGCGGGGTAGCGCCACCCCTTCGAGGCCGTCCGCCTCAAACGTCCAGCGTTCTGGCGGTGTGGCGCGCGCTCATCTGCGTAGGGCTGCGTAGGGATGCGTGATCACGCGTCGATAATCAGGTCGATAAACCCTGTGGACAACCCCGGGGAAACGCTACGACACAGCATGAAAGGCCAGGACGGTCAGCCCGAAAGACGCGAAGATTCAAAACAACGGTTGGAGATGAGTTGTCGTTATTCGAACCGAAGAGAACTGCGGAAGCTGCTGAACCAGGTGCTGGAGGTCGTCGATCCGGGAGCTTCGATGTCACTGCTTCGGGCGGCCGGCCGGACTCCAGGGATCGACGAGGCGCACGCCGAGATCCCTGAAGTGACGGATGTTGCGGGTCGCGACGGTTGCTTTCCGGGCTAGTGCTATCCCCGCTATCTGGGCGTCCCGTACCTCGACCGCCTTGCCAGCCCGCTGGCTTCGAGCGACGACTGCACCGGCTGCGTCTGCAGCGGCGACGTCGAAGGCGAGGACTCGTAGATCGAGGTCCTCGTTGAGGACCCGCTCGAAGGCAGCTTCGAGATGCCGACGTCGACGCGACGGCGTCAGGAGATCCAAACCCGTTCGGATCTCGAAAAGCGTGACCGACGTCGTCCAGATCGATTCCGACGGCTGAGCATCGAGCCAGTCGACCACTACGGCCTCTGGTTCGGATTGCATGAGTGCCGACAGCACGTTCGTATCGAGCAGGATCATGGCTCCGAAAGGTCCGCCCCCTGCGCGGGGTGACCACGCAACTCGGCGAAGTCGTGTTCGACTCCCTCGCCGCGGAACCGCGACGAGATCGCCGACCCAAGCCGAACTGGCTCGGCCGGCCCTGCCCGCACGACATCGCGTAGGATCTCGCGAACCTCTTCTTCGGTGGAGCGCCCATGGGCTCGAGCCCTGCGTTGGAGCGCGTCCTTCACGTCCTCATCGAGTTGGCGGACCAAGAGCTGTGCCATACAGCAATGATAGCATGCTATCATTGACCGCAGTGGTGTTGCGTTGTCGCTATTCGAACTCCGGCCAGCTGCGGGACCTGCTCGGCCAAGTGCTGCGTGACCTCGACCGAGCATGATGGAAGCATCCCAAAACCTCGTTTTTGAGCCGGTAGACGATGGCGTAGCGATTGGCTGCGTCCAACTGCTTGAACCTGTCGGCCGGAGGATGCCGTGTGGGCGCCCCTCGGCGCCGAAGGCGTCCGGCTGCGCTTGGCCGAGCTGGCCAGCTGGCCCCGTCCGGTGGCATCGACTGCCCGGCTGGCGGAACGTGCCCGCCCGACCCAAGCCGACGAGTCGGCCCGGGTCGGGTGATGGTCCTCGCGTTGGCGAGGACTTGCAATCTAGCGCCAATGGAGCCCTCATACATGGATTGGAACCGAAGGAGCGTGATGCGATGCGCTGTGTGATCTACCTGCGGGTGTCCACCCGCGAGCAGGCCGAGAAGGGCGAGGGGGAGGGGGAGGAGGGCTTCTCGATCCCGGCCCAACGCGAAGCCTGCACCCGCCACGTCCGTGACGCCGGGTGGCTGTTCGCCGACGAGAACGTGGACCGGGGCGAGTCGGACCGCAGTGCCGACCGACCGGCCCTGAAGGCGATGCTGACCCGCATCGCCGAGGACCGTGACGTCGACGCGGTCGTGGTCCACAAGATCGACCGGCTGGCCCGGAACATGGAGGACCACGTGGCCATCCGGGCGCTGTTCCGCCGGCGCGGCGCGGCGTTGGTCTCGGTGACCGAGAACGTGGAGGAGACCGCGTCAGGGCGGCTGGTCAAGGGCATCCATGCTCTGATGGCCGAGTTCTACTCGGCCAACCTGGCGAATAAGATCAAGAAGGGACTCAACCAAAAGGTGAGGCTGGGCGGCTTCCCCCACGGCGCCCCCCTCGGCTACATCAACTTGCGCGAAGTCGTCGGCGGCCGCCAGGTCGCCCGCATCGTGCCCGACCCTGAGCGTGCGCCGCTCATCACCGGCGCGTTCGAGCGTTATGTCACCGGGGAATGGACCCTGCAACGTCTGGCGGGGGAACTGGCCCACCAGGGCCTCACCAACCAGGGCGTGCGGGGCAAGCCCGCCGTACCTATCACCTGGCAGGGCCTGGCCAAGATCCTCGCCAACCCGGTCTACATCGGCGTCGTGGAGTGGAACGGCATCCAGTACCCCGGCACCCACGAGCCGCTGATCGATCCCGAGGTCTTCCGCCGGGTCCAAGAACTGCTCGCGGCGCGTGCGGCGCGAGGAACGCGCGAGCGCAAGCACCCCCACTACCTGAAGGGTCTACTCCACTGCGGGGTGTGCAGCCGGGAGCCCTATGCCGCCGCCGACGACCTCGAAGCCCAAGTCGAAGACCTCTACCGGCGCATCCAGCTCCCCGAGTCATGGGCCGAGCGACTGCGGGAGGAGATGGCCGCCGAGATCACCGAGCGTCAACAATCCGACGCCGCCCAGCGCGAGCTACTTAGCCGTCAACTTGCCAAGGCTGAGGGCGAGCGGAGGAAGCTGCTCGACGCCTACTACGGCGGGGCTATCGACGTGCCCACCTTGAAGACGGAGCAGGCCCGGATCGGCTCGGCCATCGACGCGGCCAAGGATCGCCTCGCCGACCTCGACGCCGACGTCACCGAGCAGAGGAGATCCTGGAGTTGGCCGCCTCACTCGCCACCCGGTGCGACGACGCCTACCGCAAGGCCAACGACCGCACCCGCAAGCTGTTCAACGCCGCGGTGTTCGAACGCCTCGACGTGAAAGGCGGCCGGCTCTGCCATGAGCAGCACCGGTCGCCCTTCGACGGGGTCTTCACCGTGTCCGAGTTCGAATACGGAACACGGGTGGAGGTGAAGGGACTCGAACCCTCGGCCTCTACATTGCGAACGTAGCGCTCTTCCAGCTGAGCTACACCCCCGAAGGATCTAAACAGGATACAGCTTTTCCCGGCCCGGTAGTTCACGTTCCACCCAAGCACTGGTCACGGAGTCAATCTCTCTCGATCGAGGCCAAACGCGGGCACACGTTCCAAGTTCTACCGCCCCGATATCAGGTCCGATAACTCGGCTCAGCGAGACGCCGCCCTTCTCTCCGTGACGTCGTAGCTATCTAACTCGACGTCACCGTAGTAGTAACGATCTCCAAACCCCTCTTCGTAGATCTCATCTTCGTCGTCGCGATACGATGCCATCCGCCGTCTCTCGGTAGCGCTAGCGCGTGACGCTTCGCGGCGCCGCCCGCGTGCGTGACTCGCTTCTTCGATTGACTGTGCGTACGCCGCAAGCGCGACGTATCCCGCTAGCGCGACCGCAGACAGGACGGTGAACACCCAAAGCACTCGGAACGATTGGATGAACCCCAGCGCTCCGGTAAGTACCAACGTCACGACGATCCCGGCGAGTAGATCTCGACGACGCTTGCGCACCTGGCGTCGACGGTACGCCTCCGGGTCTCGACGACCGATCGAACTCGTCTTTGAGTCGGGAACCGCGCAAAGGCCAACTCTCTCGTAACGTCCTCCCCGATCGTCGTCTACGACTTTGTCGTCGTCCAACTCTACTGCGTCTCGGTCGTCGAGTGGCCTCAAAAGAACGAGACTCCCATTCGAGCCGGTCCGTGCTCTACTCGCCGCGTCGTACTGATATCCGCCCGCGCTATTTGAACGGCGACGACTTGTAGTGGCCGACTTGTTCAGACTGTACGCCGGTTCCACGAGCTTTGGTCCGGTACGTTCCAAGAGGTGTAGTTGGTAGTGAAAAGAGTCGATCGACTCGACGGAGTGTCGCTCCCTCCATCGCTTTATCAATCCAGGTGCTAAGACTACGATCCAGACAATAGCTAGGACCAGCAGGACCACCGGCGTCACTTCCCTTCGACCTACCTTCCCTTAGCTAAGAGACCCTACAACGGGATCTGTTCAAAGTGGTGGATGGTCGGGAAATGCGCTACGCCGACACCGTCGGCGCCTCCCCGCGTTCCCCTACTTATTACACTCACAGCCGACTCATTGCAAACGAAAACTCAACCCCCAGGTCAACTGCCGCGGCCACACCCAACGACGGCCGATAAGTCAAAGAATCGCCCTCGTCCACCACCGCCCGTCTTCCTCGCCGACTTCGACGTCCACCTCGAAGCAGTCCGACACCGCCTGAGAGGTCATCACGTCGTTGAGTCTGCCGCTGCAAAGAAACCGTCCGCCCCTCATCAACACCCCGTGCGTGACGCCGGGCGGAATTTCTTCGAGATGGTGCGTGACGAGCACGAACGGGGGTTTCGACGGGTCCGTCGCGATCGCACGCAACCTCTTCACGAGGAGTTCTCGAGCACCGATATCGAGACCGGCCGCCGGTTCGTCGAACAGCATCAGATCGGGACGCCCCATGAGAGCGCGCGCCAAGAGCACTCGCTGGCGCTCACCCTCGGACATCACTCCAAAGACCCGGCTTCTAACCCCTCCATCACGATCGTCGCTCGATCGACGCATATCGGACTCGTCAAGCAACCGATCGGCCTCTTCCCAGTCTTGATCGCGGTACTCGTGCCACCACGTCTCCAACGCCCCGTTCAGACCCGTAACAACGACCTCACGAGCACTGAGTCCAGGCCTCAGCTGACGTATCACCGAGTTGCTGACGAGAGCGATCCGCGAACGAAGCGTTCTCATGTCCACAGTTCCCAAGCGACATCCCAGAATCTCCACGTCTCCTCGCGTCGGCCACAGCCGGGAGCCCACCACCTTCAACAGCGTCGTCTTTCCAGAACCGTTCGGACCAACGATCACCCATCGCTCACCCGGGAAGATCTCCCAGTTGATCCCGTCGAGAACGTGCACCCCGTCTCTCACCACCTCCAACTCAGAGACCTTCAACACGCGACTTACGGGATCAAGCAAACTACCAGCCACCGTCTCGCCCCGTCTCCGTGATCCATCGGTCAGGCTCGGGTCCACTCACCTCGACTCTGCGGGTCACTCCAACGTGTGGGCGACGTGGAGCCCGCACTCCGTCTTTGCGGTCCCTGACCATCGTCCAGCTCTCGGATCGTCACCTGGCATGACCGCCCGCGTCGTCGGCTCGCAACCGATCGATAAGTACCCCTTGTCAAAGAGCGGATGGTTCGCCAAGTCGTGATCGTTTATGTACGAGTACACGTCTTCGTCGCTCCACGTCGCCAACGGATTGATCTTCACGAGGCCGAACGTATCGTCGTAGCCAACGATAGAGATCTCGCTCCTCGTCGGCGAGTCGACACGTTTGAGCGACGTCACCCACGCTTCGTAGCCCGACAGCACTCCCCTCAACGGAGCTACCTTTCTGAACTCGCAGCAACGCTTCGAGCCACACGGGTGAAGGTCGGACCCCGGCGCAGGCGCCGTGACGATCAAGTTCAGCTCGTACCTCTCCTTCGCCATCTCCACGAATTCGAGCGTCTCTCGAAAATGGGCTCCGGTGTCGATAAAGACGACGTCGATCTTTGGATTCACCGCCGTCGCGATGTCCAGCAGGACGAGATCCTGGAAGGAACACGCTAGTACGAGCGAGCCGTCGAAGCGATCGTTCGCCCACTCGACGATCTCGCCCGGCGTCGCCGACTCGAACTGCGAACTGCGCTCGCTCAACTCCGCCAGCTCAGCTGACGTCGGCTCAGCTGACGTCGGCTCGGGTGTCGTCGGCTCGGGTGTCGTCGGCTCATCAAGCGGTCTATCACTCATCGGAAATGGGTGTGGGACGAGAAACCCCCGGCTTCAGCCCTGCGGTGGGATAGTCCCACTCGGGCCTTTGGCCCGACCTCCTTATCCTGTTTGTATCCCCAGCCATCTGCGCGTTGTAAGAGCGTGCAGTGACGGTAGCTGATCCCTTGCATGGTGCCTCCTTTGCATGAAATATTGAAACTCCCACTTGAACGCACGGCTACCCTGCCGAGATGAGTGCCAGCGTGCTTGCCTCTAGGAACGACCGCTCGTACAAGATCGCCGGTAGCGAACCCATAGTGAACCTTTGTCCGTGGCAAGGAGAGACGGGGAAACCCGTAGGCATCGGGCCTTGTGCGGGCATAGGAACCCCGCCCTGTCGCCTTCAGAGACAGAAGCGTTCCTGGGAAGGAAGCAACGCCACCTACATCGCCCACACACAGTGCGTCAAGCGTGTGGGACTTAGCTACAGAAAACCGGCTTCGATTCCATTTGGTGCGCCCGCCTGATCCGATGAAGACCGGCAGTTCTGTGTCCTTCAGTGCTCGCCACAGCGCCCAACGGGTAGCGTTGACCGCAGCAGCGTCTCTGAGTGGCGCCTTCGCCTGGGTTAGGACCTTCTTTAGTCTTCCTGGGTCCCCGGCTAAGAACTCTTCAACCGCGCTTGTGCCTTTTCTTTGATTGCAGGAAACACACGCCAGAGTGAGGTTGGAGACCCGGTCGCTACCTCCACGGGCTTTGGGCTGGATATGGTCGATGTTGAGCGGCACAGAGCCAGACCCAACCCCACTCGCTCCGCAGTACGCGCACTGCCTTCCCCACTTTTCTAATAGGTACTCACGTACCTCGTAACCTGCCAGAGTGCCTTGCTGGTACTCAGCACTGGAAATATCAGGGTTCTGGATCTTCTGCATGTCAAAGCGCACCAGCTCTTGGTGGATAGCCGTAACTGGCGCCCACTTACGTAGTCGAGACACTATTGACATGGTGGAGTCCACCCGATGTTGCAGACTCGGCGGGAGGCGATGCCGACGATAGCCGCCATCCACAAAGCTCCGTGCGCTGGCACAAGGGCGGCAGTACCGACTCCCATGACGAGCGTTTTTCCCACAGCTCGCACAAGACATAGGAGATCGGTTGCCCCAACGAGGCTTGCGATATCGGAGGTTCGCCGTCCTACGCCTGCGGCGGTAGTTCGAGCGCTGGCCCATGTGCTTGTGAATGAGCTGTCCACGATGCTCTGTCTCGATGGAGATAAGACCGTGGCGTACGTTCTCTTTACTCACACGAAATACCGACACTCCCGTGAACTTCGACCCTGGGTCGATACCAACCTCGACTCCGGGCACCTCTGACTGCTCTACAACTTTGTCCACCAAACGGATCACGAACGGGGCCAGGCGGTGGACCCTGGCCCGTCCGGACGAAAGAAGCTTGCGCGCCCTGGCTGGGTGGCAAGGCATGAGCGGGCGACCGTGGCGGTCAACCACGAACACCCGTGACGCGGTAATACTAGGTGGGACCGTTTGGCCCCGATCTTCTGCTTTACAGGACTTGTCCTGTTCTACAGAGTGACGCTGTAGAGAAAGGTGATCCTCTACAGTCTCCCCTCGACCATGTTGCACACCAGTTACCGGGTTACCCCGGTGTTCGCGCCCCGTTTCGTCCATACCCTTTAGGTTCTCTGCTGACGCGAATTCCAGAGCAGCAGACTGAGGAAGCATCTGCTGGTGGGTCTTCTCGCTTGTGTACAACGTAGACATCTTGTTCACCTCCTTTTTCAATGTCTTGGTCTGGTCAACCTGGGCTTGGGGGAGATTCCCTCAAGCCCCCGGCTTTAGCCGTGGGGTGGCTGACACACCCTCGTTGTAGAGTGGTACCGATGGCAAAGCAGTCCTATAGATCAAGCCGCAATGTAGTCTATTCGTCGAAGTGTCACGTGCTCTGGCGCCCGAAATATCGCCGGCAAGTCCTG
>JAJYQJ010000061.1 GCA_021794655.1 Actinomycetes bacterium | reverse complement strand
TGGTACTACGATCATATGTTCGATACTACACCACGGGTGTATCAATTCGTGCAACGGTGCTCACTCATTTCGCCGTCGGCCTTGACCCCTCCCTCACAGAAGGGGGTTGCGGCCGCGGTCGGCTCAAGTGAGAGTTGTCGTCAGGAGCGCCGGACGACGCACGGGAGCGATCGCCGAAGGTGTGACCGGGCAGGCGGCCGGGGCCGCCGACGTGAGCGCCGTCTCCGGCGCCGACGTGGTCCATATCGTCCCGGTCGTCCTCGTCTTGTTGGCGATTCTTCTGGCGCTCGGTCTCGGGAGTCTCGTGGCGCCGATCTACATGGTCGCGACTGTCGCTCTTTCGTTCCTCGCGTCGATGGGGCTATCGGTATTGATCTTCGTCATCGCAGCAGGGGAACCCGGCGTCAACTTCTCGCTGCCGTTCTTCTTGTTCATATTCATAATGGCGCTCGGGGAGGACTACAACATCTTGGTGATGCGCCGGATTCGCGAAGAGTCCGTAGAGCGACCGCCGACCGTCGCGGTCCGTGAAGCGATATCGGCGACAGGGTCTACCGTCACCGCAGCCGGACTAGTTCTCTCGAGTACGTTCGCAGTTCTCGCGGTCGCGACCTCCGGCCAAGTACGCCAGATCGGTACGGGTCTGTCGCTCGGAGTTCTTCTCGACTCCTTCGTGGTGAGGACCCTGATGGTCCCCTCCGTCGCGGTGGTCTTGGGTCGGGCGAACTGGTGGCCGGGCAAACTGTGGAGAACCCAACCACGCTCGCTCTCTCCCAAAGAGGACGACGCGAGCGTTCTCCCAGGCTACGGAGTTCCCACGTCGCCGGATCAGATGCTGGGTTCAAGACCAGCCGGGATGAGGCCTTACGACCGCGCTCTGCGTGCGATCAAGTGGTCGCTCGCAGCAACGTTGGTCGCGCTCTGTGTGGTAACGGCCGTCGGGCTGAGCTCGAAGAACACGCGAGTCTTGGATGCGACTACCAGAGGAGTTGCGCCGTTGGTGGCGTCCAACCGGACGACGTTCCCTACAGCCGTCGGAAACGTCGTAACTGGAACTTGTCCGAGTTCGAGATGGTGTTTCGGGGTGGGGATGACTGGATCTGGCCAGTTTGTCACCGTCGCGGGGAACCCGCGTATGACGTTGACGGCGGGAAGCTGGCCTCCCAAAGCTCGTTCGATAGGCCGCGACAACATTTACGCTTACACAACCCCTTCCATCTCGTGCCCGAGCGCCGCTGAGTGCGTCGCGGCGAGCGGTCCTCTGGTCTCGCGAACGACCGACCAAGGCAAAACCTGGACCAGATCAGACGTACCGGGACTTCGAGCGCGGATCACTTCGGTATCGTGTCCTTCTCCGTCCCTTTGTATCGCGGGCGGGACCATCAATCCATACCTGTGGACTACTGCGTCGGTGGCGGCGGTCTGGTCGAGCACCGACGGCGCCGCTTCCTGGAACCTGGTCCAGGCTCCACGGGGTCTTGGATGGATTCAAGAACTGTCGTGTTCTCTCCAGCTATGCGTCGCGCTTGCAGCGCCGTCGACGATGCCTCAGACTTCTGCCACTCAGACCGTAAACGGCTCATCCTTGGAAGCGATCGTTTCGCTCGACTCAGGACGCAATTGGCGCGCCGACAACTCCTTCCCCGCTCTTTATCCCAACGCGACTGTAACCTGCCCTAACGGGGCTGGACCAACTACATGTTGGGCAGAAGGAATGCTCGTCGGATCACACTTCCCTGCCCAGGATTCGATCTTTTCGAGCTCTAACAACGCGGAGACATGGCACCAAAGCGCCACTGTTAGAATTGGCGCGTCGACCGAGCTCGGTTGCCCCCAACCTGGAGTCTGCGTAGCCGGAGACGGCGTGCAGGCGATCATGACCACCGACTACGGCCACCGTTGGCGCAAGATCGCATCTCCCGGCGGGCTCCGACCCATGCTCGCTCTTTCCTGCGCGAGCCGAGGCTGCTTCGCATCGGGGTTTAACGCCGTCTACAACTCACCCGAAGTCGCCGTCTCGTTGGACAGCGGAGTTTCGTGGCAAGTTGGCACGATCGCGACGGGCGTCGCGGGAGTTGGCGAGATTGCGTGTGGACGCGGCCAACGTTGCTTAACGACGGCCAACTTGGATCGTTCGGTCGAACTGCTCGACTCACTCGATGGCGGCAAGAGCTGGACGAGAGGGGTCCAGCTACCGGGCACGAGCACCTTTGCTCCCTCGGTCGCGTGTTCCTCGTCGAACTGGTGCGCTGCGTTCGCTATCGCTAGCGCGGGCACCAGCGACTCAACTCCTCTTGCCGTGCTCGCAGATACGAGTGGCGTGACGTTTGGAACGAGATGGCGGATTCACAGAACGACGTTGACATCGACTCAGGTCGGAAGCTTTTCCGCTCTCGCGTGTCCACGACCGCGCGTATGCGTCGTTGCCCTCGACGACGGGGGCGTTGCGATAACTTACAACGCCGGACGGTCGTGGGATTTCATTAGAGCCCGGAGTCGACAAGGGCTATTTCTTCCCGATATCTCCTGTCACACGATCAGCAGTTGTGACGTAGCGTTTACTTCCCAAGGCTCTTCTAGCCAATCGTATGTCTTGGAGCTCCAAAACAACATGAGCGCGTCGCGTCTCAATACACTTCCTTTTAACGTACGCGAAATCAGCTCGTTTGCGTGCGCTCGAAATGGAAGCTGTTGGATGTTAGCGAGTGCACCTAACGCTTCCTCGACGAGCGGAGCGACACCCAACGGAGTCCAGTTGCTGAAGTTGTTCAAGCGCCCGAGCGGATCCGACGCTTGGGTTAGTGTGCCGTTGCCCGTCGGCTATAGCATCCAAAACAGCTTCGGAATCTGGTGCTCGAACGGCCCTACATGCTGGATGGTGGTCGTAACGCCTCATGGGGTCAGAGAACTCATCACGGCTGACAACGGCGCTACTTGGACGTCACGCGCCGTCGACGTTAACGAGAACGAGATCGGCTGGATAACCTGTAAGTCTCCTTCGACATGCGTTGCGACGAACTCGTATGTGGACACGGCACACCCGGCGATCTTTACGCTCCGCCCGGGCGGCGCACGATAGTTCGACCACCCAGTGATATGTTGCTTGGACTGATTAGACATGGGGACGTAGCCCAATCGGTAGAGGCAGGGCGCTTAAACCGCCTCCAGTGAGGGTTCGAGTCCCTCCGTCCCCACTAACTCGGACACATCTTGAACCGCGGGCAAACCCAACGGGAACCGGATCATCGGGCAGATCTCCGTGGGGCTCGTGACCGCGATGTCCTCTAACAGAAACTCGTCCTAAGATACGCTCGTGACCACGCCGCGGCAGCGCCGAACCGTTCCGGCTACGTGGCTATTAATGCTCGTCGTCATAGTTGTCTCCGCAGGATGTGGCGGATCTCCCTCGCTCTCGGCCGGCTCGACTTCGACTTCGACTTCGCGAGCACAGACCACCGTTCCAGTCACGGGCGCTACCGGCGCCGGCCAGGTTACAACCACACTCGATAGAATTGCCTTCTTCAACCCGAGGCAGGGCTACGGCCTGTTCGACAAGCGGCCGTCAAACTCCTCAAGCTGCCAGTCGTTCATCGCGAAGACAACCGACGGCGGTGCGCATTTCACCCACCTCGGAACCGTTGACACTTGGCCGTGCGCCAGCTCCCGAAGTGCCACCTCTCTTGCTTTCGACAACCATGGAGATGGCTTCGTCTACGGACCGAAGCTCTTCGTGACCCACAACGGCGGAGTCACATGGCATCCCGATGCCCAGCCGGGGACGGTAACCGCCGTCGCTGCGATCGGGTACTCGGTGTGGATGGTCGAAGGAGTGTGCCCTTCAGGCGTGTCATCGCCTGCAACTACCTGTCCACTACAGCTCCTGGAGTCTTCCAACGGTGGGCGAACCTGGGCGCCCTCGCCCAGTCAGCCATCAGGTGCGAACGCGAGCGCCGGTGCGCTTACCCTGGAGCCGGCGTTGGGACAGAGTTGGTTGGTCCGGGCGAGCAGTTCAGCTGCATACCTACTTTCGAACCCGACGCGAACACAGAACGGATCGGCGTCCTCGGCTCCCCTCTGGTACACGTCAAACGGCGGATCGTCCTGGACGACCGAAGAGCTCCCCTGCGGCCAGGGTGCGCTGTCGGTTGCCCTCTCGCTCGCACCCGATGGGAGCCTGACCGCAGTCTGCGCGAGCGAGCCGAGCGCCGGTGCTCAACCCAAGTCGACCTCGGTGTCACGAGACGGTGGACGCACTTGGGCAATCCACACCCCGTGTTTCGGGTCGGTCCCTACGCAGTGCACTAACTCGAGCCCTTTGAACTTCGGGTATCTCGGCTCCATCGACTCGGTGTCGGCCGGCACTACATTTTTGGTAGGAGGCCGGAGCGAACTGCTCGTCACTAGGGACGGTGGAAAGCAGTGGCAGCCGATCGAGCCCCTCATCGGCGGGACCGGCTCAGGCACTAAGCAAGTGATCTTCTTTAACGGTTACGACGGTGTCGTTCTCGGAGTCCACTCGAGCACCGAAGAGCCGGCAATCTGGAGCACCACCGACATTGGATTCCACTGGTCGAAGGTGGTGCCGAGCGTCAATTGAGCGAGTGAACTTCCCCCCCTTAGCCGGACACATTGTGTTCAGCGCGTACGAGTGCGTGCGGTCACGCACTTCTTAAGTACTCACGAAGGGCCCTGCGGACGATCTCGGACACAGACACTCCCTCTTCGGATGCACGTTCGATCGTCTCTTCCCGGAGATCGGGGTCAAGGCGTACCGATTCGACCGACTTGGCTCTCTCCCCGAGTGGTGGACGACCACGCCCGCGTCGCTTCCCACGAAGCTGACTTGCACTGTAGCCACGCTCTGCTTCGTCAGCGAGCTGATCGATGAGCTCGTCATCAATAGGCCTTCCGCTCTCAGTCTGTCCGTAGATTCGCTTACTCACTGCCTAAGTCTCCAAAAAGTTCGGATTCGGTGGTCTTTCGCATGTACATGGTGTGAATCACCAACGCCCCGTTCCAAGTCAAGAAAGACGAGTTCGAGGATGTTGCGGGCCCGGTTCGGACCGGCAACGAGAAATCGCGGAACCTCGTCGTCGAGCTCGTTCCACGCAACGATATGCTCGAACGCGTGCTCGATGTCCTCGTCCGGGATTCCGTGCCGTCTGGCCGAATTATGGATCTCCACACACATTAAGTGTAATACGTAAAATCAATGAATGTCCAGAGCCAACTGCCCGTAGAAGGTCCAACGAGAGCCAATACTCCCCATCAGCGCGGCTCGCTCGAGCTCACCCGACACTCAGGGTCTGCATGAACGACGTTCGTCCGAAGGTCGCCGACGGGTGCCCCTCTACTTGCGAATTTGGCGTATGACCGTGCCGGCCGCGCCCCCGAGCGCCGGGTTCGTGACGCAGATCTCGTAGATCTGAAGAACCGGGGCCTCTAACGTCTCAACGCTCCAGTCGGCACGCTCAAGCGCTGCCTCCGAAGCGGCCCGGCGAACGGCGCGCAGAACCCTCACCCGCTCTTCGGTGACGAGCGATCCAACGACCGTCTCGGTTGCCTCGTCGCTGCTCATCTGTCTCCACGCGTCACGCATGCCACCCCTCACCGGATCAGCGACACCAGGTGGCAGGACCTCCAAGGGATCGTCGGTCTCGATGCGTTTGGAGTTGGACCGACCAGCAGAGCTGCCCGCGAACCGCCACGTCGACGTCGTCGCTTGCAGGCCGGCTGGTAGGCGATAGATCTTCGCGGTCACAGACCACGGGGCGCAGGGTCGCAGCTTTCCTACGCCGGCTGGAGCGAGTTCTCGACGAGCGTCGACGGAGACGAAACGACTCGTGCTCGCCCACCACGCGACGACCAGCTGGTAGTGGGAGCCGTTAGGTCTGCGTTTGATCTGTGGCAGGTTCGACGTTGCCGAGAGCTCTACTCCTACTAGTACTTCCCGGCAGGCAAGCGCCGCCAGGACTTCGTTAGGGAGGGCCTTGAAACCTACTCCGTGGGCCTCGACGTAAGAGATCCGTTTGTCCACCCCACCATCGACGATCGAACTTTGCGTGCGCGATATCTTCCCGGAGCCGCCTCCTGTCGATACAGGGACCCGTGCCATCTCGAACTCAGCGACCTCTACCGCGGCGACGCCGCGGCGCAGAATTAGATCCAATCGAGCCCTCTGCCCACAAGGAGAAGACGAAGATCCCCGCCCGCCCGATCGCTCCGGCTCCGCGGCGCAGGTCGGTTCTGAGCTGTGCTCCTCCGAAACGACCCCCCTGCGTCCCAACCGGCCCCGACGCCGGTCCAAGACTGCGCGTCATCTCCCTCAACAGCGCCCATCTGTCCCAAAGGATGACCCTGTTCGCACTGGCGAGTGCCTGTGCGTGCGCGGTGAACGTCGCGTTCGTGACAACCATCGCGCCGTTCGCGCCGTATGGGGCGATCGCACCGACCGCTTCTTGGACGGCCCGATGACCTACCGGCGCCGTCGAGCGCTTCGCTTGGACGACCGTGCGACTCCCGGGGCGCTCTATCACGAGATCGGCGCCGAGGTCACCCCTGCGCCCGGTGTGACGCACCCTGTAACCCGCTCTCGTAAACAGCCCAACGAGGAGCAACTCGAACTGCGTGCCGGTCATCACGTCGACGTCATCGATGGATGAACCCCGCGTCCGGCTACTCCCTCCGATCCGGCGGCTCCCGATCAGCGCGACGCACCCGGCCGCGACGCAAAGGAGCCCGACGAAGACTAGAGACACCGCTTGGGCGAACGGCAAGACCGGCGCGACCATCACCAAGATCACACCGAGAACCGCCAAGAATCCCGCCGGGTGGTCGTTGAAGAGCTGACTCAAAGTGCCACGGTCGTGATAGGCCGCAGTTCCACGCGGCTCGTCTCCGGGCACACCACTTCGTCCCGTCTCCGATGGACCCGTCCAGCCACCGCCACTCGTATCCCAACCAGGTGGAGGCTGCGCTCCGTGAGGAGCACCCGGGTGTCCGTCGACTCGGACCCAACCCGAATCACCGTCGGACTCCCCAGTGCGATCGTCACGTTCGACGCGATCTCGTGCGGAGCGCAGGTGCGCGTCGTAGGACGCCCGCCGCCGCTCGTCAGAGAGCGTCGCGTAGGCTTCGCTGACTCTCCGAAAGAGCGCATCCGAGCCCCCAAGGTCCGGGTGAACCTGGCGAGAGAGGCGGTGATAAGCCACCTTGATCTCCGCCTGGCTCGCACCAGCGTCCACCCCTAACACTTCGTAGAACGAGTCGCCACTCACCGCCTACGATCATCGCACAACGGTGTATCAACCGCCTCGCTCCCCTGGTGAGAGGCCCACGGGCGCTCGGCAGTGTGCACACTGCCGAGCCGATCCGCCTATGTCCAGATCGTCCCGTTCCGGCAGGTATAGCATTCAACTACGATATCTGCATCCATGCGTACGACGTTCACGCTCGACGAGGAGTTCGCCCGATCTGATCGGAAAGCTTACCAAGAACGACCCGAACGGTCGGACTCCTTCTGGTCCGAAGCTGAAGCGTGGGGCGAGCAGTCATGGGCAGCGTGTGCTCGGCGCTCAGCTACGCTCTCGGCTGCTGAGACAGATATCTCCGATCCGACGTAAGCCTTATCCGGCAACCTTCTGCCCGGAGGCGACCGCCGTCACGACGCCGCCGGAAGACGGAGTTGAAGACGGAGCGGACGTGGAAGCGACGGTCCCCGGCTCCGCCGAGGACTCCTCCAGGCTCATGCCCATCGGCTCGGGCAGCGCGACGAGGGTGAGTAGTAAACCGACTGCCGACACTGCCGCCATGACACCCATGACTCCGTCCAAGTGGATCGACTTTAGGAGGGAGGGGACCATGAGGGCGCCGACGAACGCACCTACCTTGCCCCCTCCTGCAGAAATCCCGTCACCGATCCCACGAATCGAAGTCGGGAACACCTCGCCCGGGTAGACGAAGGTCGTCATATTCGGACCGAACTCGATGAAGAAGTAGCTGATGCCGAACAGGATCAAGAACGCCCACGGGTTCTTCGTCAACCCGGGAACGAGTGCGATGACAGCGAAGGAGATAGCCATCACCAAGAAGCCCTGCCATTGAATACGTTTCCGGCCGATCTTGTCCATCAGCCAGACCGCCAACCAGTAGCCCGGCACCGCGAAGACTAGAAATATCGCCCCCGCAATCAAGATGTTGTCAAGAAGCGTCGCTTTGGGCTGGAGGGCCTTTAGGATCAACGGGCTCGACACCGAGTTGCCGTAGAACGCGATATCCATGAGGAACCAGCAACCCGCCGTCCCGATAAGGCGCGTCAGGAACGGCTTATCGGTAAGCTTCGCTCGAACGGCAGCGCGCCTCGAAGTCGACGGGTTCGCGAGCGGGACGACCGGGGTCTGTCCCGTCGTCCACTCCACCGTCTTAGCGGTAGCCGCGACGTCGCCTTCGATCGAAAGGCTGTAGCGAGGGGTCTCTCTTATCTTGCGACGAAGGTAGATGACCGACGCGGCAGGTATCGCGCCGATCCCGAGCATCAGGCGCCACGCAAGAGCGTGTGAGATGCCGGCACCGAGAAGGATCCCCGCGATCGCGGGACCTGCGAGCAACCCGAATCCCTGCATCGCAAAGACCGTTCCGACGAGGCGACCACGGTTCTTCCGGTTCGCGTACTCGGTCGCGATGACCGCCGACGTCGCGTAGTCGCCGCCGACCCCAAAACCAATCACGATGCGAAACGCGAAGAGCACGGCAAAGCTCGGCGCGAACGCCGACGCGACCGCACCGAGAACCAAGAGGGCCACCTCTATGCCATATACCGCCTTGCGCCCCAAGAGGTCCATAAGTTTTCCAAAGACGAGCGCTCCGGCCACCGCCGCGAGTAGCGACACCGAGTTGAGGAGCGACACCTGACTCGTCGAGAGGTGCCAGATCGGCGTCAGGATCGCAGTTACAGTTCCAATGATGAACAGGTCGTAGGCGTCGGTGAAGAATCCCATTCCAGCCGTAAAGACGGTGAGCCAGTGCTTCGAGTTAATCGGCGCATCGTCGAGCGGCTTATAGAGCTCGGTAATCGAAGCTCCATCATCAGACATGATCAGTACCTTTCCGTTAAGGGTCCGTTAAGGGCTTCCGTAGCGCTTATTAGGCGTTACGTCCTACGTGTCGCTTGTCTCGGTCTCCACCGTAAACCTCGAAGTTGACCTCTGCGCGAGATCTGGGTGAACTCCAGGCAAACTCTGGCTTAAATCGCCCATATCGCCTACGGACGGTCAGCTGGCAGCTTGTAGTAGCGGGTCAACCAGGAGGTCAAAGAACCTAAACACCCTCGAGGCCTCTGGCCCCATATCGCCTGGATCGTGGACCCAACTTCGTGCATCGGGACCCTCGGAATCACACCCAGTTAGCCTCGGCGGTCGGGCAGCCAGGCCAGAACCCCTCCCTTCCCCTTGCCGACCTATCCCAGCGTTTTCGAGAGTTTCGGACTAGATGCGGACTCGCCGTTTGATCTAAGACCACGTCGTTCGTGAACACGAATTAAACCTACGAAGCCGTACCTGCGCTTAGGGAGGAGACCTTGAAGTCCAAAAAGAGCCGATACCGTGGGACACGACACGTAGCCTCGGTCGCTCGTGAATACAGCCTGCACTTCGATCGCGCGCCTACGAAGCCGTACCGACTTGAACCGTTCCATTTTGGGATAGCAAGAAGCAAGTCGATACGGCGGGACACGACATGTAGCCAGAAGGAGCCGCCTGCGATTCCGGCCACGCTGATGGACCGAGGAGAGGGTTGATGCTAGCTCCCGAAAGCCCGGTGGTGCTTGAACCGGTTGCCACTACACAGAACGACGGTGCAGGACATGAGAAGCTCCCCCCCATGCCGGGAATCACATAAACATGCCAGGCAGAAGGCCCGCCTGTTGGGTCCGATGTGACGATGATCCCTCCCGAGTCGTCTCCTGCGATGCAGAAGTTCTCCCCGACACAGTCGATGGTAGATAGCAGGTTCGAATACTGGCCTCCAGGGTGACCACCTGTTGGGTCGATCAAAGTCTTTGTCCAAGCTTTAGGACCACCTGTTGGGTTAGTTGAGATCTCAGCAAAGCCGAGGCCGCCAACTCCAACACACAGCGACACCGTCGGGCACGAGATCGCATACA
>JAJYQJ010000131.1 GCA_021794655.1 Actinomycetes bacterium | reverse complement strand
AAGAACCCGGCGTCGCCGAACGCGAACACACCCCCGTCGGAGGCGACGAGCCAGTAACCTTTGCCGTCAGGGGTCGAGGCCATCCCGACGATCGGCTTGTTCAACGCCTGAGCGCCCATCGAGCCGAAGAATCCGGCGTCGCCGAAGGCGAACACACCCCCGTCGGAGGCGACGGCGCGGTACCCGGCAGCTAGTGACGGGCATGCCGGCTCGGGCGCGTTGGTGGTCTGTAGGTTCCCGGTATTCAACAGGTCGTGGTGCTCACGCGGCCACGGCCCGCTCGAGGCGCACGCGGGGGTCGAGGTGCTCCAGACGAACAGCTGCCCCTGGCGGGTACCTGCCGCGAGCACCTGGGTGCCAAGCGTCCCGAACGGTCCGTACGAAGGGCTGTTCACCATCCAACCGCCGGTGAACTTGGGGAAGCCGGGGGCCTCCTGCCCGTTCACGTTTACCGCCCGGATGTCCGAGGTCGCGCTGCCCTCTACCACGTAGGGCGTGGAGCCGGCCACGTCGGCCACGATCGGGGTAACGATGAACCCGACGTCGTTCATCTGCTGGGGGAAGCCCGGGTCGAAAGCGCCGGTAGTGGCGCTCCACGCGTCCACCTGGCTCTGGGACGGAGTCTGCTGGGCAGGCATCGCCTGGTTCAACAGCCCGCCGATGCTCACTGCCGGCGCCATCAGGCTCACCCCTGTCCCTGACCCGAGCGGAGCGAGTACCGGACCACCTAGGGCCGGCAGGCTGGTCGCGAGCACCCCGGTCGAGTTGGAGAACGGCCCCGGTCCCGTCGAGGCGGCGACGTTGGCCAACCCGCTCGACGAGGTCCCGAGAAACGAAGAGCCATTAGGCTTCAGGACGTACTCTGGGCCGGCCGCACTGTTCACCCCCACTTCGAGTTGCCCGTTGCCGGCCACGTCGCCGAGCACCGGGCTCATCACGATCCCGTCCCCGAGATCGGGAAGCAACCCCGGCTGCAAGTCGGCGACGGACGCGGGCCACCCGGGCACCAGGGCGTTTGCGTCGGTGCCGGGCGGAGCGGTCGAACCGGTGCTCGTCGGGTGCAAGGTGCCGTTTGGCTCGAGTGCGAACAGGTCGGCGTTCGCCCCCTTTGATACCGACAGCAGCAGGCTCAGCGGACTCGACCCCAGGTTGGCGTTGGGGGTTCCGTACTGCTCCTGGTTGGATCCCACGACCACGTCGGGAGGGCCAGTTCCACCGGCGAGGTTCCCGATAGCCGGGGTGTCCATCAGCTTGGTCCCCTGGGCCACGTTCGCCGTCGCGGAGAAGGTCACCTGGTTGGTCACCGAGTTGACCGCGGTGACCAGGGACGGATTTACCACTAACACCGGCCATCCGGGGACCGGGGCGCCGTTCGGGCCCCATGCGTAGACGTGGCGGTCCATCGAGGCGGCGACCACGTCCAACTGGCCGTTTCCGGTCAGGTCGGCCAGCGCTGGGGCGCCGAAGATGCCCGGCAGTAACCGGTTATTGGAGTTGACGGCGGACGGGCTCGAGAATGCGGGGTTGGTCCGGACCGGAAAGCCCGGGAGCATCTGCCCGCGTGCGTTCCACGCGTAGCACAAGCCGGCCAAGTCACAGGTCACCACATCGAGCGCGCTACCCCCGGCATGGGCCAGGTCGCCGACGGCGACACCCCCGATGATCTCGCCCCGCGGTACGGTCCCGGGGGGGCCAGTGCCTACCGCGCCCGAGGTGAAGGCCGCCTCACCGGCGTGGTACGGAAGCGGGTTGGTGTGCACCGGAAAGCCGGGTAACTCCGAGCCGTTCGGCTCGTAGGCGTAGATCGACCCGTCCGCAGTCGGGACAAGCAGGACGTTGGTCTCTCCCGGTCCGAGGGGCGCCAAGGTGGGGGAAGCATCGATCGAGCTGGCGAAGTGGTGCGGGACGCTGGTGGTCTGGCTCTGGCTGGTGTGGAGATACTCTGCCCGTCGGGCGATCCCGATCATTCCTGCGGTCTTCCCGCCGGTCGCCTCCACTACCACCCGGATCGAGTAGGTGAACCGGTTGGTCGACGGACTCCCGCCGACGCCCACCGGTCCCCCGCTGAAGCTGGTCCCCGAGGGGAAGAGGGCGGCCACCTGGGCCAAGTCGAGGGTGGCGAGCGGCCCGGTCCGCACCCCGGTGCCTGACCCGGAGGCGACCACGTGCCAACTTCCCACCGCGGGCTGCACCCCCACCCCCACGTCCACTTGGTAGTTCCAGCCCGAGGCGAGCGACGTCGGGGTGCCGACCATGCCGGTGATCTGGAGCGTGCCGGTAGGACTGTCGATCCCGAACCACGACGGTGAGTTGATCTGTGCCTCGGGGGGGATCTGACCGGCGGCCACCCGGTCCACGATTGTGGTGGCGTTCACCCTGCCGTAGCCGAAGTACTGGTTGAACCCCGCCTGGCTCGGGTAGCGGGTCGTGGTGGCCAGGGGGATGCCGGTCCCCGACACCGAGTAGTTGTTGGCCGGACCGTACGGAGGCGCCGCCTTGCCAAAGTCGACGGGATCGGCCGACATGGTGATGAGCTGTTTGATCTCGTTGGCGGACAACGCGACCGGCGCGCCGGACACCGTGGTGAGACCTGGGTAGGGGGAGATAGTCCCCGCCGCCATGGCGTTCGCCGCGGCCGACTCGGCAAGTCCGACTATCCCGGCCGCCTTACCGGTCGCCTCCGACGAGCACGATGTGCTCTCCACGCTCACCGCGATGTTGCCGCCGTAGTTGGTGCACCCGTTGAGGTAGAGCTGGCTCGGCGGGTTGAAGTTGGTGGCCGGGGTGACCGAGTTGACCACAATGGTGTGGGCCAGACCCGATGGCTCGTTGACATGGGAGGCCTCTTCATCGGCGGCGCTTGCCACCACGGGAACACCGTGGGCCGCTGCATAGGCGATCGCCTCACGGGCCGGCGCGGTGACGTCGTAGGTACCGAGGGCCTCCTGGACGATGGATGCGCCTGAATCGACCGCGAACAGCACCCCCTGGGCGAAGAGGTTCGAGGAGGTAATGAATGAGTCTCCGACCCGGATCGGTAGGATCATACAGTTGGGGCAGGCGCCCACCTCGGCGGCCGAGTTGTTGGCCGCACCTCCCGAGTCCTGCGCCTCGCCGGTGCCGTGGTCGAAGTGGACGGAGTCGTAGGGATTGTTGTTGTTGTTCACGAAGTTCCACCCGGCGATCGCCTCGGTGAAACCGGCCGGCGACTGCTTGCCGTAGTAAAAGGGGTTGGCGGATCCGTTCGGCAGGGTCGGGGTGCCAAAGGCGCGGATCAGATCCATCGGTGAGACCAGGCCGGGCTGGGCGGGGTAGGAGCCGCGGGCGGTAGCGCAGAACAGGCCGCCGTAGGCGGCGGCGGTGGCCAGCACCCGGGGGTCGTTGGTGTACTGAGCTGCGTTGACAACCCCGGTACCCATCAGGTCGTAGGGGTCGGTGTCGGAGAATTTGGTCCCCGACGCCTCCAGCTGCGCCTTGGTCTTACCGGCTGCGTTCTCCGGCGGCGGGAGCGCGCCTATGTTCAGCGCGATCTTGTTGACGATTGCCGGGTCGCACCACTCGATCCCCGAGTCGGTGACGGCGATCACCGTGGAGGGGCGGCCGGTGGTGGTCTGCCAGGCGGTGTCCACCGAACTCCCCATCACGCCGCACAGCTCTTGGGGGTTCTTGGCCAGGTTCGGATCGCTCGACGGGTTGGCCCGGGCCGAGGTCAGCTTCACGTTGTTGCCCTGCTGGTTCCAGTTGGCCGGGCGAACCGGGGGGAACTGGGTGGCGGTGTGGGCGTAGGCGGCGAAGTCGAGCGGGTTGGTGCCGCTCGGGGCCGGAGGCCAGGGAACCGAACCGGTGGCGGTGGCGGTCTGGCCCGCGGTCGGCGTGTTTGGATCGTTCGGTACCGGCGGGCAGGTAGTCGGTCGGTGGGGCGTGTTCGGCGAGGTCGACACCCACTGGGGGGCCGGCGGGTACGAGCTGGTGGTCGCCTGCGCCGCCCCGGCGGAGAGCGAGCCGGTGCCGCCCATGGCTAAGCCGGTGGTTGTGACCACCAACAACGGCGCCAACGCCACGACTGCCAGCTGCGAAAACCGCCTCCTCGAAGATTGGAACATCGACACCCCCTGGCGCGTCTCTGGCTCGGCCGGTGCAGCGACTCAGCCGGTGCACTCAACTGAGGATTATAGGGCGGAGGTAAGAGAGCGTCTACTGGGGAGAACACGGAAACTAGACAGATGATTTGTTATTCATCACAATAGGAAACCGCTACAGTTGGATGTCGAGGGCTAAACATGCCAGTTCACAGCGCGAGAAGCATCCATCGGCAGAAGTAGCGGCCCCCGACGCGTTCGACGATCGTAGGATCGCCGTTATCCTCGGAGCCTCCGACAGAGGCATTAGCTTCCACTAGGATCGAGCAGACACTTTGCTGCCTTCGGCGCGGTTACTCGGACTCTTCGAGATAACCGGCCCGAGGTCTCAGCTGCCGGACATCCCGGCGTGAAGCCGTTCATCGACACAAAGAACGTATGGAGGTGAGAATGTACTCAAGATATGGTTCCGCGGGTGGAACAACGGATCTCGCCCGGCGCTGGGGCCTGAAAGAGCCGCCTACGGACCTCGCGAAGGAGTACTTGGAGAAAGGGTGGTGGGGAAGTGAGACTCTAGGCCAGCTAGTCGACCGCTGCCTTCTCTCAAATCCTTCACGAACGGTTCGGATCTGGTCACAGGGACATCCCTATACTGGCACCGCAGGCGATCTCCATAAGAGCGCGCGGCAACTCGCAGCGGGACTGATGAGCGAAGGGATTGGACCGGGCGACATCGTTGCATTCCAACTGCCCAACTGGATAGAGGCCGCGATCACCTTCTACGGGTTGGCGATGCTCGGGGCAGTGCTAGTTCCGATCGTCCACTTCTACGGCCCTAAGGAAGTTCGCTTCATTCTGGATCAAAGCGGAGCAAAGGCACTGATAACGGCGGATAGATTTGCAAAGCGCGACTACCTCGAAGGTCTAGAGGAGTTCAGAGCTGATCTAGCTAACCTCGAACGCGTGATAGTCGTAGGGGACCCTCCGGCCGGCGACGTCGCGTTCGATCACCTCCTTGACTCCGGTAGTCCGCTCGCATCGCCGACTGCCCTTGACTCATCCCTGCCTGCGCTCGTCGCGTACACTTCTGGCACAACCGCTGACCCAAAGGGTGTCGTTCACGCTCACAGAACGCTCTGCTTCGAGATCGACCAGCTATCGACGCTTCAGAACGAACGTACGAGAGCGAACCTGACCGGCGCGCCGGTCGGCCATGGTATAGGGATGCTCTCGGGACTCCTCGTTCCCCTCTACAGAGGGCTCCCACTACACCTGACCGACGTCTGGGATCCAAAAACTGTCCTGGCAGCGATGCTCGAGGCGGACCTCGCTGCGGGAACAGGGTCGACGTACTTCCTGACCAGCCTGCTCGATGCCGACGAGTTCCGACCTGAGCACTTGGAAAAGATGCGCATGGTTGGCCTAGGGGGTTCTCCCATACCAACCGCGGTCGCCGAACGCGCTGAGCGACTCGGAATCTCCCTCGTGCGTTCCTACGGCTCGACCGAACACCCATCGGTTACTGGGTCGCGCCATTCAGCCCCCGCGTCGAAACGGCTCTTCACCGACGGGAAGATCCTCGACGAGATCGAACTTCGCATCGTCGACGACGACGGGCATGACGTGGCGGCCGGTGAGGCAGGGGAGATCTTCAGCCGTGGTCCGGATCGGTTCATCGGCTATACAGATCCCAAGTTGACACAGGAGGCTATCGACGACGACGGCTGGTACCACACCGGAGATGTAGGGAGGTTCGACCCTGACGGATACCTGATAGTCACGGATCGCAAGAAGGACATCATCATCCGCGGCGGTGAGAACATCAGCGCCGCCGAAGTCGAAGGACTCCTGTCTCAGATGGACGGAGTCGCCGAAGTCGTAGTTGTCGCGGCGCCAGATGCGCGTCTTGGCGAGCACGGCTGTGCGATCTTTCGCATGCGCGAGGGTTCGCCCGCTCCAGACCTTGCCGAGATACGACGCCACCTTGAAGCCGCGGGGCTCACGCGTCAGAAGTGGCCTGAAGAGATACGGGCTGTCGACGAGTTCCCCAGAACCCCCTCGGGGAAGGTGAAAAAGGTGGTCTTGCGAGATCAGCTGCGAGCTGGCTAGTTCCCGGTCGGGACCTGTTCGAGGCTCGACAAGAGGCAACGGCGGCGGTTGCCAGCTCTTCTCGTTGCTCTCCTCATCAATACCACCCGCTGTATCTCTTCAGTATCTTATTTGATTTAATACTTGATTGTGTCCACCTATTAATGTTACACTTAACTCATGGAGGAAGCCCAGGAAGCGATCACGGTCCAAAGCGCCACTTACCAACTAGTACGTCTCTACGCGAGCAGACGGGCGTTTGCGGAGTGGTCTGCTGCGTCGGGAACTGTCCTCTCTCGATCTGCATTCGACCTCCTGGGCCATATCGGAGAGCGCGGGTCGGTGACGTTGGGCGATCTGGGCAGGCTTGCCCATATGGACCCATCGGCGGTGAGCAGGCAGGTAAGAGGCCTCGAGGAGATGGCTCTCGTGGAACGCAGCGAAGATCCAGGAGATCGGAGAGTCTCGCTTATCTCGCTCACGGTGAAGGGCAAGGAGATTCATTCTCGTATCGCTGAGGTAGGAGCGAGGCACCTGAGCGATGTACTTCATTCGTGGTCGAAAAAGGATCGAAGCGACTTGGCGCGCCTGCTTCCAAAGCTCGTCGCTGACCTGCGCTCACACCGCTACCTCGATCCAGACTTGACCGAGATGGGAGGCGTATAGAAGATGGCGATGCCTACTGGGATCGGGGTAGTCGACCTGATGATCGGGTTCCCGAGCGCCAACATGAAGCGTTACTACGAGTTCATGCAGTCTCAGTTTCGCGACGACGAGAGCAAGACTATGAACTTTCCGGCAGAGTACATGTTCAAAGATGTACCGAAGGGAATCGACGAAGAGATAGATCCAGTCGAGGTGACCTTGTCGGAGATGGATCGCTTCGGAATAGACGTTGGCCTCGTAGGTCTCGGTGGGAAGTCGGCAACCCGCGCTATAAAAGAGCACCCGGACCGATTCCGGGCAACGCTCGAAGTTGACCCGAACGAGATCACAAAAACCGTCCGCCAAATTCGCGAGGCGTACGATGAGCACGGGATCGTCGCAGTAACCAGCTTCCCTGCCGGTTGTACCCCCCAGGTGCCAGTCAGCGATCGGCGCTACTACCCGATATATCAAGTCTGTATAGACCTCGATATTCCGATCGTATTGAATGCGGGTGTCGCTGGCCCTCGCCTCCCAACTGCCTGCCAGGACGTCATCCACTTCGATCAGATCTGCTACGACTTCCCAGAGCTACGAGTCGTGATGCGCCACGGCGCAGAGCCGTGGGAGGAACTTGCCGTCAAGCTGATGCTGAAGTGGCCTGGGCTGTACTACATGACAAGCGCGTTTGCACCGCGATACTACCCGGAGGCGATCGTCCACTTTGCCAACACCCGCGGTGCCGACAAGATCATGTACGCGGGCTACTACCCGATGGGACTGAGCCTCGACCGAATCTTCGAGGAACTGCCCGACGTGCCGTTCCGGGACCACGTCTGGCCGAAGTTCTTGAGAGAAAACGCTATTCGTGTATTCAAACTCGACGAGAAAGGACAGTCATGACAGTATCTTCACCCGAAGGAGAACGGTACATACTTATCTCGACCGACTGCCACGCAGGAGCGAGCATCAACGGGTACAAGGAGTACCTCGAGAAGAAGTATCACGAGGACTTCGATCGCTGGCGCTCCTCGTACGAAAGCCCTTGGCAGGATCTAAAAGGTGACGGCAGGCCGCGCAACTGGGACATAGAGCGTCGCTTCGAAGAGCTCGAGTCGGACGGGACGGTCGCTGAGGTGATCTTCCCCAATACCGTGCCGCCGTTCTTTCCAACGGCGCTCATCGCAGCGAGACCGCCGACGGCGGACGAGTACGAGCTCCGTATGGCAGGTATCCGCGCTCACAACCGCTGGCTCGCCGACTGGTGTGGGCGCCACCCAGACCGGTTGGCCGGGGTGGCGCAGATCTTCTTGAACGATCTCGACGACGCGATCGGCGAAGTTCGATTTGCCGCCGAGAACGGGCTGAACGGCGGGGTTCTCGTACCGGCTATCCCACCCGACGTAACGTGGCTCGAACCGCTCTACTCTCCTCACTACGACCCGTTGTGGCGAGCGTGTGAAGAGATGAACGTCGTCATCAACCACCATTCGGGGACCGGTACCCCCGACTACGGCCCCTATCCGGCGGCGAGCATCGTCTGGCTGGCCGAGACGGCGTTCTTCTCCCGACGCATCCTCACGCACATGATCACCGGTGGAGTCTTCGAACGGTTCCCACGTTTGCGCCTCGTCCTCACCGAACAAGGCGGATCGTGGATCCCTGGGACCCTCGCGATGCTCGACGCTTTTCATGCTCAGATCACATCTGGTGGAAGCTTCGGAGAGCTCGGTGTGGATCCAGAACAACTCCCTCCGCTACCCCCGAGCACGTACTTCGAACGAAACTGCTACGCAGCGGTCAGCTTTCCCGGGCCTCCCGATGCGCGCTCAGTTCCCAAAGTCGGCGTCAACCACTTCATGTGGGGAAGTGACTACCCGCACAGGGAGGGTACGTGGCCGTACACCAAAGAGTCGCTTCGCAGAACTTTCTCGGGAACCGACGTCTCTGACCTCGACCGAATTCTCTCGGGGAACGCCGCCTCGGTCTACGGGTTCGACCTCTCACGCTTGGCGCCGATAGCTGCACGAGTCGGCCCGCTCGTATCAGAAGTGTCGACACCACTCGAGAAGATTCCAGCCGGTGTCGCAAGTCCTGCTTTCTTTCGAGAGTAGGACTGGCTGAGCTCGTCTGCGAGGGGGAAGCTTCGCTGTTTGGAGTTTCCGTTGCACGAGGTAGTCGTCGGGCTTAGGCTATTGGAGTGGCGACGGCAAGTGAGTTCTTCTTCAGTCCCGGGTACCTGGTCGCCTTCCTCGTGTTCGCTGGACTCGCGTTCGCACGCGCATGGAACTTCAAGCAGCGAACCGGGCGGAACCCTTGGGGAATCCATCCCATTATCTGGCTCGTCATAGGACTCGTCCTCGGGATTATTGGATCTCTCACATGCCTGATAGCCGTGTACACCACTAACTCCGGCTCTATCTCGTCTCGAAGGCAGACGACGTGGACCGATCCCAACCTGGCCGCGCTGTCGGGTTCGTCACTACCGTTAGTTCCGCCTCCCCCGTCGTCTCCTCCGGGCTGGCATCCCGATCCCTACGGTCGCCATCACTACCGGTTCTGGAGTGGATCTGCGTGGTCGCATCACGTAGCGACAAACGGTGTCGTGAGTTCCGATCCACTTATGTCCCAGCCATCGGCCGGTGTTACTGCGATCGGTGGATCTTTTCCCTTGACTCCACCCAATGTCGGCGGCACAGCAACTGCGAGAGAGACGACAAGCGAGCACGCTGACGCCGGCGATACGCCGTCTAGCGCACCTGAAACTGGTGAGCGGCCGTTGCCGCCGTTTAGACGTTAGACGTCAGAGCGATCTCGGGTCTATGGGTACTCCCCCGCCGCGAGCAGATGCATATACCGCCTCCACGAGCTTGTGAGCGAAGACCCCTTCTGCTATCGACGGGGAGGGCGCTTTGCCGGCCATGAGCGCGTCTACGAAGCCTCGATCGGCCGCGGCGTACATCCTGATCGCCAAGCCGATCTCGTCCTTTGATAGAGGGAGCTCTGTAACCCAGTCAGGGGAATCACACGCACGCACCTCGTTCCCACCATCGTTAATGATGTGCATCGGCCCGGTGAAGTCGTCTTCGAACCAGACGATGCCGTTTTCAAAAATTGCCTCCACCCGGCGCGTAGACGGCCTCGAGAGGATCTGGTGCCACGTGCTCACGAGGACTCCCGACGCTCCGCCTTCAAAAGATATAGATGCGACAGCCGAGTCCTCTATACCTTCATATCCCGAAAAGCACGAAGTGGTGGCCGAGATAGTCGCTGGAACGTCGACGCAGAACCTCAAGATGTCGAGGTCGTGGATGGAGTGCTCTATTACGGTACCTCCACCGGCTTTGGATACGTCTGCCCGCCAGGTCGAGCCGTAGTGGCCCTGGATGGGAAAGAACTGGTCATCTCTCAACGAGATCGCCATGAGCCTTCCGAACTCGCCGGATCCGATAACGGCCTCTAGTGACCGAAAGACGGGGCAGCTTCTCAGTACGAGACCAACCTGCGCCGGTATCCCGCTGGAGGCGACGAGATCGCCGATAGCGGTTGCCTCCTCGAGGTCTCGACCCAAAGGCTTCTCGCAAAATACAGCGACGCCCTTCTCGCAAGCCAGGGCGACGAGCTCCCTGTGAGCTGCTGTGGATGTGCATATCCAGACGGCATCCACCGCGTCTAGCACCTCACCTGGAGAGTCCTTCGCACTGCAGCCCTGAATAGACGCGAACCCTGACGACCGGTTGGCGTCCGAGTCGAAGCAAGCCTCTATCGACACATCAACGATGCCGCTGTCCTTCATAGCCTTCAGCGCCAACGAATGAGCCCACGCAATGAGTCCGGTGCCGAGAAAACCTATCCGCAAATTGACGATCCCTTCTGCCCAAGCGGCCTTCGATCCCAAGTCGCAGACACCGTGATGCAACCGCCCGATACGCTCGCCTGCTCTGGCCGATAGGCTACTTGACAAACAACCGGCACGGCGATCCGACCGGTAGTAGTGTCTCGGTCATGGCAAGTGATCAGTCTTCGCAACCTGAGGGCTCACAAGCCCTGTGGAATCATCAAGTGTCATCGGGAGCTGAAAAACAGGGCTTTGGCCGTAGGAAGTTCCTGGGGGCGGCTCTCGGAATGGGCACAGCGCTTGCAGGAGGTTCGGTCCTCTTATCAAGTTGTTCGAACTCGGCTCCTGCCTCGATGGGCAAGCCGCTATCCGATGGGATTAGTTCGCTTCCCCCAAAGCCTGGGGGCAAGCTCGTCTTCGGGATCGACTCCGAAGTTGCGGGCTTCAACCCGTCGGTGTCGCCGTGGTCTCCAAGCGGTGTCAACTACGCCAGAGCACTGTTCGATCCCCTTGCGATCCTCATGGCCGACGGGACCGTACGTCCATACCTTGCACAGTCGATAACCCCGAACACCGACTACACCGTGTGGACCATCACCATGAGACCAGGCGTCGTCTTCCACGACGGCACACCCTGCGATGCCAAGGCCGTCGCCTACAACCTCGACCACTTCCGGCAAAGCGAGTTCGTGGTTTTCCTCACTAACATGAGCAAGGTAACCGTTACCGGCCCTCTCACGCTCGAGGTCCAGATGAACGAACCCTGGGTGCCGTTCCCTGCACTCCTCACGGGCTCGGTCGGTGCTCAGGTGGGGTGGATCTCAGCTCCTTCGATGCTGAAGAGCAAGACCGGAGCGGCACACCCGATCGGCACGGGACCGTTCAAATTCGTCGAGTGGATCCCGAACGACCACATGATAGCTACAAAGAACGTTCACTACTGGCGAAAGGGACTTCCCTATCTCGACGAGATCGAGTACAAGCCGATCACGAGCTCCGCATCGCGCTCGAACAGCCTGCAGTCGGGCGCTCTAGACATCATGATGGATGCAACCACGCAAGTGATGGTTGAATACATGCACAACCCTCACTACTCCTACATTGATACGTCTCACGTCAACATCGGCGAGCCCGGCGTGAACTTCATTATGCTCAACACAAAGAAACCTCCTTTCGACAACCTTCTGGCGCGCCAGGCACTCGCCTACGGTACCGATCTGGAGACCTTTAACAAGGTGGTGGCAAACAGCCTTCCCCAACTTGTGACAGGTTTGTTCCCACCCGGGAACCCCTACCACACTCCAACTGGATATCCAACGTTTGATGCCAAGAAGGCGGCGGCGCTCGTAAAGCAGTACGAATCGACGACGGGCAAGCCGCTTGCCTTCACCTACACAGCGACCTCGGGTAACACCACGGAGTCAGAGATCGGACAGCTCTTCCAGAGCATGTGGCAAACGGCCGGTATGAAAGTCAATCTCACATACGTCGAAGAGGCCGTACTCATCCAGAACGCTATCAATCACAGTTTTCAGGCATCCTCATGGGCACAGTTCTCGGCCCCCGATCCAGACTGCAACTGGGCGTTCTGGCACTACCCGTCGCTCACCAACTTCCCAAGCAACAACGATCCGGAGATAAACCACTACCTCCATGTCGGCCGGACGAACTCGGATCCGACCACCCGCAAGTACGCCTACCAGGCGATTTCGAAACGTCTGGCAGTGGACCTTCCTTATATCTGGACCAACTCGGATCTTTTTGCGATCATGGCTCGCCCAGGCGTCATGAACTTCAACGCTCCCACCTCGCCAGACGGAGGCAAGGCTCTCGGGCTGAAAAACGGCGTGATCTGGCCAACTCAGATCTGGATAGATGGGGGGCTAAGTGGATAGGCGCGCTCGAGTGTCCGGCCGACATCACCGTTCGATGCTGAGAGAAGGCGACGGTGGGATCGCCCACCCTCCGCTCGGTCTCTAAATAGCTAGACGGATGACTATCTAAACGGACAACTAGATTGACGAGGATTCTGGTATCCGTTGCTCTTAGAGTGCTCACCCTAGTGGTGATCGTATTTGTCATAAGCATCGGAGTCTTCCTCCTCCTGCACCTCCTACCCGGAAACCCGGCGTATGCGATCCTCGGTCCCGGAGCTACCCCTTTGGCGGTTGCGAAAGTGACTCGCCAGCTCGGACTCAACAAGCCTCTTATTGACCAGTACGTGACTTGGCTAACAAGAGCGCTGCACGGCAACTTGGGCACTTCTTACCTCACCGAACAGCCTGTGTCGACAACGATAGGACACGCGTTTCCCGTTGACTTGGAGCTAGTGATCTTGTCCCAGTTGATCGCTTTCGCTCTCGCGATTCCGATGGCCATCACCGCGGCGAGGAGACAGGCAAGTATCCTCGATCGCATCTTCACGATGTCATCGTTTGGAATGCTCTCACTACCAGCGTTCGTCATCGGCGTTCCACTCGTCCTTGCGGTCGCGGTGACCGTCCACTGGTTTCCCGCTACCGGCTACACCCCCATATACAGTCAACCGATTACCAATCTTCACGAGATGATCCTCCCTTCCATCACGCTCGCAGTTGGATCCGTAGCGATCTACTACCGCTTGCTGAGGACGGATCTCATCGCTACGCTCCAGGAAGAGTTCATCACGCTCGCTCGTTCAAAAGGGCTCTCCAATAGAGAGGTTATGTACCGCCACGCTCTGAGACCCTCCACCTTCTCTGTTCTCACCGCTACCGCAATAAATGTGGGTTCGCTACTCGGGGGTGCTGTTGTAGTCGAATACCTATTCGGGCTGCCCGGTATGGGCCTCTTGCTCGTTAACGGCATCTACTCCCGTGACTACGTCATGGTCCAAGGTGTGATCTTGACTCTTGCGGTCGCTTTCGTTCTCGTCAACTTTCTCGCAGACATTCTCTACAGAGTTATAGATCCGAGAGTTCGCCATGCCTGAGGGCACTGAAAGTCACCAGGTCGATATCGACCCAGATACGCTTCACAACGACGCTCACGGCCACGGCGGCGCCCGGGCTCGTGATAAGACAAGTGCTGGCGTGATGGAAGCGAACAGCCAAGAACCGGGGAAACGAGTTCTCGGTCCGGCCTTCTGGATAGCTGTGGGATGGATCGCTATCATCGCGTTGGCTGCGATCTTCGCAAACCTCCTTCCGCTTCCAAACCCCAATCTCACCGGAGCAGGACCCGCGATGGCTGGACCGAGCCTTGCGCATCTTCTCGGCACCGACGAGCTCGGTAGGGATCTGCTCTCCCGGTTGATATTTGGCACACGCGTATCGCTCGTTGTGAGTTTTGCCTCAATCGCGATCGGAACGGCCATCGGAGGGAGCCTTGGAATAGTAGCGGGCTACGTCGGAGGAGTCGTTGACTGGATGGCAAACGCGCTCGCTTACATCATCTTGGCGTTTCCTCCCTTGCTGTTGCTGCTTGCGATTGCCGCTTTCTCCAAACAAACGTTGCCGAAGCTCGTGGCGGAGTTTGCCTTCCTCAGTCTCGCTCCGCTGTTCAGGGTCACGAGAGGAGCCACACTGGCGGTCGCGAATAGGGAGTTCGTGCAGGCGGCGGTAGCAAGCGGTGCAGGGCGGTTCAGGATCCTAACTCGTGAGATACTCCCGAGCGTCCTGCCCTCGGTTATCTCTTACGCGCTACTCGGGGTCGCGATCGTCATCGTGGGGGAGGGATCGCTAGCGTTCTTAGGACTGTCAGTCGCCCTCCCCACCCCGTCTTGGGGCAATATGATCGCGGAGGGTCGCACCTTCCTCGCTGTTGACCCGTGGATATCCCTCATACCGTCACTCGCCATGTTCAGCCTGCTACTCGCTCTCAACTTCTCGGCCGATAAGCTCGGTGAGCGCTTCGGGTCGCGAGAGGCAAAACTGTGAAGGCGCGAGCCGCGACTTCCTTTGGTGAAGATGCCACCAGCTCTGCTCCACTGCTAAGGGTGCGCTCCCTCACTACAAGCTACGTCGGGGAACGTGGCAGCTTGAGAGTCGTTGACGACGTATCTTTCTCGCTGGAAGGAGGCAAGGTTCTAAGTGTCGTAGGTGAGTCCGGTTCCGGCAAGACCGCTCTCTGCCGCTCTATCATGCGCCTGTTCCCGACGTCCAAGGTCCACGTTGACGGGCAGGTCATCTTTGACGACCAGCAACTGCTCGAACTTGACGACTTAGAGATGAGCGAGCTGTGGGGAACCCGGATTGCGATGGTCTTCCAGGACCCGATGAGCTCTCTCAACCCGGTCATGAGGGTCGGCAATCAGGTCGCGGAGGGCCCGAGGAGAAGGCTCCATATGGCTCGGTCGGCCGCCAAGGAGAGAGCTATTTCAGCTCTCAAGTCCGCCGGCATAGCGGATGCCAAACAGAGGTATTCCAGGTACCCCCATGAGCTATCGGGAGGGTTGCGCCAACGGGTTGCGATCGCGATAGCCATCGCAAACGGCCCCAAACTGATCCTGGCAGATGAGCCCACAACGGGCCTGGACGTGACAGTCCAAGCACAGATCCTCTCCCTCGTCAACCAACTTTCCCACAGCGCCGGCATCGCCGTGATAATGGTGACCCACGACCTCGCAGTCGCCGCGTCTGCCTCGGACGACATCGCAGTGATGTACGCCGGCCGCGTTGTAGAGATCGGTCCGGCCCGAGAGGTGATCGGCCATCCCCGGATGCGCTACACGGAAGCTCTCCTCCTGGCGTCCCCGCGCCTCTACCAGACCCCGCACGCCAGACTCAACGCTATAGCGGGACGCCCACCCGATCCCTTAGATCTCGGACCCGGTTGCGCATTCTCTCCAAGATGTCCCCACGCAGACTCACGCTGCTTCGAAGAAAGACCCGAGCTCACCGCATCCAGCGAGGATCAGCGGCATCTATACGCCTGCTGGCACCCTGCGTCCGCGGCTTTGGACGAGTTCGCCAAGTTGGCCGTCAAGTGAACCCCGTTCCCGCTGCTTCACAAGGAGGCCCGCCAGAGGATCCCGTGATCCTCGAAGTCGATGACCTCACAGTCGAGCTGCCACTGGGCTACCGGCGAAAGGTTCACGCTGTCTCGGGAGTATCATTTTCGCTACGGCAGAACGAAACCCTCGGTCTCGTCGGTGAGTCGGGTTGTGGAAAGTCGACGCTTGGAAAGACGATCGTCGGGCTCGTAAAGCCCTCCCGGGGTAGCGTCACGATAGCCGGTCGTAGTATCACCACCCTTAAGGGCAGGGAGTTGCGGCTGGCCCGGCGTAACGCCCAACTTGTCTTCCAGGACCCCCTCTCCTCGCTCAACCCGAGGAGAACCATACTCAACTCGCTGATCGAGCCCATGGCCGTCTGGAACACCTTGGAGCCCGACCAGCGTGCTCCAAGAGCAATGGAACTGCTCGAGGAGGTGGGGCTCGATCCCTCCTTGATCAAAGGGCGATTCCCATCCCAGCTCTCCGGCGGTCAGTGCCAGCGGGTGAGCATTGCTCGGGCGCTCTGTGTTTCACCGACACTTCTCATCTGCGACGAGCCGGTATCCGCACTGGACGTCTCAATCCAGGCGCAGATCCTCAACCTTCTTCACGACATACGCGAGCAACGCAAGCTCGCGATGCTCTTTATCTCGCACGATCTATCGGTCGTTCACAACATCAGCGACAAGATAGCCGTCATGTACATGGGAAGGCTGTGCGAAACTGGGCAGACCGCGGCCGTATACAAACAGCCGCTACACCCCTACACGAGCCTCCTGCTCGACTCCATCCCTGGCACACAGCTAGACGAGCCTCAAAGTGGGGAGAGTGGGGAAAGTGAGGCAAGTGGGCCAGACCCCGCAACGACTACCCAGCCCTTAGAACCCCCAAGCGACGTGTCATCAGCTATTAACCCGCCGTCTGGATGCAGGTACCACCCGCGGTGTCCCTATGCGGACGCCACCTGCGAATCAGAGCAGCCACCTATGCGAGAACTTCGTAGCGGACACTTTGTCGGTTGCCACCACCCTCTCGCCTGAAAAGTCCGAGCTCCTCGATGCGATATCGGCCCTTGCTCGCTCGACAAGACGCGGCTACCTGTCTCCTACGCGACAGAGGGAGGACTCTCCCGCGGCGGCCTCCTTCGAGGCCTGGATGCAGCAGAGCGTGCCTCAGCCTTTGCCCGAATGCGTGGTACTCCAGCGCGTACGTACAGCAAAGACAGTGCCGCCAGAATCACGACGACCAGCGCAGGCAGTACCGAGAGGTGCGAAGGGTGTTGGGGGTCCGAGAACGCTCCTACAAGGGCAAGCACTCCAAAGACCACCATCGAGAACACCGAGAAAAAGGTTGCAAACTTGAGAGCGAACGGTCGCTCGCGAGCCCTGTCCTTACGTCTCAGCGCGTACACACAGTAACCGGCAACTGCGTAGATCCCCGCTTCGAGCACAGAGCCGACCGCGACCAGCAACAGCCACTGTTTGGTCGCAAACACCAAGGCAGCGACGACCGCAGAGGTGACACCGAGCGCTATCACCGCCGCCCAAGGGACTGCCCGGATATTCAGCCTTGAAAAAACCCGTGGGAGAAGGCCTTCTCGAGCGGCGGCGTAGATGAACCTGGAAGCCACCAGGAAGCCTCCGTTGAAAGTGTTCATCGCAGCTAGGACGGTTGCTCCAAGCATCCAAATGGTTCCCACCTCACCAAGGGCAGCCTTCCCGAGCAAGAGCTGCGGATAGGCACTGCCGTGGGAGCTGGAGAACGAAACGGCGTGGGCGAGCGCTAGCGAGAAGACCCCGAGAACGGCGAACAAGAGCACCGGGGCGATGAAAAGCGCCTTTGTGATCACTGCCGGGCGACTTACCTCTTCGGCTCCGGTAGTCACCCACTCAAACGCGGCGTATAGGAAGATCGCAAAGACAAGAGCCTGGAGTCCGTGGAAGATGCCTCCGTGGAAAAGTCCGAACGGGTGAGGGTAGCTTGCATGCACGGTAAAAAGTGAGACGACCGACAGTACAAAGGTCGCAACCAAGACGGTCAAAGTCACGATCGTCTGCACCGTCCCGGCAAGTCGAACGCCGAACAGGTTCGCGACGACCGCCAGAACTAAAAGACCGATGATCCAGCCGTACGCGGCGATAGGCGGGCCACCTACTACATGACGGATTGCAGACCCTATCAAGAACGCATCGGCAGCGATAACGAGAACGACGGTCGTCAAGTAGGTGAACGTGATCACCAGCGCCGACCGCTCAGATAGAGCGCGGGAGATATAGAGCCTAATTCCTGCCGCCGTCGGGTAGAGTCCGTTGAGTTCAGCGAAGACTCCCGCCACCACCGCAACGAGAAGACCCGCGATCATGACCGCCATCCAGCCGCTCACCCCAGCCGCGTAGGTGAGAACCGATACAACTGCGATGTAATCGATTACCGCAAATGCGAGGCCGGTACTCGTCATGGTGGCCCCAGTCAGGCCAAGCGCGCGCCGGAGCCTCACCTCGCCGGGCGCAGCGGTAGTGCCTCGCGAACCTCCATCGGCGGGCTCAGGCACTCCGGTCGCTGAACTACCGGCTGAACGACCAGTTGAACGACGATGTGTTCCAGTGTCGTCGCCGTTCGAAGTACCCATCGGCTTCGGACTCTAGTCCGGCCAGATGACGAACGAAATCGCGTCAAGGCGCATGACGTCCTCCTGTGATCCCTTGACCTTGATCTCCCCTCTCAGGTACTTAGCGACCGGGTTCAAGTCGCCCCAGAACATATCGCAGAACGTTTCAGAGTCGGTGGTCACGATGATGTCGGGAACGCCGGTATGGTCCTGCCCGTACTCCACTATCTCACCGTGGTCTACCACCATGGTGAACCGGACTCCGTTGTCTTCAGCAATGAAGTGCAGAAGCTTCGACCAGTCCTTCTGCATCTTTCGCAGCCGCGCGTTACCGTTGCAGGTTGTCTGGTAGTCAGCGAGCGCTTCTGCTAACTCGTCCCAATTGGCCAACTCGCGTCCTCCTCTCTTGCATGGCTCTCCATCACGCTCACCTCGCGGGCCGCCTCCGCACACGGCGCGAAGGCTCGGGCTCGGGCATGCCTTTACCCGACAGCATGTCTTTGATCGCTCCTGAAGTCGAGTCGATCAAGAACTCCACCTCCGCGCTCTTAACTACCAAAGAAGGCATTAGCCTCATGACCGACGGCTCGTTTCCCGAGTAAATTGCGAGCACACCGTGGTTGGAGAGGTTGAACGAGAGCCTCGGTCCCATCGAGTCGTCACTCAGCTTGAGACCAGCCATGAGTCCCATGCCCCTCACCTCCAACACTTCTTCTGGATATTCCTTGGCAATTTCACGCAACCCGGAGTGGAGCATCTCGCCCATCTGGGCCGCACGCTCTACCAACCCATCCTCTTCTATAACTTCGATCACGGCCATTGCCACCGCGCAGGCAAGATCTGAGCCTCCAAAGGTAGACACATGGATGAAGGGGTTCGGGATGAGGAACTCCCTCAGCTCCTCGGTAAAGACGGTGGCCGAGATCGATACCATAGATCCGCCAAGGGACTTCGCGACGGTCATGATGTCTGGCACAACCCCGTCGTGTTCGGACGCAAACCACCGCCCGGTACGACCGAAGCCCGTCTGGATCTCGTCGAGTATCAAGAGCGCACCCTGCTCGTCACAGATCTGCCTAATCGCGCTCAAATAGCCCCGAGGCGGTACCCTCACACCGCCTTCACCCTGTATCGGCTCGACAAGAAAAGCCGCTGTTGATCCGTCTATAACCGATGCCGCGGCTTTCTCGTCACCAAACTCCACTCGCTCAAATCCGGGCATGAGCGGCTCGAAGGGGAGCCTGTACGCGTCCCGGCCGACTGCGGAAAGAGCGAACCCTGTTAGGCCATGGTAGCCGTTGACTGTAGAAACGATCTTGGGACGTTGCGTCGCTCCACGGGCAAGCTTTATGGCAAAATCGACCGCCTCGCCGCCGCCGGTCCCGAACATGACACACGAAAGATCTCCAGGCGTTATCTGCGCGAGCTTGGCTGCCAACTCCGCCTTTTCCTTCGAGCAGAGAAGGAAGTTACCATGATCGAGGCGATCCACCGCTTCGTGCATCGCCTTCACTACTCTTGGATGTCGCCTTCCCACGTTGAAGGAGCCCGCAGAGGTGAAGCAGTCGAGTAGCTTCCGGCCGTCCGCGTCGTACACCCAGGGGCCTTCCCTCTTCGATTCAATGATGTCCAGGCCTGCCGCCCTCATCACCCGAACCTTTTGAGGATTGATGTGGCGAGCGAAGAGCTCTAAGGCTCGCTTCTTCGTATCGACCGCCTCCACCGAGGTAGCACTGTCGCCAACTGGAACCGTGCCCCCACCCTGCACGGGTTCACTGTCTTTCGCCACTTCCCTTCCCCTCCTACCTGTTGGCTCGAGACGTTTGTCTCATGCCCGTCCACCTTAGAACATTTCCAACAAACGCGAAGGCTCCACCACTTCTCCACGCGACGAGAGTCACCGCACTTGGGTTAGAGTGGGTTTTCATATGTGCGACTCACTCTGTCGTGTAACAGATCGCGGCACTATATTCGCCAAGAGCTCCGACAGGCCGGTCGGAGAACCTCAGATAGTAGAGACCTTTCCTGCCGAGTCCGTTCCCTCTGGAGCCACAACTACGCGCACGCAGTACTTGACCGTTGAGAGGACCGGCTCGCTGGCCTGCCTACTCTCTCGCCCCGTGTGGCTCTGGGGTGCAGAACACGGCATCAACTCAAACAAGGTCGTAATCGGGAACGAGAAGGTGTTTACGATCGATGACCCTTATGAAGCCCCGCCGGCGCTTACGGGCATGGATCTCGTGCGACTGGGCCTCGAACGCGGCCGAACGGCTCGTGAAGCCCTCGATGTCATTACCGATCTGTTGGACCGCTACGGCCAGGGAGGGGTTGGCGACGCTAAGGCTAACGAGCCGTACTGGTCGTCGTTTCTGATCGCAGATCCAATAGAAGCATGGATCCTCGAGACCTCTTACAAGACCTGGGCTGCCCACAGGGTAGACGCCTCCCACGACGGGATCGCCGCGATATCGAACAGGCTCACGTTGGGTCGCAACTGGGAAGTATCCTCGCCCGACGTGCCATCCGGCTCGGACTTCGACTCATGGCGCAGTCCGGCGGCGCCCACCGGACACGCCGACGTACGCCTCTCAGCCAGCCAATCCTTCCTCGCCTCGCTCGACAACCACTCTGACGGCGGGCGCGATCCCCGTCGCGAAGCGAACTTCGTACACGAAGACGTCTTAGACGAGATCGGTGAGTTCGCAGCCCACATGCGCGACCATGGAACCGGACGGTGGGGCAACCCGTTGCGAGAGCTCGACGACGCAGTACCTCCGCCTACCGTGTTGCTTCCCGACGGCACCGGGGTCACTATATGCATGCACGTTCGCGGTTTTATTGCAACCGCCGCGTCGATGCTGGCTTTTCTACCTTCTGGCGAAGGCGAGTCGCCAAGAGCGTGGGTGGCGCTCGGGAGTCCCTGCTCCTCCGTGTTCATCCCGGTACTGCCTCCACACGCCGCGCCCAGAGAGCTCGCAAGCGAGAGCACCTGGCAACGCTTCGATGAACTTCGCCGCCAAGTTGAAAACGACCCTCCTTACATCGAAGCGGTCCGCTCCGTCCTGGCCCCGATCGAGAGATCGTTGTGGCTGGAGGCATCCGAGTTCGACACGTCGGCTAAGCAGTGGTCCACCTTTCATGAAGATGCCTCCAGGCGAGTTCTTGCCGGACTGGAGTCCTTGGGAGTTTAGAACCCGACTGTTCTGGGCGCGATCCAACGGACAGACCTTACCGCGCCAGCCGGGCACTTGGTTGTCCAGCTTGCTGGAGCCTGGGAGCGGATTTGAACCGCTGACCTGCGCATTACGAGTGCGCTGCTCTGCCAACTGAGCTACCCAGGCGGGCTACCGATCCTGCAACCTGCTTCCACGAACCCATTGGAAACCCCTAGCTCGGACGGACCCTCATGGTTGGGAAAGCGCGATCTTGACCAACGACATCAGCATCCCGAACGCTGCATGTCTGATCTTTGATCTTAGCCGAACCTCGGCCCACTCAGTGGAAGTGCGTGGCGGGGCGACCACCCGCGAAGAGCGACGGATGCGCCACGCCGACCCCATGACGGGATGGTGGTTATTCGGATCTCCCGTTCAAGAGGGGCAGGATCGCGAAAGACGACGCACCTGACGACCGATGTGTGTAGGATGTGTGTATGGCACGAATGAACATATACCTTCCCGACGACCTTGCCGAGGAGACGCGGGAAGTTGGGCTGAATGTCTCGAGCATCACCCAGGAGGCACTACGACGGGAGCTAGCTGGTCGCCGCACGACGGCGTGGTTGGAGACGATACGCAAGCTGCCCAACACCGACGTCACCCACGATGAGGTCATTGCCGCACTCGATGCCGTCCGTGCTGAGGCGGGAGACGAGTGGCCCGTACCCAAGGGACGGTTGCGGCCGGCGTGAGCGACGAGCACCTCGTAGTCGACGCATCTGCGCTCGTCGATCTCCTCCTGGGCAACGGGTTGAGCGCTGCGGTGCAAGCGCGTATTAACGGCGTTGTCCTTCACGCCCCCGCACATGTCGACGCTGAGGTCCTCTCAGGGCTCGGACGCCTGCATCGATCCGGGAGGCTGACCGCACCGGTGGTCACCCACCAACTAGCCGCGATCGCGGCTGCCCCGATCCTCCGGCATGCGCTTCCCGACCTAATCCGGGGGGCGTGGGAGCGCCGGAGCAGGATCCGGCTCGCCGACGCGCTTTACGTGGAGCTAGCCCACCGGCTCGGCGTGCGGATGCTCACCACTGATCGCGCTCTCGCCCGTACTACAAAGGTCGCCGAGGCGGTCACCGCATAGGGAGCAAACCACCCCTGGATTCCGGTATTTGACCTCCTCTCCACGGCTTTAGCCGGGGATTTTGAAGGTCTTCCTGGCTGTCTCTTCGGAGGCCCGTCAGGCAACCTCTAAAGCCGTAAGCGAACCACCAGCGGGTTGCTGATGCAGGGATAGTTGCGCCATCAGCGATAGCGTTACCGTCACCGCCGATTAGCTACCCAACCCGCGTTGGACCCGAAGTTGCCCACACCCAGCGCTAACGCCTGGTAGCGTTCGGGTTCAAATAGCGAATATGAACTGAAAACTGGTTGACCCCGTTGGGGCCGTGAGCAAAGGAGGGGTTGGTGGGCAAGAAAGAGGGATCTACGAGTGGAACACGTTACGTCGAGCCACCCGGCTCGGGGTGGCGTGCGTTCGCGGGGACGTTGATCCTCCTCGGCGGCGTCTTTAACCTACTCGATGGGGTGGTAGCACTCACCTACAAGTCCTACCTGTCCAACCACCTGCTGTGGAGCAACTTCGCGACGTGGGGTTGGATACTGGTCGTATTTGGCCTGTTACAAGTCCTCGCAGGCCTCCTCATCTTTCGGGGATCAACTTGGGCGGCGGCGTTTGGGATAGTCCTCGTCTCACTGAACACGGTGGGCCAGCTCGCCTTCTTGAGAAGCTATCCGGTTTGGTCGGTGATCATCATCGCGGTCGACCTCATGGTGATATACGGCTTAACAGCGTATGGAAGCACCCGTCGCGAGATGAACACCTAGCTACGGTTCAAGCAGGACTCAGAATTCGAGGGTAGTCAGCTTGACAAACAACGACTCGAGCAACAGGGTCTCATTGGGATTGCGAACTAGAGACCGGGAAGCGTCCGTTACGAGCGAGATCGCCTCTTGGCATCGCAGTACTCCGACGGTCTCCGATCCGTCTCGACGTCGCAACAACGAGAGGATCCTGTCTCTGTAGACGCGTGCTAGTACTCCCATGCCAGAACGTATCTCCTCAACCCGCCACCGTCTCTCTTCTCGCCGGTGCCTGTCTGATATCTCCTTTCGTCTCGCGACGCTGCGATCTCTTAGAACTTTAGAGTCCTCGTCGAAGGAGTCGAGTTCCTCGCCATGGCGAGCTCGGAGCGGTTCAAGAGCCGAATCGGCCGCTTCAAGCAGGAGCCGGGCGAGGCGCGCGCACTCCGATCCGGAACCGCTGAGAGCGTCGGGCACCGAACGCCACAGCTCGAGTCGTGAGACAAACCTCTCGTCGTCCGATAGGAGCTCAGCCCTATCGATATCGCCGCCGCAGCTCTCGGCGACGAGGGCTGCCTTTTCCGCAGCGACGCCTCGTGATATGAGCCACTCCAGTACCGTGGACTGCTTCACGGGAGGAAAGACGACCTTCACACACCGGCTCGCCACCGTATCCAAGTCCGGCGAGAGATCGTCGGCAAGGAGTACGAATACCGTAGGTCCCGGCGGCTCCTCCAAGGTCTTTAACAAGACCGGAATCGAGCGGGCCGCCAGATGAACGTCGGTCAAGACGAGGACTTGGCGCGCCGCCTCTAGGGGGCGACGTTGTGCGAGCGTTACCAGGTGGCGCGCCTCGTCGACTGCGAGTGAAGCCCCGACGCGCTCCAAAATGACGAAGTCTGGATGGATACCAGCGAGTGCTCTTTGGCAGTGCGAACAGTGGCCGCAGCCACCTTCGGGGCACAGGAGCGACGCGGCGAACGCCTTCACCGCCCTTCGAGGACCCGCCCCATTTAACCCTTGGAACAAGTACGCGTGGACGGGTTGGCGACTCGCGGCTCGAAGCAACGAGACGGCGTCCTCTTGCCCGACGACGTCGGCGTACAGGTTCGAAGCTGGGTAGTTCCCCACCGACGAGTCCACACTCACCTCCTGTGATCTGCGTCGAGAGAACCCAGCCTCGATTGGACGATCGTCGCCACCTCGGAGGCTACAACCTCGGCCGGGCGAGCTGCGTCGACGACGGCCCAAGACTCCGGGTGGTTCATCGCCTGGGCCAAGAATCCCCTCCTGACCCTCTCTTGGAATCCGTCACCTAGAAGCTCCAAGCGGTCCGCTCTTGACCCGCGCAATCTCTCACGAGCGAGTGATGTTGGCACGTCGAGCAAGACTACAAGATCGGGCCAGAGTCCCGAGGTCGCCCAGTCGATCAACTCTTTAAGGACAGAGGGTTGGAGCCCACGTCCAGTACCCTGGTATGCAAGCGTCGATGCGGAGAATCGATCTGTCACGACCCACATTCCTCGCTCCAAAGCGGGGCGCACCACCTCCTCGACATGCTGCGCCCGATCGGCGATCATCAACAACGCCTCGCTCCGCGCGGAGATTCGAGCGCTTCTTTGAAGGAGTAGCTCGCGAAGCGAAGCGCCGAGCTCGGTCGCCCCGGGCTCGAAGGTCGCCTCTGCTCCGATTCTCTCGGCGAGCAACGCCGTCTGCGTAGACTTTCCGCATCCATCGATCCCCTCGATGGCTATCAGGCGTCCACGTCTCTCAGGAGCCACGATAGATCGAGGAGCCACTCAACTCCCCGTCTCCTCCGCCTTCACCCCGGCAGCCTTCTTCGCCGCCTTCTTGACCGCCGGTTTCTTCTTCGCCGCCTTTTTAGTAGCCTTCTTCGCCGCCTTCTTCGTGGTGGCCTTGGCCGTTCGCCGCCTCGTCGAAGGTCCGGCAGCTCTGCGTTCGGCCAGTAGTTCACTAGCTCGTTCGGCAGTGACCGAGTCGACGTCGTCCCCCCGGCGTAGCGACGCGTTAGTCGTCCCGTCGGTGACGTAAGGCCCGAATCTACCGTCCTTGATCACGATTGGGAGACCCGTTCCAGGGTCGACTCCGAGCTCGCGAAGCGGACCGGCGGGAGTCCGACCACGCCGGGTCTTGGGTTGGGAGAGGACCTCCACTGCTTCTTCCAGGGTGACGGTGAGCAACTGGTCCTCTGTAGAGAGGCTCCTTGTCTCAGATCCACGCTTCAAGTAAGGCCCGAACTTCCCGTTGTGCGCGAATATCTCCTCGCCGGACTCCGGGTCCGTCCCGATCAACCTTGGAATGCGCAGTAAGTCGAGAGCTTGCTCGAGTGTGATTGTCTCGATCGACATCGTGGAAAAGAGCGAAGACGTACGCGGCTTATCTTTGCTGTTCCTCCCCTTCGCGTCGTTTAGGTCTCCCGTCTCGCCGAGTTGAACGTAGGGACCAAACCGCCCCGAGCGGACGATCACTGGTAACCCGCTGTCGGGATCGACGCCGAGCGTTCTGTCACCGCTCGGTGCGGCCAGCATCTCAAGAACTCGCTCGGTCGTCAGCTCGTCCGGTGTGACGTCGTCGGGAATCGACGCCTTCTCGTCGCCGTGCTGCAGGTACGGACCGTAACGTCCGACCCTCACTACGATCGCCTCACCGTCGCTGCCGGTGCCAACCGGGATTGAATTGATCTCCCGTGCGTCGATGTCACTCAGATGGGACGCGACGGACGCCTTCAATCCCAGGCTCTCCTGGGAGTCACCGTCGCTACCACCAGCTGGAGTGCCCCTTTCGCCTCCGAAGTAGAACCGGGTGAGCCAAGGGAGTGCCTCTTCGCTACCGCGTGCGATCTCGTCGAGGTCGTCTTCCATCGAGGCGGTGAACCCGTAGTCGACGAGGTGCGAGAAGTAGCGTTCCAAGAGACCGACGACCGCGAACGCTGTAAAGCTCGGAACGAGCGCGGAGCCCTTCTTCCAGACGTACCCTCTGTCTTGAACTGTGGAGATCACGCTCGCGTAGGTAGAAGGTCGCCCTACCCCGAGCTCTTCCATAGCTTTCACTAACGACGCCTCGGTATAGCGAGCCGGAGGCTGAGTCGAGTGCGCACCTGGCTCGAAGTCACTCCCGCTCAAGGGATCGCCTTCCCGCAGTGACGGAAGAACCACCTCCTTGTCGGCGAGCTCAGCTTCGGGATCGTCCTCACCTTCTACGTAAGCCCTCAGAAATCCCGGGAAACTGATGACCCGGCCACTCGCCGCGAACTCCGCATCTACCCCAGCGTCTGCGCTCCCTCCGAGAGACTGAGCACCGGCGCCATAAACGGTCGAAACCAGGCGTACTTGGGCACTCATCCCGGTCGCGTCGTTCATCTGAGACGCGACGGTCCTCTTCCACACGAGATCGTAGAGCTTGAGCTCGTCTCCACTCAGCTCCGACGCGGCCATCTCTGGAGTACGGAACGAATCTCCAGCGGGACGGATCGCCTCGTGGGCTTCTTGAGCGTTCTTCACCTTTCGTTCGTATCGGCGCGCTTTTTCGGGAACGTACGCTTTCCCGTAGAGGTCTACAACCTGCTTGCGTGCCGCCGCGAGCGCCTCTTCGGAGAGCGTCGTCGAGTCGGTCCTCATGTATGTGATCCAACCCTGTTCGTAAAGGCGTTGCGCGACCTGCATCGCTCTTTGGGCGCTGAAGCGGAGTTTCCTTCCCGCCTCTTGCTGGAGAGTCGACGTCATGAACGGCGGTGAAGGCGTTCGCCGGAACGGCTTCTCGGCGACCGAGACCACCTTGAACGTTGCGCCTTCTAAGTCCCGCACGAGGAGGTGAGCTTCTCGTTCGTCTAGCACCCGGACCGTATCGGGGGACCTCACCTCGCCCATCTCGGTGAAGTCCCTACCGGTCGCCAACTGCGTGCCACCGAGCGCTACGAGAGACGCCTTGAATATCTCCGCGCTACGTCCCAGATCTCCTCTTGGCTCCGAAGAACCCTCACCAGACTTTGTAAAGTTCGCCTCGACTCCCCACCACGTCGCGGAGTGAAAGCCCATCCGAGCGCGTTCTCGTTCGACGACCATTCGTGTCGCGACGCTTTGGACTCGTCCGGCCGAGAGCCGAGGCATGACTTTTTTCCACAGAACGGGAGAGACCTCGTAACCAAAGAGGCGGTCCAGGATACGACGAGCTTCTTGGGCGTCCACGAGACGCCTGTCGAGTTCGCGCCACTCTTCGACGGCTCTTTTGATCGCGCTGGGAGTTATCTCGTGGAACACCATCCTCTTGACCGGAACCGTCGGGGAGAGCACCTCTGAGAGGTGCCACGCGATCGACTCTCCCTCGCGGTCTTCGTCGGTCGCGAGGTAGAGTTCGTCGACACCTTTCAACAGGCGTTTCAGATTCTTGACGACCGATTTCTTCTCGGAAGGAACGACGTAGAGGGGCTTGAACCCGTTATCGGTGTCGACACCGAGACGGGCCCAGCTCTCCGTCTTGTAGGCGGATGGAACCTCGTCGGCAGCCCGGGGAAGGTCTCGGATGTGGCCAATCGAGGACTCGACGATGAACTCTGGCCCCAGGAGTTTTCCGATCGTGCGAGCTTTCGCGGGGGACTCGACGATTACGAGTGCCTTACCCATCAGCACCCATTAGCTCTTATTCGGGCCACTGGAGATCGAGTCAGACATGGCGTTAGAGACCCAGGAGAGTCCCCCGGTCTCAGGATCCTCCTCCAGGTGACGAGCCGGCGGGAACTGAAGTCGCGAGAACCGAGCTCGCCTCGCCACCGTCCAATCCACCGGACTTTCGCTTCGAGAACGCGATCGCAATCAAGAGGACGACGAGAGCGACACCTGCTATCGAAAGTCGCGCTGCTTGGTTATGACGAAGTGTGATGACCGCCGGCAAGATGAGAAGTGAGACCAGGTTCATCACCTTGATCAGCGGGTTAAGCGCGGGCCCAGCGGTGTCCTTGAACGGGTCACCTACCGTATCTCCGATGACGGCCGCTTTGTGCGCCTCGGAGCCCTTACCGCCTTCGTTGCCGTCTTCGATGAACTTCTTCGCATTGTCCCAAGCTCCTCCAGAGTTGGAAAGAGTGTTCGCCATCAGCTGGCCCGTCAGTATCGCGGCCGCGAGAAATCCCCCGAGAGCAAGGTAGTTGATTCCAAAACCCACGATGACCGGGGAGAGGATCGCGAGCAACGCGGGAGTCGCGAGTTCACGCTGCGCGGCCGCCGTGCAGATCGATATGACGCGACCGTACTCGGGCTTCTCCGAGTAGTCCATAATCCCGGGATGCTCTCTGAACTGCCTACGCACCTCTTGGACGACCGTACCTGCCGAACGCCCGACGGCCCGGATCGCGAGCGCCGAGAAGATGAACGCGATCGAACCACCGATGAGTAGTCCTATGAACGTCGTTGGATTCGAGACGTTGATCTGGGTGAGGGGGTTCTTGAAGAGGCCGACGCTCGGGAGGTGCAGCTGGGAGCCTATCGTCTCGATGAACGAAGCGAAGAGCGCGACCGCTGCTATGACGGCGGAACCTATCGCGACACCCTTGGTGATCGCCTTCGTCGTGTTCCCAACTGCGTCGAGGCTCACCATGATCCGTTCAGCCTCGCCCGTGAACTCCCCGGACATCTCCGCTATTCCAGCAGCGTTGTCCGACACCGGACCGAAACTGTCTTCGGAGACGACCATCCCTGCGGTCGCCAGTAGTCCGATACCGATCAACGCTACGAGGTAGAGGGACAGTTCGATGTTTCCCCCTCCGAGCCCTACTGCGACTGCGATCGCGATCGCGATCGCGATGATCGCCCATACCGACGACTCGAGACCGATTGCGAATCCAGACAGCACGGTCGTCGCTGGGCCCGTTCGCGCTGACTCGGCTATCTCGTGCACTGGACCGCGTTCGGTCGAGGTGAAGTGTTCCGTGATCTGGCTGAACGCTAGCGAAAGAACGACTCCGGTTAGGACCGCGTAAAAAACCTTCAGATCGTGGACGTAGAACTGGGCTACCAAGAACGCTCCGACGACGGTCATGAAAGAAGCCGTCCAATAGCCACGATTTATCGGAGCCATCGCATGACGATCCTTGTCCCTCGCCCGTACCACGAGGACACCGACGATCGACGAGATGATCCCCAGCGCCGGAACGATCAACGGGTAAAGAACCGCCGGGGTCGGGTTCAAATGGATCGCCCGGAAAGCCGAGTACCCCAAGATCAGCGACGAGATGATCGTTATCTCGTAGGACTCGAAGAGGTCGGCCGCCATCCCCGCGCAGTCGCCGACGTTGTCGCCGACGTTGTCAGCAATCGTCGCCGCGTTGCGTGGATCGTCTTCTGGGATACCTGCTTCCACCTTTCCGACCAAGTCCGCTCCGACATCAGCGGCCTTCGTGAAGATCCCTCCACCTACCCTCATGAAAAGTGCCAACAACGAAGCCCCGAACGCGAATCCGATCAGGACAGCTGTTGCCGAGTTCTGGAAGATGAGAACGATTGCGGTCGCTCCCGTCAGTCCCAGACCGACGCAGAGCATTCCAGTTACCGCGCCGGTCCGAAACGCAACACGCAGCGCGCCCGCCATACCGCCACCCTTCGCTGCCGCCGCGGCCGTCCTCACGTTTCCCCTCACCGCAATGCTCATCCCGATAAACCCGGTCAGTCCGGAAAATGCCGCTCCAAACAGGAAGCATATGACCCTGTAGATGCCGGCCTGTGCGAAGCTCATCTCGGTCTTCCCGTGCGGTCCTGTCACCGTCGTCGCGGTGAAAAAGATCAGTATCGCAAGCGGGACGACGATCACAACTATCGTCCGGAACTGCCGCTTCAAGAACGCTTCCGCTCCCTCTTGAACTGCCTTCGCAATCTCGCGCATCTTGGGAGTTCCCTGGTCGGCGGAGAGAACGTTGCGTACCAGGAGCAGTCCGGTGATGATCCCGACTACACCGGCTATCAAGGGTACCAACAGCCATATCTTGTCCACCCCGCGCAAGACGAAAGCCTGGTAGCCTCCCTCGGCAACTAGGAAGTGATTCATTTATCCGCTATTCCCTTTCTGCTCCATAAAGGACACAGATACCAGCCGATGCCGGTCACGGTGTCAATACTTCGGGTCGGCCAACACTAGGCGCGCCAGACGACGGCTGCGACCACCCTTGCTCGGGGGACGATAGCCATTACTGAGCCCATATGGCAAGGATGGTCGATAAATCGGTCCCTAGCGACGACCGAAAAAGGTCGCAAACGGGGCAATTCCCGCTCGCACCCTGATCCAAACAGCGCCTACGACCAGCGATATCGTCTTTTCCGATCCAGAGTAGCTCGGACACTCCCGCCAACGGAGGTTTTCATTCGCCACTCGCCCGATAGGCCAACCGGTGGCACCGGGCGCGCCACGTGCTCGTTGCTCGGCCTCTAACTCCTGGCTCGCTCGTGGCCAGCGAGTAGCTCGTAGTCTGGATTCAAGATTGCGAGTTTCGTGTTCCACGATCCAACTCGTCCCTCGGCTGCAATCTTGGCGCCAGGCACTATGCCGGGGATCTTTGGACGACCTTGGAACACGATCAGCAAGGACCCGGAGTCGTCGACGAGGGTGCACTCCAGGTTCGACGTTCCAGTTCGCGGTTGGACGCGCACCGATTTCAACCGTCCGACAACCCGGACGCGCTGTCGCCACTCGACGTTCGCGATCGGCTCGACGCCGTCCGCGACGAGGTCGTCTCGCGAACGGTGTTTGCCCGAGACAGAAGTGTCTGAGGGAGTCCCGGGAGTGTTCGAGCCGTGAGCATTCGGGCCAGGAGTGTCCGAACCAGCAGTTTCCAAGGGAGCGTCGAGAGGTCGCGACGCACCGTCTGCGTCAAGAGGGCGAGACACGGCCTCTCGTTGGAGCGTTCGTCGGTAGCGGTGTCCTCTCGTTTCCCAACTGCCTTTTAGGTTGTAGGGAACGATCGTCGCGCTCACGTGGGGAACTTGGCTGACGACGGCCGCTATCTTGTCCGCGGTGCGGTCGTGGAGGAACCGCCGCCACCCGGACGCAAAACCTCTCCTCGGGAGCAAGACGGTGCACTCTGTCTCGTCGTCTGACACCGCGTCGGCGACCAACTCGATAGCGGCCCGAGCAAGACGACGATCTGGGCACTCGATTATGTCTAGCGGGAGTCGTGAGAGCCCGAGACGGCTCCACTCGTGCTCCAACGACGTAGCCGCCTGGTCGTCGATGTTGAAGTGGACGGCCCGCAGGTCGTCTGGGGTCAAGGTTCTCGCGTAACGAATCGCCCGTGCTGCGGCCATGTCGAGTCGATCTATTAACACGACGACTACGTGGTGCCTCAAGACCGGCGCTTCACAGGCCTTGGCTGCTCCCACCTCGAGCTGTTCAGCTTCCGCGACGTACTCTCGGTTCATCCGCAAGAGCCCGTAGTACATGATGGGACCCAACACGACGACGACCCAGGCGCCTTCCATGAACTTCGCGATCGCAAAGATCATGACGACGCTCGCGGTCAAGACCGCGGCGAACCCGTTGACAACGACGCTGCGTTTCCAGTGGGAGCCACGAGCGTTCAAGTGGTGCTTGACCATCCCGGACCCTGCCATCGCGAACCCCGTGAACACACCGATAGCGTAGAGTGCGACGAGGCTGTCGACGTTTGCGTTGAACACGAGGATAAGCGTTATAGCTACGACGGCGAGAACGAGGATACCGTTGGAGAACGCGAGGCGGTGACCTCTCTTTGTGAGCTGCCGTGGAAGGAACGAGTCACCGGCGACGAAACTCGCGAGGAACGGGAAGCCGTTGAAGCTCGTGTTCCCACCTGTATAGAGGACGAGGACCGTAGCGAAAAGGACAACGTAGCGAAGCATGTTCCCTATGAAGCCGTGACCGAGGACGGCCCGGACCTCTTGCGCGACGACAGTCGGGGTTCCAGCAGCGTAGGGGACTGCGTGAGTCCAGCGGGCGAGGAGGGTTACGCCGAGTACTAAGAACGCGAGCACAGAGCTCATCAAGACGAGCGTCTGACGAGCGTGGCGTGCTTCTGGTCTCTTGAAACTGCTCACTCCGTTGGATATTGCCTCGAGCCCGGTAAGAGATGATCCACCGTTCGCAAACGATCGAAGGAGCGAGATAAAAGCAAGTCCCATAAGGAGCCCACCTCCGGGTGTGCCGATCTTTCCCTCGAAGAGGAGACGAGCGGGAGGCAGCGGGATTGGATGCAGATCTCCCAACGCGGCCTCGATGTAGCCAGTTACGATCACGGCCGCAAGGCTGATGATGAAGAAGTAGGTCGGGAACGCGAACCAGCGGCCCGCCTCTTTGATCCCGCGCAGGTTTCCGATGAGCAACAAGATCACCACCCCTACGGTTATCGCGACGGTCCAGCGCACCAACGACGGAAACGCACTGGTGAGAGCGGCGGTGCCAGCGGCGGTCTGAACGGCGACCGTCACCGTGTAGTCGATCAAGAGTGCGACGGCCGCGATCTGCGCGATCTTGGGTCCGAAGTTGTCGCGGGCGACGACATATGAGCCGCCGGCCTTCGTGTAGAGCTGGATCACTTCAAGGTAGGAGAGCGTGACAAAAAACAGGACGCCGAGAATTGCCAGCGTCACGGGGACGACGAGAGTAAACGCGGCGAGTCCGACGTAAGGGACGAGCTGGGTGAGCATCTCCTCGGTGCCGTACGCGGACGACGAGATGCAGTCTGGAGCGAGGACTCCGAGAGCGCTCGGCCTACCCAAACGCTCGTTGCTCAGCTGTTCGGTCACGAGCGGGGGACCGAGAATCTTATTCTTGAGCCGGTAGCGCAAGGTCTCGGGAAACTCCGCGGCTGAAAACGCCGGTGACGGCCCCGGCGCGCGCCAAGACCGCGAGTCGTGAGACGGTCCAGGCACCTCTTCCTCGACGTTACTCACGGCCCCGACTCGGGTCCTGGTTCACCCATCGACATCCTCCAAAGCAGTCTTGTGGTGTGATCAAAGCTCCACGCCACTGTAGACGCCAAGATGGGAGGCCAATTTGTAGCGAGCTTTACAGGAACTCTTGAGCGTGTTGCACTATCTAGGTGCACATCGTCGTAGTTGGATGCGGGCGGGTAGGTTCTGGGTTGGCAGCCGCCCTGGCAGATCAGGGCAATAGCGTATCCATAATTGACAAGTCAGCCAGGGCTTTCCGGAGGCTCCCGGACTCTTTCCCCGGCGAAAGAGTTGTGGGATCGGGTTTCGATCGCGACGACTTGGAAAGAGCGGGGGCGGTCGGTGCGGGAGCGCTCGCCGCCGTCACGAGTGGGGACAACACCAACATCTTGACCGTTCGAATCGCCCGCGAGACCTACGAGATTCCAAACGTGGTAGCCCGGATATACGACCCTCGCAGAGCCGAGATATACCAACGCCTCGGGATACCGACGGTCGCCACCGTTACGTGGACGATCGATCAGGTCCGCCGGCGCCTGGTCGACGAGACGACTATGGAGAGCTGGTCCGACGCTACCGGACAGCTCGCGATAGTCGAGCAGAACCTGCCCGCAGCTTGGGCCGGCCGGCCGTTACGAGAGCTCGAAGAGGACCGTCTGATAAGCGTCGTCGCGCTCACGAGAGCCGGCGTTCCCCGCATAGACGCTCGGGATCTAATCGGCCAGGAGGGTGACATCTTGCACTTAGCGGTTACAAAAGTTGGTCTTGACACGTTGGAGCACAAGCTCGCACTAGACGCGGACGACTCCCAGCCCGACGGCGACACAGTTGGCGGTCCACGACGGTGAGAGTTGCGATTGCGGGCGCTGGAAGTGTCGGGACCTCTATCGCGAGCGACCTCCACTTAAACGGTCACGACGTCTTGGTGATAGAGCAGGATCCCGACCTAGTTGAACGTTTGAAGGACAGCTTGGAGATAACTTGGGTCGCTGCCGACGCGTGCGAAGCCTCCTCGCTCGAAGCGGCGGGATTGGCAAACGTAGACGTGGTCGTCGCGGCGACCGGTGACGACGAAGACAACCTCGTCATATCGCTGCTCGCGAAACAAGAGTTTGCGGTACCAAGAGTAGTCGCGCGAGTGAACCACCCGAAGAACCAGTGGCTGTTCAACGAGAGCTGGGGAGTGGACGTCTCCGTCTCGACACCCCAACTGCTGACCGCACTAGTTGAAGAAGCGGTATCGGTAGGCTCACTCGTTAGGCTGCTGAGATTCGAGGGAGGCTCCGCACATTTAGTCGAAGTCACGCTCGCCGAAGACTCGCCGTCGACAGGTCGCGCGATAGCGGACTTGGAGTTCCCCCGTGACGCGACGGTCGTCGCCGTCGTCAGAAACGACCGCCTGGTCGTCCCAAGAGGCGACACCGTCTTGTACCCCGATGACGAGGTGCTAATCCTGGTCACCGCTGAAGCAGAAGGCGACGTTCAACAACTCCTTGTCGCACGTTGACGACGCGTGACACCACGTCAAGACGGTGCTACAGCGCAGGTACCTGCGGTTGCATCGCACATCGCGTTTTTCGGGGCCCACATGCCGTAGAATAGATACGTGGAAGCTGCGTTCTTTGATCTCGACAAGACGGTAATCGATCGCGCATCCATCGCGGCGTTTGGACGACCGTTTCGCCGCGGAGGCCTGATTACGAGACGGATAGTCGTCCGCGCGATCACGTCGCAGCTCATCTACCTACACTTCGGGGCCGACCAGAAACGCTTGGCCCGCGTTCGGGAGGCGATGCTCGCGCTCACAAAAGGTTGGGAGCGCGAAAGGGTCCAGCAGATCGTCCGGGAGACTCTTCTAGAGACGATCGAGCCGATCATCTACTCCGAAGCCCTCGATCTGATCGAGATGCATCGCAACGAGGGGCACCGCGTGTACCTCGTCTCGGCCTCTCCCGAAGAGATAGTCGAGCCCCTCTCGGAGATGCTCGGGGTCAACGGCGCGATCTGCTCGCGAGGTGAGATCGACGACGAAGGACGCTATACGGGGAAGATGGAGTTCTACGCATACGGCCCGAGCAAGGCAGACGCGATAAGAGAGCTCGCCTGCAAGGAGGGTATCGACCTCGACGCGTCGAGTGCCTACTCCGACTCGGCAACCGACATAGCGATGCTCGAGTCCGTCGGACACCCGGTTGCGGTGAATCCAGATCGCGTCCTCGCGAAGGTCGCCAAGGAGCGAGGCTGGAAAGTGATGCAGTTCACAAAACCTGTTCGCCTGCGCCACCGCGTCACCCGGACAACCCCGGTGCTCACGACAGGAGTTGCGGTCGCCGGCGCAGCGTGGATCATCTGGCGACACGGGCACAAGGCGCGAATCGCTTCCCGGCTGGCCGTCTAGCCGTCTGGCCGCCACATCCCAAAACCAACCCCATGGAACCAACCCCAGGGATCTAGCCCCAGGGATCTAGCCTACCCAAGTCGGCCCCGTTACTCATCCCCAGCCGAAGGGCCTTCGAGAGACCCTATTCGAGAGACCCTAAAGGTCGAGCTGACTCAGGCGGCCCGGAGGCGCTTCGCCGCGACGATGCCGAGCGTGACGAGTATTGCGATAACGATGATCTTCTTCATGCGGTGATCTTAGTCCAAGTCTCGAACCTCGTCTCCTCGGCCGCTTCTGCCAGGTGAGGCCGTTTCGCGAGGCTCGTTCCTCAGAAAAATACCGCTGTTGAAGGTGCCTGGGATTCCCGGGACAGACCCTCGCACGCTCGAAGCGTCAGACGGTGAGTAGATCCCGGGCGCCGGTGTCGGAGGACGGGTGTCGGAGCTTGGACATCGCCCTGGCTTCGATCTGGCGGATTCTCTCCCGGGTCAAGTTGAAGTGCTCTCCGACCTCTTCGAGAGTCCGGGGCTCGCCCCGGTCGAGCCCGAAACGGAGTCTCAAGATCTCGCGCTCGCGCTCGTCGAGTGGCGAGAGGAGCCGGCCTATCTCTTCTGGCAGAAGTGCGACTGCGGCGGTCTCGAACGGAGACTCGGCGCCTCTGTCCTCTACGACGTCGCCGAGCTCGGCGTCTCCGTCTTCTCGCAAAGGTTCCGAAAGCGAGAGAGGCTCGGCGCGAAAACGGAGGGCCTCGACGAGCTTGTCTTCTGGCATCTCGACTTCGATACCTAGCTCGGCTAGTGTCGCGGGCCGTCCGAACTTGAGTTCCAGTCGGGCCTGAGCCTTTTGGACCCGAGCGAGAGTGTCGCCCGCGTGGACCGGAAGTCGGATGGTGCGGCCGGTGTTCGCGATGCCTCTCGTGATAGCTTGCCTGATCCACCACGTCGCGTAGGTGGAGAACTTGAACCCCTTGCGCCAGTCGAACTTCTCGACGGCGTGCATCAGCCCAAGGTTTCCCTCCTGGATCAGATCGAGGAGTGGGAGCCCGGAGGCCTGATACTTCTTGGCGATCGAGACGACGAGCCGAAGGTTCGACTGGACGAAGGTCTGCTGGGCACGCTCCCCGTTCATCACCACCCTGCGCAACTCCCGCTTCTTGGCCGGAGTCAATTTTGTCGCGTTCTTGATCTCCTCGACCGACTCGCGCCCCGCTTCGATCGCTTGGGCCAAGCGCACTTCGTCGTCTTTGGTGAGCAGGGGATACTGACCGATGTCGGTCAGGTACAGACGTACGAGGTCTTCGTCGTCTCTCTCCATTCGTTCCTTCGCCAAGTTATCCCAAGCCTTCCCTGGTATGTCTTCCTCGTCAGTCAAGAATTCACAGGCACGTGTGCCGTCTCGCAGCTACAATGGATCTAACATTCGACCGCGGGCGTCCACGGACTAGACGGTCGCCTCCCGATATGATCGACGCCGAGCACATCTTCGAGCACAGATCGGCCGTAAGACCAGTTTATACGCTCCGTCAAGTCCCTATAGCGCTGTTGCGGCTTATCTCACGTCGACGAGGGTCAATAGAGCGGCGTCAAAACGAGTTGTCCCAGTTCAACGCCGTATAAAGGGCGGGACTTTCCAGGCCAGCGAGTGAAGAACCGAGGTATGCCCAGATCGCAGCGTACGCTTCAGTTGCGTTCCTTTAGGGGTGTGGCTCCGCTGGAGTGAGCTTCTCTCGTTCGTTTGCCCTCGTCGGGTAGCTGTTCCACTCTCGGGGGCGGGCTGAGTCCCACAGCATCCACCACCTTTCACCTCCCATGCGGGAGAATCTGGTAGTGATCCGCTGCCAGTTAGGAGGTATGCTATGAGACGTGAGGGTGCAAAGCGCTACGCCGGTGAGGGTGCCGGAGATGCTGCGGGGGACGGTGATCACCCACCGACGCCGCTGCGGGAAGCCGAACTGTCACTGCGCGAGCGGAGAGGCGCTGCACGTGCGGGTGGTCCTCAGCTACTCCCAGGCGAGCCGGACCAGGTTCTTGACGCTTCCCCAGGAGGTAGTGGAAGCGGTTCGTCAGGCGACGCAGCGCTATCGAGAGGCGCGCGCTCGCCTGGAGAAAGAGGGGGAGACCGGCCTCAGCGAGCTGGTCAACAGCCTGACACCGCGCCCGACAACAACAAAGCGAACCCGTTCTCGGCCTCCGACGAGCTCTACCAGGGGGTCGTAGGCTTCCTCACGGGTGAAGAGGCAGCAGGACTCACCCACTGCGAGCTGGAAGCCCGCCTCGATGTAGACGGCCGGGAACTCCTGCGCCAGCTCTACCAAGACCACTTGGATCTGCGTGCGCTGCGCGAGACACGCGCTGTTGAGGTACGCGACGCAGACGACAAGCGCCGTGGCGCCGTGGAGCCGGACCACCGCCGCCCCTTAGAGACGATCTTTGGCTCCGTGAGGGGTCAGTCGCCTTGCCTATAGGGCCAAGGGAAGCGAGAACCTGCACCTTGCCGACGCGGCGCTCAACTTGCCCGAGGAGGTCCACTCTCACGGCCTGCGTGAGCTGGCGGCCATAGAAGCCACCCGGGGCAGCTACGAAGAGGCGCAGGCCGCGATCTGTCGCAGCACCGGTGTCTCCCTCGGCAAGCGCCAGGTCGAGGAGCTTGTCGCTCGCGCGGCAACAGACGTCGAGGACTTCTACACCCAAGCAAAGCCAGAACCAGCCCCGGACAGCGATACGCTCGTGATCTCGGTGGATGGCAAGGGGATCGTCATGCGCCCAGGCGAGCTGCGCGAAGCGACCAAGAAGGCCGCCGAAGCGACCCGCCATAAGCTGAAGACCCGCCTCACCCGCGGAGAGAAGAAGGACCGCAAGCGCATGGCCGAACTCGCGGTGGTCTACGACTGCTCCCCGGTGGCGAGAAGCCCAACCGGGGTCATAGCTCGATCAGAAGACGGCCCCAAGCCGCCTGGTCCGGTTGCCAAGGGAAAGTGGCTGATGGCGAGTGTCGCAGACGACGCGAAAGATGTGATCGCAGCAGCGTTTGATGAAGCCGAGCGCAGAGACCCTGGTCACCTACGCTCCTGGGTGGCCCTGGTCGATGGAGCCAAGCACCAGATCGACGTGATCAACGCCGAGGCACGACGGCGCAACATCGCGGTTACGATCGTCGTCGACTGGATCCACGTGGTGGAATACATCTGGGCAGCGGCCCGCTGCTTTTTCCCCGAGGCTGATCCTTTAGGCGAGGCCTTCGTCGCCGAGAAGGCACTCGCAGTCCTTCAGGGCAAGGCCGGCATCGTCGCTGGAGCCATCCGGCGTAAGGCCACCATGTGTCACCTCGAGCCCAAGGCACGCGAGCGGGCCGACGAGTGCGCCCGCTACTTGAAGAACAAGAAGCCCTACCTCGACTACCCAAAGGCCCTTGCTGCTGGGTGGCCAATCGCCACGGGGGTGATCGAAGGCGCATGTGCCCATTTGGTGAGAGATCGCATGGACGTGACCGGGGCACGCTGGTCCGTCAACGGTGCAGAGGCGATCCTCAAGCTACGAGCCGTGCGTTCGAACGGAGACTGGCCCGAGTACTTCGCCTTCCACTTGGCACAAGAGCACAGGCGCGTACACGCCTCTCGTTACGCAGGTGGGGTCATCCCCGGGGTTGCCTGAACGGACCCTCCAGCGGAGCCACACCCTTCCTTTAGTCTGACGTTCCGCACTTTTCATGACCCATATACGCCCCCACCTCACGAGGTCGTCGGCGAGGCGTAGACACTGGCAGGGATGTGCAGGAGTTCGAGAACCTGCTGGTGGAGTTGGGTGAGTTGGGGGTCGAAGACCTGGACAGTCTCTCCTTTGCTGACGAGGTGGTGACGCTCTTGACTGGCGAAGATGTTCAAGATCCGCGGGGCGCTTGGAGAGGGGCAGTTGCGTAGCTCGGGGTAGAGAGGAATGCCGGTGAGGCCCTCTTTCTTCATTGAGGTTCGGATCTCTCGTTCGATGAGGGCCTCGATAAGCATTGCCAAGAAGTGGCAGAGCAGGATCGCTTCGATTCGGTGCGGGTGCTCGATGAACACCGGTGCGACCATTTGGGGGCCTTTTAGCATATGGTTGCGTCGTTCGAGGTTTGGCTGGTAACGGTAGAACTCGAGCACCTGGGCGGGCGTGGCCTCGTCTGCATTAGAGATCAACGGGAAGCAACCATCGGTCGCCGCGTCATAGGCGATCACGTCGGCCTTGGTCACCGCCTCGATGTTAAACACCGTCTTGACTCGTTTTCGATAGCGGGTCTCAGCGCCGGGGCGCCCGCGCTTTTCCTGAGAGTAGGTCTCTTGTTGGTCTTCGTTGACGACGAAACCAACCCAGCGGCTCGCCCGGGCAACTCCAAGGGCCGCTGTCGCTGCCTCTTCTGCGGCCACCTTGGTGCGAAGGCGCGATTTAGGAGATGAGAGACGGGCCTGGACAGCCTCGATTGCTGCGAGCCCAGCCTCGATCCTCGCCTGGCGGCTGTTTGCGTCACGAGCAGCTTTTAAGGTCGAGTGGACCCAGATCACCCGATACCCTTCAGTTGATGGAGTCGGAGCGACAAAGGTGCGCCAGACTTGGTCTGGGTCACCAAGTCGTGCGCCTTCTTTGCGGTAGGCCTCCTCCCAGGTTGGCACATGGGTCTGGGCGAACTCACGAAACCAGGTGTCCTCCTTGCGTCCGTGGGGGATGATCGTGACAAAGCGCCCGCCAAGTCGCGCTATGTGGCCCATCGCCTCTGCCGAGCAGAGCTTGGAGTCTGCGACGTAGGTGAAGCTAGAGTTCCCGACCAACTTCACGAGCGAGTCCCAGGTCTTAACGTGGGTGACGTCGTCGACGGTGTTGCCATCAGCACTGCGATAGGCAATCGGGACCGCCCCGTCTGCGCAGATCGTAAGGATGTAGAGCAGTTGCTTCAAATCTGGCCTGTGGTCCTTGTTGTGACCATGTCGAATTGCTGGCGTCGACTTACCCCCTCTTGTGTAGCCGTCAGCTTGGTCGTAGGCGCCGTGGAAGGTGACGGTTGTGGAATCATTATGGAATCTTGAAACATCGAGGTCGAACTCTGCGACCATAGAAAGCACTACCTCGGTGACGAGGCTCGCTCTGTCACAGTCAAAGAGGCGGTCAAGCGTGCGACCTACACGGTCGTCGTTGAGTCCCTCGATCTCGCCTGGTTTGAACCCGAGCACTGCAGGCTCGTAGGGGCTAGCCCACTCACCAAGTGCATAGAGCGGCCGATGACTACAGATGAGGTTGCGGACTACGAGGCCGACCACCGCTGCAGGGGAAATACGTAGCCGGACATCGTCACGAGGAAGGTGGCGCTCCAAGATCTCTGTGAGTCCCACGCGTTCGACGAACCAGTTCACGATCGGAAGACATCCGACCAATTCGTGGGTGAGACTGAAACGCTCATCGTTCATCGCAGCTCCTTGACATCGGAGTTCATATCGGGCAGTATA
>JAJYQJ010000046.1 GCA_021794655.1 Actinomycetes bacterium | reverse complement strand
TCAGCGGAGGGCACCACGCGAAAATCATCGACGGTATGATCGACATTCTGGCGAATGCCGCGTAGGTGCTGGGGGTTCTCACCGTTATCTGTCACCCGGTGAGGGGATCAACTGTGCGAAAGTCCACTTTCAGTCGTCTGATGAGACCCTGGGAGCGCCGTGGAACGACGCATCGAAGTGCTCGGAACGGCCCACGAACTGTGGATACCACCGGGCTCGGATGACTCGGCGCCTTCAAGCAGCTTGTCTCCGATGTGCCCGCACTCCTGCTCGGCGAACTTATCGGCTACAGCCCCAGGAATCGTTGCTAAACACACGGTTGACCAGGCCATCGATTGGAATAACTACGCCGGGCTCAAAGCTCGGGATTGACAGACCTGACGACGAGAACATGCGGAGTTGGATAATGCGTCTCCACCAATAGAGTGATCCTCGTGGACCACCTGAGCCTCAGTCTCTGAATGGCCCGGCAATCTGCGATTGCTCCTCTCCCCACTTATCTGGGGAGTCCCTTGCAAGAAGAGAAACGGCGATGCCGTCGGCAGCAAGTGCAACCGTCCGCTCTGCCTGGTCCGCCCCGACCGCAGCCAGCCGGTCCGCCAGCTGCGCTCGCCCTCAGCATCCAGGCCAGCCAACGATCCAGCGCCGCCAAGCCAGGTGCTCCCTACTTTCCGGCGGCCTTGCGCACGCCCCGCTTGTATAAGCGAGGAAAGAGCAAGCGGGCCATAGGTGCTAGCCGTGCAACAAAGGCGGCATCGATATCGATCTTTGGTTCACCCATGCGCGATATGAGAAGTCGCGATACTTGGGCCTCAGACCGACGGACAGCGCGGGGCGGCGTCGGCATTCCAGCTTCTACCGCTGCCGTGCCCATCGCAGTCGGAACCCATGCGGGATACAGCAGATGGACGTGGATCCCGCTGCCGCCGAGTTCGAGCGCTATGCTTTCCGTAAACGCGCTTAGGGCCGCCTTCGAAGCTCCGTAGGCGATTTCGAGCGGTCCGGGCGCACGTCCGGAGTCTGAAGACACGTTCACCACGATGCCGTTCCCGCGTCGTCGCATACCGGGCAGTACCGTGAGAGTGCCGGCAACGGCGGCGAAGTAGTTCGTCTCCATGACGCTCCGGTACGAAGAAAGGTCCTCAACGATTCCATGCGGAGCGTTCATCCCTGCATTGTTCACCAAGACATCGATTCGCCCGTGGTGGCTCTCGACTTCGGCCAGGGTCCTGGCGAAAGCAGCAATCTCAGTCACGTCGCACACGACGGTGGACGACTCGGCCGACCATTGACGCATCTCTTCACCTAGTGAGCACAGTTGGTCTTCCCGCCTAGCCAATCCAGTCACGACCGCGCCCGCTTTCGCGAAGTCCACTGCGAAGCGGCGCCCGAGCCCCGACGATGCTCCCGTAACGACCGCGATCTTATGGCTTAGATCCATTACTCGTCTCCCTCATGGCGGTAACGACGACGGGATGAGGTCAGCCAAGCCGAAGGAAGTTTGATACCAGTCGTAAACGCCCAAATGCCCGTTGTCTGCGGAGGCACGATCTGGCCATCGAGAGTGTCGAACGCAGTTCCGGCTCCAAAGTAGATTCCATTTCCGACGATCACCGCGGCCGAAGATGGAGCAGCGCCCAAGGGGAATGTCCGAAGCGGAGTGCCGGTAGAGGCGTCGTACGCAGTGACGTTTAGCCCGAGTGTCTGTGGGCTGAAAACGATCCCATTTGTGAAGGAGGTAGAGCCGTAGGTAGGCACGGCAGCGGCAGACCAGTCAACCGCGCCGGTAGCTGCGTCAACCGCCGTCAGTGGCAAGAGCCTCGTTGGGCTGGTGGCAAGACTGAGGTCGGGACATACGGGCAGCAGCGGTAGGGCGCTCAGGACCGCGCCGGGACAGGAGGAGACGTTTGTGTCACCACCCCCTGGTTCGCGGAGCCCGTCGTTTGAGAACGGCAATGGGATCCCAGACGCGAAGTAGGCGGTGGCTCGGCCGTTGGTATCTCCAAGGGATGGAGAGGCGATGAAGCCGCCGATGGAGTCGAGAGCGGCCTGCTCTTGGTCTGCTTGTCCTGGTTGGGCCACTTGGTTGGCCCATACGATGGCTCCGGATGCCTCGCACAGCCCGTAGGCGTAGCCGCTCTTCGAGGCCTCGATCGCGAGACCTGTGCTGCCGCCAACTCCGGAGCAGGCCGCTGACGGGACGCTGGGACTTGGTACCTGAGCCAACACCGGGCTTGAGCCGAAGTCGTCGTCAGCGCCGATCGGCTCGTTGGGGTTATTGTCGTAGATGTTGTACGGCTCGACGCGGTTCCACACCCGTACGCCGGTCACGGGATCCAGAGCGAATACCGTTTGATTGTCGATGTAGTCGCCGTGGGCGAGCGCTGTTTCGGGAGTCGGATTCGCAGCGCAGTTCCCAGTGCCGAATACGACAAGGCCATCCGTCGAAGCTTGTCCACTGTTGGTAATCTGCTTCGCATACCAGCCGGATGGCTCTGATCCCGAGCCGCTGAACGCATTATCCCCAGCTGGATCTACGAAGGAAGCATCTAGTGCCGGCGAAGACCAGATGTCGCCACACGCGTCAGCGTAGTTCGGAGAGTTAGGAGCAAGATCAGGTATGTTCGTTGAAGTACAATACGTCGGGTCGGCGGAGCCATCGCCACAACTCAGTGTAAGAGCATCTGATCCACCAAATTCGCTCGGTAGCAGAGTGATATCTCGTTCTGGCTCATACTTCCACAAGAGCGCCCCGGTCGCCGCATTGAAGGCCATCAGTCCTGTAACGGCGATTCCAGGCGTACCGTTGTCGTCATTGCCAACAATTACTTCGGGAGGAGTGGTTGCCGTATCGACGACAGGTGAGGATTCTACTTCTACGCCACTCGCCGGATTTGCCGGATCTGTGTCCTGTGCCCAAAGGCACGAACCGGTGTGCGCATCGAGGGCAAAGATAGAGCCCCCAGCAGGTACGAATAGCGTCGAGGTTCCGTCTACGACAGAGACGCTTGCCGATCCAGGTATCTGCCCATCGTAAGTGGCATGCATATCGGTGTGCGGATTCGACGCATCTAGGAAGCAGGACTGCGCTGCGGCTGTATTGAAGGTCCACGTCGACTTACCAGTCGCTTGGTCGATGGCATAGAACGTGCCGGTAGAGTCGCCCACGAACACGGTGCCATCGACGACGGTCGGTGTAGCCGTGACGGCTCCCTTGGTGGACACGAACCAGGTGGGCGTCAACGTGGCGAGATTGGACGGATCGATCGATGAGCAGGCGTCCCCTGAGTGGGATGGATCACCTTGGAACATCGGCCAGGTTCCAGGCGCTGTCGAACATGTGAGCCCTGACGCTGGGCCAGGGTTTGCACCTACGGCGGAAGCTGATGGGCTGCCACCGGCGACGGTGGTCAAGCCCACGACGACCAAGCTGACAATGGTCGCGCCCCGGACGGACAACCTTGTGGCATTACCTGAACGTACAGTCCTGAAGGCACACCTGAGCATGGGCAACGATAGAGTGCCGACAGGAGATGCGTCAACAATGTCACGCGAGGTAGGGTCGCATTCGACTGGGGCCTCACTTTCGGCGTGCGCCCCGGTCACCAGTCGTCGTCGAACGAGAGCGTGATGAACCGCTCGAGTCGGTGCCGGCTGCGAAGCCAGGTGTCGTCCTCCGGCGGCGGTCGCATCCTGGTCGGTCGCCCCCGGTAGCGGCGATAGAGGGTCTGCCAGGACATGTCGGTGAACTTGGCGAGCAGGCGCCATGAGCAGCCGTCCTGGTTCGCCTCGTAGATGGCCTAGTGGAGCGCCAGCTCGGCGTCGCGGCGCACGGCGCACAGGCCAGACTGGAATACGTAAGGCCAGACTGGAATACGTAAAGAAAGTTATCACACGACTCTCCTCGAATACGTAAGGAAAGTTATCACACGACTCTCCTCGAATACGTAAGTCAATGTGGCCGCTGGCGCGGACGTTTGCAATGGGTGAAAGCTGTGTTCGGGATCACCCGGTGACGTCGGTTTCTCCTTGGTGTCTTCGAACCCGTACCTAAGTCGGACGCGGGAGCCTCGGGAGCATCAAATTGTTGCCATAGAGCACGAAGGTCAGAATCCACTACACGAGGCTCCTCCGGGTGGTCCCGCTTGATCGACGTCAAACAGCGGAGCCCGAAGGGAGTATCAATGGACACAGTCGTGGAACGCTGTTGCGGACTCGACGTTCACAAAGACACTGTTGTCGCCTGTGTGCGTACGACAGGGAAGGGAGGTAAACGCCACCAGGAGGTGCGCACCTTTGCTACGACTACGATGTCGTTGCTCTTATTGCGTGACTGGCTGATCGAGAATCGGGTCACTCTTGTTGGCATGGAGTCAACTGGCGTCTATTGGAAATGCGTCTACTACGTATTAGAAGACGCTATTGAGTGCTGGCTGCTAAACGCTCGTCACTTACGTAACGTACCTGGCAGAAAAACAGACGTTGGAGACGCTGAGTGGATCTGTCAGCTCGTTGAACACGGCCTCGTGCGGCCCTCTTTCGTGCCGCCAAAGCCAATCCGGGAACTACGCAACCTAACCAGGTATCGCAAGGCCCAGATCAACGAGCGCTCCCGCGAGGTCCAACGCCTCGACAAGGTGCTCCAAGACGCTGGCGTGAAGCTTTCGAGTGTAGCGAGTGACATCCAAGGCAAGTCTGCCCGTGCGATGCTCGAAGCGCTCGTTAACGGAGAGCGAGATCCCCAGATCTTGGCCCAGCTGGCACTCGGACGGTTGCGCAAAAAAGTCCCAGAGCTCCAAGAGGCGCTCATAGGCCGTTTCGGGGCCCACCACGCTCTCTTAGTTCGCTCGATCCTCGACAAGGTCGACTTCCTCGATTCGCTAATCGAGGACCTCTCAGCAGAGATCGACCAGGTGATTGCCCCTTTCGTCCATGAGCTCGAGTTGCTCGACACGATCACAGGGGTCAACCAGCGCACAGCGGAGGGACTCATCGCAGAGATCGGAGTCGACATGAGCCGTTTTGCGAGCTCAGGGCATCTAGCATCGTGGGCAGGGATGTGCCCTGGCAACCACGAGTCTGCTGGGAAACACAGGTCCGGCAAGACCCGCAAGGGACCAAAGTGGCTCGGTGTGCACTTAACCGAGGCAGCTGCAGCTGCAGGGCGATCAAAGGATACTTACCTCGGCGCACAGCACCACCGTCTTACCGGACGGATCGGCTATGCAAAGGCGAACAAGGCAGTCGCGCACTCTATTCTCGTAGCGATCTTTCACATCCTCTCCACCGATACTCCCTACGAGGACCTCGGTGCGGACTGGTTCGTGAAGCGTCGCCCCGAGGCACACGCCCGTCGCCTCGCCAAGCAGATCGAGGCCCTCGGATACACCGTCGAGATCAATCCAGCCGAAGCAGCCTGAGGACAACCTAAGTCGGGACTACGTCCCGAGCGGGGCTCTGCCCCGCACCCCGACCTCGCGCGTCCGTGTTTCAATGCTTTCAGGTCAGGAGGCCCAAAGACGAGCAGCAATCGGACATGACCGGCACCAAGGCGAACTGGCAGCAATCGACGCTGAGTTGGCCAAGGTTGAAGCTGGCATCGACCGCTACCTTCGGGCCTTTGAGACCGGGACCATGCCCGAAACGGTGTGCGGGGAGCGAGTGAAGGCTCTCGGCACTCAATCGACCGCTCTTCGAGCGCGGCGCGAGCAACTGGCAGACGAGATGGAGGACGCAGATCTCACAGCACCGACACCCGAAGAACTATCAGTGCTGCGTGAACGAGTAGCCGAGGCGGTGTCGAAGGGATCGTCAGGTCCGGTTAAGACCCTACTGCAAGCCCTGATCCACGAGATCCACGAGATCCGGGTGGACAGCCGGGACGCCATCCACCCGACCTTCCGTGTTCCAGTAGGCGGGGGCCACCACCCAGAGGATGCGGTTCGCGCACCGTCCCGGTTGGTGGGCGCTGAGGGACTCGAACCCCCGGCCTGCTGGTTGTAAACCAGCTGCTCTAACCAACTGAGCTAAGCGCCCTCGTTTCGACTGTAACAAGAATACTCCAAGGTTTAGAACCGAGCTTGCCCTTCGCACGACATCGAAGTGAAGACTATTCCAGCGACGGTTCCTTCGACACACTACGGCCAGACCGTCCCGCAAGGCCATCGCGGAGCGACATACGCCATTCAAGCAACTTGCTCGACAATAGAGCTCATCAACTCCTTACTCGATGCAGCGATCGGCCACCTCGGAGTTGAGTCTCTCTTAACGAGTCGTTCGCCGCGAAGATCAGAGACGAACGCACCGGCCTCTTCGCATATCAGCATTCCCGCCAGATAGTCCCACTCGTACAGGTGCGACCCACCAACTACCACATATGCATCCAGTACTCCGTCTGCGACTGAACACATCTCCAGGGAGGCTGCCCCCTGGGCGCGGAACTGAGCCCAACCCACCTTTGTCGTTGGAAACCCTGATATCCCGACGATCGCATCTGGGACGGAAAGACACCTCGAGGGTTCGATCGGTTCCAAGTCGCGTGTCGCACCGCCCCCTCGCACCGCCTCATAACGCACGCCTGTCGCTTGGTTGGCTACGAGTGCCACCTTTGGCCCACTCTGATCGAGAACGCAGATACTCGTCGACCAAAACGGTATTCCCCTGTGGGCGTTTGTGGATCCATCTACCGGATCCAAGACAGCCAACAACTCCCTTCCAGGACAGGTGACACCCGATTCTTCCGACAGCACAGAGAATCCGGCACCGTGGAGAATCGGCAGTGCTACCGAGTCGGCGACCAGATCAAAGGTGTACTGCCCTGGTCTTGTTCCGGCGAGACCCCATTCTTCCTGGTTGTCAAGAGCGTCTCTTATCGAATCAGCTGTTTCCACGAGTATTTCCATGACGGACTCTTCATCCACGGCGACGACCCTAGCGCGGATATGGTCCTCCCCGGGCCACACTAAGCTCGTATCACTGTGGCTGCCATAGACGTTGCTGGATACATTGCCGACCTCAAAGATCACTCCGTCGATCACGGATTTCACGTCCACGATGAGCGACATTTTGTCGAGACCTACTCCCTACGCCAGGTCTGGGAAGTAGACCTCCACCCCGAAGAGGGTTGCGGAGGCCCGCTCGACCTACATCTGGCTCTCGAGGTTGATCCCCGAGTCCTGCTCTCGTTCGAAGATGCGGTTATGGCCCTCGAAGACGAGGAAGACCCGCCGGACGACTACCACTTCCCACTGACCTTCACGTGGGCCCTCCCACCTCTGCCGAACGGGCCGGACCTTCTGCGGCTCGCAATCGATCTGGCGGGGATCGGGGGCATCGAACTTCCCCTCGAAGTTTCCGCGATCGACTCGTTTGCGTCTGCAACTGACGGCCCCGAACGCAGGCTCAGCATCGTGGCCCGTATCCCAGTATCACTTTCCAGAGTTCTCGCCGGGATGGAACTGCTCTGTGACATATTCGATCGGTGTCTCGCGGTTAGCCGCTACTTATTAGAATCAGCTGACGCTTGGTTGGGCTGAAAGTCCGAGACTCTTGATCCACGATAGGCTCCCCACCTCTCCGACGTTGGTCGGTTGACCGAAGTGTTGCACCGAAACACGTTGCGGTTGGCATGGGCCGTCGTCGTCGTCGCCGCCGGGCTGACGATCTCCGCGTGCGGACACGGGTCGGCGCTCTCCTATGCCAACGACTCATGCCATCACGTCGAAAGCTCAATCAAACTTTTCAACGCATCAACGCATGCCCCGAGTCAGTCCCTTGCTAACCTCGATCGATCCAACGCCTATCGGCAACTCAGACTTGCCCTACCGCTCGCAGCGCGCGCCAACTCGGCAAACGGTCAGTGGGATGCGCTGATGACTACAGTAAGTGAGAGTTCTCGAGTCGGAGAATCCCACCTGATCCACGCTCTAGGTGACCAGTGCAGAGTTGTTTTCAACGACGTTTCGGGGCACTCGCCAACGCTCAACGTGCCTGCTGGTTGACGGGACCCTAACCAGTATTTGTCTTGATCGCCGCCTTCATCTGCGCTCGACCAGCCTCGACGACCGTTGGCCAGATCCTAGGCGCCAAGAACGCACCTCCTTGGATCGTAAAATGTATACCGTCGGGTTCGCGCACCTGAACGTTGTGTATGAACTCTTCGTACTTGCCGTTTGGACATACCATTGAAAATAGATTAACGAGAGTTGCCGTGCCCGCGTTTTGCGCCACAACCTCTTTGAGCAGATTGTTGTAGATCTTTACACGCTGGATTGAATCTGCCGGCCACGGATCACCGTTAGGTTGCTCGCCGCTGTCGTAACACGGCGCGGTCAAAAACACGACCTTCGCTCCTCTCGATGCGGCAACCTTGACTGCAAACTCCAACTGTCTCTTCACGTACGCTGCGAACTTGGGATGCAAGATGTTGGTCCACTTGCCGTGATAAGTCCGATTACTCACCTCCCAACGACCCGCCAAGACCATCACGACGTTCGGATCAAACTTTTGGATCCAACTCTCCCACTGCTGAGGCCACTGTTGAGTGCTACGGCTGCCGTTGCACTCACTCGCCGACGGGTCGTCGACACCTTGTATCTGAACTTGTGCTCCACTGACTACACCACATCCAAGTATCGCCTGATCACTCTCGATTATGTCGTAGTGCTTGACCGACTCAGAGAGCCCCATGCCTAACGTCAGTGCCGTGGAGTCCCCCTCGATCAGGACCCTAACGGGTGGGCCGGAGTACAGGGAGGAGTTGGTCCTCGGAAGTGGCGCCGTAACAGGGGCTCCTAATGCGGGAAGCGAGGTTGCGACGACTACCGCAGCAATTGTTCCAGCTACCGCTACCGGCGTTACCAGCCACGCCCGCAGGCCTTTGAAAAAGGTCCCTTGACGAATCGGGCGTTCAACGACGTAGAACGAGACTGTTGCGACACCGATCGTCACCGCGACACGAAACGCGAACAGGTCGTATCCACTTAGCCCGGTCCGCGCGTGGTCGAGCCAGATGAACAACGGAAAGTGCCATAAGTACATCCCATAAGAGATCCGCCCCAGGTATCGCAAGGGGCGAAGAGACAAGATCGTCCCAATCGGGGACTTTGTAACGCACAGCACTGAAACGAGGACCGCCGTCGTGGCAATACCGGCGGCCAAGAATCCGCCCTCGTACAAGAAACCGTCATTACCATTGCTTTTCACCCACAAGAGCCCACATGCCACAAAGCCAATAAGTCCCGCTATGTTCAAGAGGGTCCGTGTAGATCGCCGCGTCGCGATCCACGCGCCGGTGCCGCTCACATTCCCTCCCGGCGAGCTGTCCCCTGTAGAGTTGATCGCACGTCTAGCTTTCGATTGTGCAACCATCCCTAGCGAGACAGCGAGCGTCGCACCGATCAACAAACTCTGAGCGTGCGTATCGGTTCCGTAGTAAAGGCGGGTGATGCTTGAACCATCGCGGTACAACACCGCCATCTCGCCAGCCGAAGCCAGTGCTCCCACGACGCAGATAAATAGAAGGGTCCCAAGGCTTCTCGTAAGCTTCATCACCGCGAGCACCACCAAGGGCCAAACCAGGTAGAACTGCTCTTCGATCGCTAACGACCAGGTATGGGTCAAAGGAGATACCGGCCCACTCTGCGCAAAGTAGTTAGAACCTATTAGTATGAAATGCCAGTTCGCCACGTAAAACAACGTAGAGAGCGCGTCGAGTCTGAGGTCCGGGTACATCCCACGTGGTGCGACAAAAGCTGCATACGCTACAACGAACAAGATCATCAGCAGCAAAGCTGGCAGCAACCTACGCGCTCGCCTCGCCCAAAACCTCCCCAGCCGGATCGTCTGCCTCCCAGCCCATTCGCCCAAGAGCAGCGTCGTGATCAAGAAGCCCGACAAGACGAAGAACGCGTCCACACCCAAGAACCCCCCAGCCATCCATGGCACGCCGCCGTGATAGGCCATAACGCCGAGTACCGCAAACGCTCTAATTCCGTCTAGCGAGGGTATGTATGAGATGCTCGGATCCACGTGAGGCGCGTCGGGATCCGAGTAGCGCCTGCCCGCCAGATCTGAGTTAGGATCACTCACAAGCCATCTTTCTCTTTGAAATCTCTAACGGCGCCAATATCTTGGTCAGGGTTCTTCTTCTGCTTCGACGATTCCGGATCGAAGCTCTATTCTTGCAGGTTCGAACTCTGGATTTATGGCAACCAGATCGATAGTGAGTCAAGAAACACCAGCGTGCAAGGCTAGGCGATCAAAGCCCGTCGTGTTGTTCTGCAAGCATCGCGGCAGATACAGCTTCAAGTATCTTCGCTGTGTCCTTTTCAATATGGTCGCGTGCCATAAGCAAGAACATGGCCCCGATATACGCCGCTGGCATAACAATGAGAAACGCCGTTCTAAAGTTCTCACCGAACTGGGCGGCGACAAACGACACAATCACAGGAGCTGCTGCCGAGCCAAAGACCACTGCCGCAAGATTGAACGCACTAAATCCAGTTCCCCGCAGGTTCGCTGGAACCGAGTCGGACAGACCAGCTCGTAGCGCGGGCACCGCACTCGTAGCAAGAAAAAACGCGACCAACTGAATAGGGTAAACAGCTATGAACGGAAGATTGATGAACGACGCAATGAACAACGTAGTGCTTGCGAGTAGGCAGTAACCTGGTACCGCCACCCTGGCCCCCTTAACTTTGTGCATCCACCTATCCGCAATCCGCCCCCCAATAACTACCCCTGGGATTCCAGCTAGGACCACGAGACCGCCAAACGCAACGGTGGCTGCACCTTGGTGAAGTCCGAGTTGGTTCTGATAGAACTGCGGCATCCAAGTCCCTACCGCAGAAACGGTGAAGAGAAGCGCGGATACGCCAACTAGAGCAAACCTCATCGTAGGGATCGCTAGGATTGTTCGAATGTCGGTCTTGAGTCCACTCGCCATCTCGGCGAGGAACCGCCGGAGGCCTCCGGGAAACAAGGTTCTCGTCTCTCTGGCGTCGATCTCCAGACTATTGCCGCTGCCAACGTAAGCCCTATCAGCACTACCCCTTCTCGGTTCAGGCAGCCGCCAAGTCCAAACAGCTATCACCAGCCCTGGTATCGCTGAGATGAAGAACGCAAGGCGCCATCCCGAACCGTGAAACAACGGACCTACAAGTCCCCCGATTGCAAGTCCGACGCCCATTCCGACAAATACGAGGCACTGTTGGACTGAGAACGCCCGGCCACGTCTGTCGACGGAGTAGTAGTCAGCAAGCAAGCTGGACGAGGACGGGTCGCTGACCGCCTGTCCGAAGCCCAGCAACCCCCTCACGACCAAGAGCGCGCTAAACGCGCTCGTCGGAACAACTCCGCCAAGTGCGCTGATGACCGACCAAAACGCTATCGTCACCGCAACTGACCTCGTTCTGTTCCAGCGGTCACCCATATAGCCCGCCGGAATCGTGACGACCCCGTTAACCAACACAAATGCCGATATCAAGAAACCAATATCAACTAACCCGACATGGAACGCTTCACGCAGTTGATTCACCATGCCCCGCACGATGTACTGATCGACGTTGTCTATCATCAGTATGAAGCCGATAACCCACATCGGCCACGCGGATAGACCAGGGGACCTCGACCGTGCGAAAAGTCTCTTCAATGCCGCGCTCGAGGCATGCTAACGCTAGATCTGACTACTTAGTACGTGTCGCCGAGTTGCCAAACGACAGGATCTGCCTGTCGCGATCAACGGTTCGCAGGTGAGTACCCAGAAGGTAGCCCTATGGACTTGGTTTCGAGGAAAGGTTCCAGTCCTTCTGGTCCGAACTCACGACCAATTCCGGAGTTCTTGTATCCGCCAAACGGCGTCGCAAAGTCAAGGGGCACGCTCGAATTCAGCATGTACGTGCCGGTTCTGACCTGGCGGGCGATCCCCAAACCCCGATCGTTGTCTTTCGTCCAAACCGAGCCACACAGCCCGTAGTCGGAGTCGTTTGCGATTTCAACTGCATCTTCGTCGCCGTCGTAGGGAATCACAACGAGAACCGGGCCGAATATCTCTTCTCGGGCTATCTTCATCCGGTTGTCGACGTCTGCAAACACCGTCGGCTCCACGTAGAACCCCTTCTCGAAACCGGCCGGTCTTCCACCCCCTACGACAACTCTCGCACCGTCTTCTTGGCCGCTGCGCATATACCCCTCTACTCGGCTCCTCTGGCGCTCTGCTACGACTGGACCTACTTGCGTAGTCGGATCGAGCGGGTCACCGACCTTCATCAACTTCACATATTCGACCAGCGCGTCGACCACCTCGTCGTAGCGTTCGCGAGACGCCAAGATACGCGTCTGAGCGACACACGCTTGCCCGTTGTTCATCATCGCGTTTGGCATAAGCATCTGCATCGTCGCCGCAAGGTCGGCGTCGTCAAGGATTATCGCGGCAGACTTTCCCCCGAGTTCGAGGGTACAACGCTTCAACCGCTCGCCACAGAGTCCTCCGATCCTCATACCGGCCGCCGACGAACCCGTGAAGGAGATCTTGTCGACCCCGGGGTGGGTCACCAGGTGCTCCCCAACCTCCCTGCCCGCGGGAACGACGGAAAGAACCCCTTCAGGCAAACCTGCCTCAGAAAAGAGCTCAGCGAGGCGGAGCGCGTCAAGTGGAGTCTCGGGCGCAGGTTTGAACACCACCGTGCATCCCGCAATCAACGCAGGCGAGAGTTTGGACGAAGCTATGAACAAAGGAACGTTCCACGGCGCAATCGCTCCTACCACCCCAACTGGTTCCTTCGTGACGAGAACCTCTGGGTTGAGCACCCCAGGCCTCACCTCGTCGAATTGGAACTTCGACGCGAGGTCTGCGTAGTAGTTAAACACCATCGCTGGGGCCATCACCTGGCCAAGTTGCGCCCAAGAGCTCGGTGAGCCCATCTCCGTGGATATCAGCTCCGTCAGATCCGCAGTTTCACCAAGGATCGCCGTCGCGACTTTGCTCAATATCTCAGCTCGTTCAACCGGCGTCATCCTGGGCCACGGCCCACTGTCAAAAGCGTTACGGGCCGACTCGACCGCTCTGTCAATATCTGCGTCGACGGCCTCTGGAACCGTCGCAACAAGCTCTTCAGTGGACGGTGACACCACATCGATCGTGCCGGTTCCCTCCGGGGCCAGCCACTTCCCGCCGATGAAAAACTCGCTATAGCTCTTTATTGCCATATCTCTCCTTCGATATAAACCGGTCAGAACGGGTCCGTCCGGGTCGTCGGTTCCACGCCACGTTCTAGCTCGATAGTCTAGTTACTGGTGAGTAGCTAAGGCTAAACGCTACTCTTCGAGCGCCGAAGGAGTCGTCCCGACGCCCGCGCTCTTCAGCGTGCTCACCAGCCAGGATACGCCGTTTTGGCTCGCCATCGTGGTCTCCCAACCGCTTAAGATCTCATCGAGCTCGGCTCTACTGGCGATCTTTGCCACGATCTCGACCGTCATCCCGTCGACTGGAGCCTTCTCGCTCGCATTCACGTGAATTCCGCCGAACGGATCCTCCCACTCGTGGGGAACGGGCTCTCGCATAATATAAAGCTCCCCGGTGTCCTCGACCCAGTTCAGCTCGTAGCGAACTCCGGAACCATCTCGCCACTCCGTGCCGAGCTGGATCTCCGCCGACGCCCTGCGTCGCTCGTCCTCATCGTAAAACTCCTCGATATCCATGTTTCAAACCATACTTGCTCACGATCTCGGGCGAGCAACTCGACCGATCGCAGCGTCGACCCTCTGTGAGACGACGGTGGGAGAGGATTGCAGTCGCGTTACCGTTTTGGAGTCTTGAAAAGTTTCTGAGCATCGGGAGAACCTGGGGGAGAACCCACTCCCAAGATCTCTACATGACATCTTTGACTCTCAGACCAATCGACCAGATGAACGCCGAGTGGGAAGTCACCGGTAAGTCCCCCGAGTCAAGGCGTGCAGCCGTCCTATTGGCAGACGCCGAGCCGCTCGTCGCCGCCCTCGAGGTACGCGATCTCGGCGAGCTACTGACAGAACTACAACACCTCACCTCGTCACCTCCCGCGGGTGATCCAGCCCAAATCCTAAGAGCGATGCTGCGTTCCCAAGGCGTACACCCACTAGTAGGTCGCTGTATCTTGCAGGCTCTAATCCCAGGCCTCGTCGGAGTAGCGCGCCGTCTGTCGTGGGGATCCGGCGGCGAGTGGGAGGGAGGAGGGTCGTTCTGTGTCGACCTCGTCACAACCGCATGGGAGGTCATCTCGGAGTGGTCAGGACAGGACCGAGCATACGCTGTCCTCGACGTCTTGTCAGCCATACGGTGTCGGATGAGGCGCAAGATCGAGCGATACAAGAAACAGCGTGACCAAGTACTCCTCGGCATCGACGCTGAGTCGGCAACTTCGAGTCCGACCGGTCTCGGCCTCACCATGTTAGAAGAACTCGCTCGAGCGATCGACGATCTCGCCGGGAACGGAATCGACCGCGTCGACGCCGCTATCCTTTACAGTACCAGAGTGCTCGGGATGTCGATCTCGGAGATATCGAGGCTGAGCGGACAGAGCCCACGCAAGCTACAGCATCGCCGAAGGCGTGCAGAAGAACGTCTATGTGCGTAGCCGCTGACCTGGAAGAAGTGCGCAGATGCACAGACCCACGTATCGTCTTTGCGTGCGCAGAACCGACGGAGCACAAGACTCCGGGACGACCCCTTCGGATCAGGGCCGGCGGCGGACATCACAGAGACCACACTGGTGGGCGGTTCTCGCAGTGTCACTAGCACTCATGGCGCTCATCAGCGCTGTCGACCAACACGCCTCGAACAACCGGGCATCTCTCGCACGCAAGAGAGCGTCAAGTGCCAACTCGGCCAGAAACGCCCGAGGTAGACCAAGTGTTACCGTCCCGACCGTTCGGGGATCAGCGCTCGGGGGACCACCAACGCCGAGTACGTCCCAGGCCTACGTCCCGTTTCACTCCGGGGCCGCCTCCACAGACTCGACTTCCTCATCTGGCGGCCCACCCACAGTCGCTACTTCACCAACTACCACTCCGTCGGTGACACCGACGACACCGACCACCGAAGCGCATACTCCAGCGACAACTACCGTCACCGAGGTTGGGAACCTCGCCAACCCCTACACTTCAACCCAGTATCAGGTATCGACAGGGAGCGGCGAGATCACCGCGAACGCCACCTGGACGGGAAGCACCGACCTCACCTTGCGGATTCAATGCGGGAGTAGCGCCAACTCCGCGACCGGGCCGTCTGGGCTATCGGTCGCAGACACCTCGAGCGCAGGTACGTGTTACGCGACGATCTCGGAACCCACCTCCGCGAATACCACCGTCTCCTACACGCTCACTATCACCTACCCGCGACCATAGACACGAGAAAAAGGACGAACGTTCAGAGATGAAAACAGGCATAGCCAGAAAACTATTGGACGTTGCGGCCGGCGTGATAACCGCCGCTTTGGTGTTCGCTGCGGTTCCAATAGTCTTGATCGCGCTCGTCGGCGTACCACTACCAGCCGTTTGGGACCGCGCCCACATCGTCTCTACCCGGGGGCTCTTCGACCTTCTCGCGATAATGGCCTGGGTCGCGTGGGCGGCCTGTGCCTGGCCGTTACTCGTATCGGTCGTGACGATCGTGCGAGGAAACCACGCCGGGTTTTCCACCACCCCAAGAGCGAGCGAGCGCATCGCCGCACAGATCGCCGCCGCGATACTCGTTATCTTACCGGTCGGGTTGACCGCCGGAACAGCCGCCGCCTCCAAACCGCCGACCCTCCTCAGCGCAACTCGCCCCGGAATTTCGCTTCCGTGGACCGCTCCACGAGCGCCCGCCGCGAACAACGTCGGCGAACACGTTCCTGCGACACGGTCAAAGCAACCCGAAGCCGTCACCGACTACGTCGTCCAGCCGGGGGACTCTCTTTGGAGTATCGCCGCCCACCTCTACGGTGACGGCGGTGACTGGCCGCTAATAGCGTCGTTGAATTTGGGCCACGTCATGGTCGGCGGCACTCGCTTCATGGACCCGAGCTCCATCTACCCCGGATGGCGACTCGAAGTGCCGACCCAACCACTCCAAGCTCAGCCACTCCAAGCTCAGCCCCTCCAAGTTCAGCCCCTCCAAGCCAACTCCTCAACCCCCCCGGAAGCTGACCTCGGCGGACTCGCCACCAACGACACATCGACAAACTCGACTACAGACGGTCGCGTCGCGACGTCGACTCAAACATCCCCTCGAACCGCGCTCGGGCCGCCCCAAGCCAACCTATCGACGTTCCCTCCCTCCTCGCTCGACGCGCTGCACGTCTCAATATCTCCGACCGTAGCTCCCACAAAGACCTCTGTCGGATCCGGGTCTCCCATCCAACGCAACGAAGCCGACCCGTCGACGACTCCGCGTCGGTCTCCACCAAGTAACCCCTCCGGGAGATCGGCGCCCGTACCTCTACCCGAGCTCGTCGCGCTCGGATTCGGCGTCGTAACTGCTTCCGCGCTCGCACGACGGCTACGCAAGCAACGCAACCGCACGAGCACCGACCAGTTTCGAGACCCCCTCGTACCACCGAGGAGCGAGCGCGCTATCGACGCCGAGATACTCGTCGACGAGTTCTCCAACTGCCCCGCTCTCGACTGGCTCGACACCGCCAACCGCCATCTCGCGAACTGCCTTCTCGCTCTCCCGACGACGCAGAACTTACCTAAGATCGACGTCGTAAGAGTCGGGCCCGACGGCGTCCGCGCACTCCTCTCTAGAAAAACGGACTGGGCACCTCATCTATGGGATCTAGCCGAGGGCGGCACACAGTGGCACCTCTCCGCTTCTAACGACGTCGCGGCTATCGAGTCAGAAGTCAGAGACACACAGGCGTGGCTCCCAACTCTGCTGCCCGTCGGCGAGAACGACGAAGGAACTTGGTTCCTCGTCGCGGAACCCGGCACCTGCATTCCGATCGTCGGATCCGAGGCAGAGACAATGATCCACACTTTGGAGCTCGCACTCGCAAGTTGGAGCTGGGCGGATCAGATCACCTCCACAAGAGACGTCCTCGACGTAAGGCGAGAGGTTCAGTTGGCCACCTCGACGCCCGAAGACTCGGAGCGATCACGCACCGTTTTCTTCGGCAGTCCAGACCAGCTCTCGGAACGCTGCCTCGCGCACTGTGCCGTCATCACTCTTGCGCCAGACCGCCCGACCAGCATGACAGTCGTAGCGACCTCCGATGCGGTAAGCCTGCATCCAATCGGCGTCACGCTCCGTCCACTCATCGCGAACCCACAGCACCTAGAAGGTATCGAAGAGCTCCTAGAGAGCGCTCACCGAAACGATCTCGGGCCAGCACTCAAACACAGCGAATCTCTTAATACCTCGACCTCGCCCGGCGGCCTACGAGATCCAGCGACAACCGTCGACCCCCGACGTGATCGCCTCCAATCGGTCCACATCGGCACCAACGACCTCTCGCCCGGTCCAGTCGACGTCAGGTTGATGACGGCCATCCCGAGGATCGACGGCCTCGAGAACGAGTTCCCGCCAAACCGAGAGCGCCGATCGATAGAGTTGGTCGCATATCTTGCGCTCCACTCTCCCGACCCGGTGACCGGTGACCGCCTCCGGACGAGAGTTCTTGGATCAAGCGAGGCCGACGCGGCGGCAAAGACGTTGTTCAACACCGCAACCGCCGCTCGCCGGGCACTCGGTCTCGACGAAGACGGCTCCGCATTTCTCCCGCCCGCTTCCAAGACGGGGTATTACCGGATTTCCCCGCTCGTAACGACCGACATCGGGCGTTTCGATCGTTTCCTCGCAGCGGCACGCCAAGCTCGATCAACAACGATGACGATCGACTTCTTGAAAGGCGCACTGGGGCTCATCGAAGGAGAACCCCTCGGAGGCGTGTTGTCTGGATACAACTGGTGGCACGCCGAAGGTCACGGAGCGCGCCTCGAAGGAGTCGTCGTCGACACCGCCTGTGAGCTCGCAACCCTCGCCGGCGGCAGCGGTCGTCACGACTTGGCGAGATGGGCTCTCGATCAAGCACGTCGCGTCGCTCCCTTCAGTGAGTCGCTAACGCGTTCCGCGATGACCCTCGCGTCTTTGAACGACGACAACGATCGCCTCGAACGCGAGTGGGCCGCTTGCCTGAGGAGAGCAGACGATCTCTCACCGGGAAGCCTCCCCTCGGAAGCAACCGAGCAGCTATACGTCGATCTCGCGAGGCGCTCAACTGGAAACCTCGCGACCACGAACAACCAGACCTAGCGCAGCCTCTTCAACCACTCAGCGCCGGTCGATCACGCCAGTTTTGCCGCGATCGTCGCCGCCCCTCTCAGGACCGTGCCATCAGCGCCGTGGGAACCGTAGTGACGGCTCGGGCGCGACGTCGCTTCAGAGATTAGATCGACGAGGAGTTGACGAAACGACAGAGCGGGTTGAATCCATAGGTACCGCGCCAGCGACCCAGGGATCGTATTGACCTCGTTCACCACGACATCGTCACCGTCCGACAAGAAATCTATCCGAGCGACTCCTCGAACGGGCGTCGCCCTAACGATCTCCATCGCCGCGTCGTTAATCATCTTCTCCACCGTCTCTAAGAGACGGGCAGGTAGCTCTCGCGGGGCACTCGCCATGCCGTCTCCACCCGCATACTTGTCCATGTAACCGAGGATCTCAGACCTAGACGCTCCAGCCGCCTCGCCATTTGCCCGAAGCGGTCGTTCGATCGCAGACAGCTGCGGTTCGGGCCAGGTGCGCGCCGCGACTTGGAGGTCGAAGTAGTTCGCCCTGAACGGTTCGACCACCGCTCCTCGTGACGACAGATGCGGGCTCGCAACATAAATGTCGCGTGCCGTAGAGATGTCGTCGACAACCTCGATGCCGATAGAGGACCCGCCAAAGCGGGGTTTGACGATGAACGGTCCATCGAACTCGACGTCTCTCACGTCTTCATCTAGAGCGACCCGCGGCAGCGTCGGAAGACCGATCGCGTCCATCAACGCCCCAAACGCGAGCTTGTCCATCCCGACCATCGCCCCCGCCGCACTCGGCCCAGTGTAGGGAATCCCCGCGAGGTCAAGTGCCCCCTGAAGACTCCCATCTTCCCCGGGCCCACCGTGACAGCAGACGATCACGACGTCTACTCCGAGACGCTTCGGACTCAAGATCTTCCCCGCTTTGAAGAACCCGCCCCCGCTCCCGACCTCGAGGCGCAACGGGGTGGATCCACTCGGTACTCCCTCGACAAACGAAACCGCCTCCAACGACGGGTCGACCTCGAACCACTCTCCCGTCTTGGACCAGTAGAGCGCCTTCACGCCACCTTCCAGCGCCCCTTCGCTCGACGCCGCCTCAAGTTCGTGGGCAGCTTGAAGACCGGTCAGCACACTTACGTCATGCTCGGGAGACGGGCCACCAAATACAACGGCTATATCACGCAATGAAAACTCTCCATGGGGTCGCTAGGCGAAGACCGGGACCGCTATATCCTCGACCCCCAACCCTATAACTCGTGTGCCAGAAACACTACCGTTATTCCGTTATCCGAAACCACGCCGGAAAACTCGGCCCTCGCTGCGGGGGCGGAAGCCTAAATGTTGCATATACGGAACGCGCGCTACTATCGTTGCATATATGGAACCGGTTGGGCGAATCGTACGAAGGTGGCTGGACGGCTCCGGTCTCCGGGCGGCGTCGGTCGCTCGCCGGGCGGGCGTCTCGGCGTCCACCCTGCACCGCGTCCTTCGCTGCAGCGTCGACCCGTCGGTTGGGACCCTGGAGGAGATCGCACTCGCCTGTGGCCTCTCCCTCGAACTTGCGACCACTCAAAATCCCCCGCTCAGCGCCCGGGCCAAAGGACCAGACTGTCGACGCGCTCGCAGCGGCTCCCAAAATGGAGCGGCAGATACAGACCAGGCCTACCGGCGTCTACTGGTCGACCTTCGATGTTCGGCGAATCGAGCACGCCGCACGCGACCGGTCGAGATACCGGTTTCGATCTCACCTCCCCGACCTCATCTGGAACGCCGCCGCACTCGAGGGCAACGCTTTCACGCTGCCCGAGGTGAAGACGCTCTTAGAAAGCGTAACCGTCGGCGGAAAGCGACTCCACGACGAACAACAGATACTCGCCCTCAGCGCTGCGTATCGCCGCCTCGACGAGATGGTTGGAGATGAGACCTTCTCCCTCTCAAAAGAGGTCTCCGATGAACTCCATGCTCTCGTCGCGGTAGACGAGGCAATCGAAGCACGGCACTTTCGTGGCGAAGGAACGGTGCAAGGCGGTGGCGCGGTCAGCCTCGCTACCGACGGCAGCGTGCCGGGTACCGAGCACGGGGAGCGTGGGGCGCTACTGACCGGACACTTTGACCGCCTCGTCGACTACCTCCAAGACGTCGACGACCCACGCAGGCGAGCGCTCATCTACTTCGCATCGGCAACCCGTCGGCAGTTCTACTTCGACGGGAACAAGTGGACCGCTCGCCTGATGATGACCGGGGAGTTGATGTCGCATGGCTACGACATCGTGAGCGTGCCCTACAGTCGGAGGCTCGAATACAACAACGCTCTCGACGTCCTCTTCGAGCACGACGACGCGACCGGCCTCCTCAGATTCCTCGGAACCTGCACGATCCGAGATCGCTGACCAGGCGGAACGCTGACCAGGCGGGCGTTGTCTTAATATTCGACCTGACGGTCACCTAACGGTAGTAACGACTCAGGGGTAGTGGTCAGGGAGGTCGTTTTCGTAGAGGACCGCGTCGCCTGAGACGAGCGTCGACTTTACCCATCTGACAGCTTCTTCACGGGTGGGAACACTGACGGGTCGAAGCGATCCTGCGCCGGCTAGAAGTGCTCTACGATTCGTCCTGCCGACTACGACGAGGTCCGTCGCGACCCGGGCGGCTTCGACGGCAAACTCCTTGTTCTCCTGGAACTGGCGCTTCCCCATCTCCACCATCCCGGGCGTCACGACTACCCTTCGCCCGGTCGAAGTAGTTCGCGACAGGACCCCGACGGCAGCCCTCGCTCCTGCCGGGTTGGAGTTGAACGTATCGTCTATCACGGTCACGCCGCTCTCACTCGTAACCGACACGAGCCGATTCGGAACTTCACGCAGCCCGCCGATGCGCTCGAGAATCGTCTCGCCCGTCAGCCCAACTTCCAAAGCGACGGCTACCGCACACGCGACGTTGCTCTCCTGGACGCCCGGGCTGACGGGTCCCGCCGTCCCGACGATCTCGGCGTTCAACCAGAGCGTCACTTCTGACGATCCATCCTCACGCACGACACAGACGTCGGCCGCCGTCTCGGAGGTCGAACAGCGGATAACTCGCTGCGAACCTCCACGAAGCGCGAGCTGCTCTCCAAGCGCGCGCAAGCGGGGGTTGTCGGTGTTTAGAACCACAACCGGCGCAGATCTCGCGATCTCCGCCTTCGCCTCTACAATCCGATCTTCACTGCCAAATCGCTCCAAATGGACCGGGCCGATCTGGGTTATGACCGCGACGTCTGGTGGGCACCAACCGCAGAGTTCGGCGATCTCCCCTGGAGCGTAGGTCCCCATCTCCGCGACCAAGACTTCGGAGCCTTCGCTCAAACTCTCGTTCACCGTGCGCGCCAACCCTGCCCGGTTGTTGAACGACGCGGGGCTCGCGACGACCGACTTGCTCGCCCCGACGAGGTCGACGACGTGGTTCTTCGTCGACGTCTTGCCGTACGAACCAGTTATCGCGACCACGAACGGCCTGACACGACGCAGTCGCCCTGAAGCCGTCGCGACGTACTTACTACTCGCCCAACGCTCTACTGGAGCGACGACGGTGTCTGCGACGTCGACAAGAACCGGTACGAGAAGGGCTCCGGCCGCGCTGAGTGCGACCAGGTCGTCTATACCGATCCCGACTACGAATACAATACATTGGAGACACACCCACACCGCCGCCAGCGTCTTCGCTCTTCTCGTCCATCGCAGCGGGGACGTCCGCCCGCGAAGCGTCAAGCCAACCGGCCCGACACCGACGACTACGGCAACCCCAACTCCGGCGTACGCGTATCTCGCGGACAGCACTAGCCCGGCGAGTGCGATGACCACCAACGCCGCGTTTACCGGCGTGCTCAACCACCACCTCATCGCAAACCGCCCACACGCGTCGTGTCCGTAGTGCTCCCGTTGGGCCACCCGGATCCACCTCACGCCGGATACTCCGGTCGCGACGAGCAACGCGGCTGAGACGAGCCACGCGTCGAGTCCGCTCGGTCGCTTGAACACGACCGCGACACTCCAGAGCGCCACGTGAGCGGCAGCCACGCAGGAAGTAGCCGCATGGGAAGCAGGCACGTGCGAGACATTCGAGACGAGACCGGGTAACAACATCAAAAGAGGATCCCTTCGACCGCGGCCCTGAGCTCGCCTGGAACCGACTTCGGCGTCAGGTGGCCCGCGTTCTGACAGACCGTAAGCTTCGAGTTGCTAAGAAGATCCGCCGCCGTCCGTGCCACCGTTAGCGGCGACTCGGTGTCGTCGTCGCCCCAGACGAGCGTTACCGGACACGCAATCCGAGATAGATCTTCCTCGTAGCTCTCCTGTACCGCCTTCACTAGAACATCTCTCATTACTCCCCTAGCGTTTCTATAGTCCGTCGAACCATGCCGACGGCGTGCCGCCTCCATCCGATCGTCACTCATCAGACCGGCCCGATGCAGCAATCTAGCGAATCGAAACGCTGCCGGCGGTCTGTTGGAAGAGCTCGGGTTAGAAAAGAACGGAACACCGGTTAGAACCATCCCCCTCACCTGCTCCGGGTGCTCCGCCGCAAGCTTCACCGCGACTCGCCCACCAAACGAGTGGCCGAGGAGAACGACCTTTTCCCCGTCGATCACTCTCGCGATCAGCCGAGCGTACTCGATCGTCCCCCACGGAGTCGGTGGGGGCGGAGACGATCCGAACCCGGGAAGATCGACGGCGAGCGACGTGAACTTGACTCTTTCATCGCCGCCACCGCCACCGCCGCCACCGCCGGATCGATCGGAGTGATCGGAGTGATCGGAGTGATCGGAGTGATCGGAGTGATCGGAGTGATCGGAGTGACCGTTCGAGAGCACCTGGCGAAAGTCACGATGGGTCCGACCCCAACCATGAAGTGCGACGACGTCGAGCTCGCCGTCGCCGATCCTTTCTCCAAACAGCTGCCCGCCCTGAAGTGACGTGAGCATCAACGCCTCTCGCTCTCGCGACCGCCGAAGCGGCCGCCAAGCGTCTCGACCAACGACTCCAAACTCTGTGGGAAAAGGCCGGCGGGTCGCCAATCTGTTCTCATAGGACCAGGTTATCCGGGATACGAGGAGTCGGTCAGCCTCGCCTCCAACCTCGCCCCTAACCTCGTCTCGAAGACCTCTTGAACACGTCTTGGAGGTCGCATTCAAAGTTTCGCACACTACGTCGCGTCCCGATCGGTAGTTTATCCGTAGTGAGATATCCTGAACTCCTAGCGGGTGAAGATGACGGTCCCCCGGCGTTCGAGCTTCCGCCCGGACTCACTAGCGCACAGCGCGACGCGATTACGGCCGACGATCCGGTCCTGTGTGTAATCGCGGGGGCCGGCGCGGGCAAGACCAGGGTTCTGACCCTGCGGGTGGCTCGCCGGATCCGTGAAGGTTCGATGGACCCCGACCGCGTCGTCGTTTGCACGTTCAGCCGCAAGGCCGCGAGTGAACTGCGTGCTCGACTCTTCCATCTCGGAGTAGTCCATGGGATCAACGCGGGAACGTTCCATCGAATTGCGCTTTCTCTCATCCGGCAGCGACGCATCGACGAACGCCTCGCTCCTCTCACTGTCTTGTCCGACCGCAGGCGCGTTCTTGACTCGTTGGACAAACGATCAACCAGCGCAGATTCGCGCGAGAGCACCAAAGGCTCCAGGAGCGCCGGGAGCTATAGCTCCTCGCGGCCCCAAGACGGATCACCTAGATCGTCCCGATCTCGTTCGCTGTCCCAGATCGACACCGAGATCGGCTGGGCGAAGTCCCGAATGATCCCCCCTGATCGCTACCCTTCCGAGGCCGAGTACCACATGCGCCGAACTTCGATGTCCAAAGCGGCGATCGCGGAGGTTTACCAGCGTTACGAAGACGAACGTAAACGAAAAGGTCTCTTGGATCTAGACGATCTCCTCTGGACGTGCGTTGAGATGCTCGATCAAGATCCTCAGTTCGCACAGGGCGTTCGCTGGCGGTTCCGACACCTCTTCGTCGACGAGATGCAAGACGTCAATCCAGTACAGTTCAGGTTGCTGCTCTCGATATTGAACGACGATCCAGACCTCTTCGTGGTTGGAGATCCGAATCAGTCCGTCTACCAGTGGAACGGCTCCGATCCCCGACTGCTCGAAACGTTTCCCGAGACCGTAAACGGAGCGAGGGTCATAAGGCTCGACGAGAACCATCGCTCGTCGCCACAGATCGTCTCCGTCGCGAACGCGGTGATCGGCGTGAGAGACGACCGTGCCGGCTTCAGCTCCCGAACAGACGGCCCCGCACCCGAACTCCACGGGTTCGTAACCGACGGAGAAGAGGCGGCGTGGGTCGCGAGGAAGGTGTGGCTCTCACACTCCCCTGGAACCCGCTGGTCGCATCAGGCGATTCTCGCTCGAACGAACGCCCAACTCACGCTTCTAACTGAAGCGCTCGCCAAAGAGCACGTCCCGTTCAACGTCGCGGGCTCCGATCTCGGCCCCGCGAGCGATCTGACGCGCCCGGCGGACACTGGCGAGGAAACGGCCGACACGAACCACGATATGGGTAACGACTACGACGACGCAGTTACGGTCGCGACGTTCCATAGAGCGAAAGGCCTTCAGTGGCCGACGGTGTTCGTGATTGGGCTATCGGAGTCTCTCGTACCGATTTCACAAGCGCGGACGCCCGAAGCGATCGACGAGGAGCGCCGCCTGCTCTACGTCGCACTTACCCGAGCTGAATTGAACCTTTACTGCTCGTGGGCGACGTATCGAGACACACAAGTCAAAGACGTGAAGCACGAGCGCGCTCCGTCACGCTGGCTGAAAGAGATCGAAGAAACCCTTTCGACGCTTGAGACGGCGGTACGGTTGAGTGATCCCGACGCGGTCTCCAAGAACGTCGCGGCGTTAAAAGCTATGCTGGATAGTTAGATGAATAACGCAAACAGAGTGCTCGACGCGGTGGTCGATGAGTTGGTCGACGCGTTGATCGCTGCGTTGGGTCCAGGTGGCGTCCTCTCCGGCGACGCGTTGCACTCGGACTACACCCACGACGAGACCCTGACCGCAGAACCCGTCCTTCCGCTCGCCGTAGTTCTTCCAACCTCCACAGTACAAGTTTCAAACGTCATGAAGATCGCAGACGAGTTCGAGATTCCAGTCGTTCTTCGCGGAAGTGGCACTGGACTCTCAGGTGGCGCAAAGCCCGTCGAAAACGGAGTCGTTATGGCTTTCGAGAAGATGGCGTCAATTGTCGAAGTCGACGAGATCAACAGGACGGCGGTCGTAGAACCTGGGGTGACCCTCGATCAGCTCAACGACGCGATCGCACCAAAGGGACTCGTCTATCCGGTCTTCCCGGGAGAGTCGACCGCGACGATCGGTGGGAACATCGGGACGAACGCAGGCGGGATGCGGGCGATCACCTACGGGGTGACCCGTCACCACGTCTTGGGGTTGGAAGTCGTCTTAGCCGACGGTCGAGTCATCCGCACCGGAGGCAAGATCGTCAAGTCGTCGAGCGGCTACGACATCACTCAACTCATGATCGGATCCGAAGGAACGCTCGGCGTCGTAACGCAGGCGACGCTGAAACTTCAACCGATCCGTCCGTTCGTTTCAACGCTTCTCGCTCCGTTCTCCTCCCTGGATGAGGCCGCGTCGGCCGTCCAACACGTCTTGTGCGGCGGGGTCACGCCTCTCATGCTCGAGTATCTCGACGCGATCACGATGAGCGGGATCACATCGATCGCCGGCATCGACCTCGGGGTCTCCGATAACATCCGCGCTCGAGCGGTCGCGTACTTGATAGTCGCTCTCGAAAGCTCCCATGAAGACCGCCTCGAAGACGACACCGAGACGGTCGCGACACAGCTCAGCGAAGACGGTGCGCTAGAGGTCTACGTGCTCCCCCGCCCGGCGGGAACTCAACTAATCCAAGCACGAGAGAAGGCGTTCTTCGCCGCAAAGGCGGCAGGCGCGGACGATCTCGTCGATACCGTCGTTCCCCGATCGGAGATCTTTGACTACATGACGGCCGTCTCTACGCTCGCCGACACCCAGGGTGCTTTCGTCGCTGGATGCGGGCACGTCGGGGACGGGAACGTCCATCTGTCGGTCTTCCAACCAGACCCCGAAAAGAGAGGTGAGCTCCTAAGGGCAATCTTTGAGACGGCGATGTCGATCGGTGGAGCAATCTCAGGAGAGCACGGAATCGGCACCGAGAAGCAGAAGTACTTCCTCGAGTTGGAACATCCGGTGAAACTGGACCTCATGCGAAAGATCAAGTCTGTTTTCGACCCAAAGTGCATCCTCGGGCCCGAGCGACTCGTCGATCCTCCGACGTGACCGTGCTACGTTGTCGGCGGAGCGCGAACGTTGATCGTGGTCTTAAAGAGAACGGAGGCATCGGTGAACGGCGCTAGATCCCTTGTGGAGACGTTGGTCGCGTCCGGCGTCGACGTCTGCTTCGCGAACCCGGGAACATCCGAGATGCATTTCGTCGCGACCCTCGACGAAGTCCGGTCGATGCGCGCGATACTCGCGCTGTTCGAAGGTGTTGCGACGGGCGCCGCGGATGGATACGGGAGGGTCGCCGGTGTCCCTGCGGCGACGCTGTTACACCTCGGGCCGGGTCTCGGCAACGGGATCGCGAACCTCCACAACGCGAAGCGTGCAAAGACGCCGGTCGTCAACGTCGTCGGTGACCACGCGACGTTCCACAAGCGATACGACGCTCCGTTGGAGTCTGATATCGAGAGCCTTGCGAGGTCGGTGTCGGGGTGGTATCGCTCCTCGGCGCGCCCAGACGACGTTGCCGGTGACGCGCTCGACGCGGTCGACGCGGCATTTGGTCCTCCAGGATGTGTCGCGACACTTGTCCTCCCCGCAGACGTGAGCTGGTCTCAGTGTCGCGATCTGCCGGTTCGCCCGAGAGCTCGCCGGACCGCGGCGAGCGTTCCACAAGACGCCGTCGACACCGCCGCGTCGACTCTTCGATCGAAGAGTGGGACCGCCATCCTGCTCGGTGGAACCGCGCTCACGGAGCGCTCTTTGCTCGCCGCGGGGAAGATATCGGCCGCGACCGGGGCGAAGCTGCTATGTGAGACGTTCCCCTCCAAGATCGCTCGCGGCGCCGGCCTTCCCGACGTCGAACGTCTCGGATACCTCGCAGAGTTCACGCAAGCACAGCTTGAGGGTCTTAACCACCTCATCATCGTAGACACCAACGCGCCGGTATCGTTCTTCGCGTACCCAGGGCACGAGAGTTACTTGGTCCCACCCGGGTGTGAAGTCCACACGCTCGCAAGATCCAGCGAGAACGCCCCGCTCGCTCTAGAGTCACTCGTCGAATCCCTCGCTGCGACCACCGTGTCACCCGTCGTGTCGTCACCAAAGCGTCCTGATCCACCAACAGGCGCTTTGACGATCGAGTCGCTCGCCGCGGCGGTCGGTGCGTTGCTCCCCGAAGACGCGATCGTCGTCGACGAGGCCAACACCGCTGGAATATTCATACCCGGTGTCACCTCGGGTTCTCCCCGTCACGACTGGCTCACGCTGACGGGCGGAGCGATAGGACAGGGGATTCCGGTCGCGACCGGCGCGGGCGTCGCGGCCCGGGGGCGCCGTGTCGTCTCGTTGGAGGCGGACGGAAGCGCTATGTATACGATCCAAGGGCTTTGGACACAAGCTCGTGAAGGGTCCGACGTCACGACGATCGTCTTCGCCAACCACTCCTACGCGATACTGCACATGGAGCTCTCTCGTGTCGGCGCGGCGGGTGGCGAGAAGGCGAAGGAGATCCTCGATCTAACCGGCCCGGAGTTGGACTTCGTCTCCATCGCGACCGGACTCGGGGTTCCAGCTACCAAGGCGACGACGGCCGACGACTTCTACGTTCAACTCGCCCGCTCGTTCCATGAACCCGGCCCGTCGTTGATAGAGGCCGTCCTCGCTTGAGCACGACCACGAACCGCGCCTTTCCGCGAGCTCATCGAGAGAACGGCTACTCAGCGGAGTTCGACGACGACAGGAGCGTGGTCGGAGGGTTTTTCTCCCTTGCGTGCGTCTCTATCGACCCATGCGTCTTGGGCGGAGTCGGCGAGCGGGCGGGTAACGAGTATTAGATCGATCCGCATTCCGTGCCCTTTGTGAAAGGATCCTCCGCGGTAGTCCCACCAGCTGAACGTCCCGGGCTCGTTGAATTTTGTAAAGACGTCGACTAGCCCCCAGTCCATAACTTCACCCAACGCCCGCCGCTCGGGCTCGCTGACGTGGGTCATCCCCTCAAAATGTGCCGGGTCCCATACGTCGCTGTCACGAGGTGCGACGTTGAAGTCTCCACAGATGGCGACTTTGCCCCCCGCGTCGCAGCGTTCGTCGAGGTTTTCGCGCAGTGCCGAAAGCCAGTCGAGCTTTCGCGTGTAGTGCTCGCTCTCCAAGCTACGTCCGTTTGGCACGTACACCGAATAGACCCGCACCCCCCCACACGACGCAGCTATCAGGCGACACCCGAGTTCGTCGTGGTCGTCGCCAAATCCGATCTCCACGTCGTCCAACCCGACGCGACTTAGAATCGCAACTCCGTTCCATCTGCCGTCGCCGAAGTGGGCCGGTTCGTAGCCGAGATCGACGAAGGTTTCACTCGGGAACTTGGCGTCGTCCTGTTTGGTCTCTTGGACGCACAAGACATCGGGCTGCACGTCTTCTAACCACCCGACGACCCTCGGCATTCGAGCGCTGAGCGAGTTGACGTTCCATGTCGCAATCTTCATGGCTCAGATCCTCGATCTACGAGGACGAATAGGAGGTCTGCTTCACAAGCCGTCTTCCCGTCGACACTCGCCCGCCCGTGCCCCCTGCCTGAGCGCACGGAGAGCTGACCGACGCTCACTTCGAGATCGAGCGTCTCACCCGGAAGGACCTGGCGGCGAAAACGAGCCCTTTCAATGCCACCGAACAACGGGAGCTTTGACGCGTACCGAGAGTCGGCCAAGACCGCAATACCGCCCAACTGGGCGAGCGATTCGACCATAAGAACGCCGGGTAACGTCGGGCGCCCGGGAAAGTGTCCCCGGAAGAACTCCTCTTCTCCGGTCAGTTTCCACGTTCCTTTCGCCGACTTTCCCGGATCCACCGAAACGATCTCGGTTACGAATAGGAACGGGTCGCGATGGGGAAGAATCTCAGCTGGATCGGTCTTCATCTACACCGAGACTAGCTTCCCAAGCCAAGTTCGACTACCCGCCGCGCCGGATCCAGCCCTTCTACGACGAACTGACGTGACTCCCCGCGTCTTAGGACCTCTCTCGCCTTTATGGGAGGGGGATCCGACATCGCCTTGAGTGGAATGTAACAAGAGACGGGCGTCTTGTCTGGCAGCGCGACCTCTACCATCGCTCCGTGAGAGGTGAACGACGACACCTTTCCTTCGATCGTGCTCCCGATCGGATACGTCGCGACGAACGTTATGAACGACAGCGAGTCGTTGACCGCCTCGGCGCCAGGAGCGTCCGCGCCGCTCGCGGAGCCCTTCTTCTTCGCACTCGCTTTGACCGGCGCCTTCTTCGAAGCGGCCTTCTTCGCCGGTGCTTTCTTCGCCACGGCCTTCTTCCCGGCGGCCTCCTTCTTCCCGGCGGCCTTCTTCTCCCCGGCGGCCTTGTTGACCGGCACGTCTCGCTCCTCGACGGTTGGTCCGGGTCCGGGTCCGACGACAACCGCCGCGTCTAGAACGTCTCCGATCTTAGGATCCGAGATCCCCGCGGTTCGTGCGGCCGAGAGGACCTTGCGGGCGGCCTTTGCGACGTCGGCGGCCATGACGGCGGCCGGCACTCGCTTGCCGGCCGACTTGGCGTCACTTGCGGTCTTCGCCCTCGCTGTAGCGTCGCGACTCTTTGGGCCACGTACCGGTGTCCTCGGTGTAAATATCCACCCGACGCCAGGAACCGGCTTTCCCCCGACGAGCCTCCCCTCGTCGAAGAGCCACGGGTACTCCGAGTGGAACTCCTGGAAGGAGTCGTTGGACAAGACCGTCGCTCCGGTCTTGTCGGCAATCCGCAGTACAAAAGCGTCGCCGCGCCCGATCGCGCCGGCCGGCGGTGAGACTACTTCGCCGTGCAACTTTGCCTGTTCGAGTTCCGCTCTCTCGGACTCGTCGATCCTGTGGTCGAAGGTCGCGTCGACGACGACGACTATCTCGGCGGAGCTGTCTTCGTCAGCGTACGCGCGCACCGCCTCGTCGAGCTGAGCCAAGCTCGGGAGCGTCCTGCCTTCGGTCGCGAGGTTCGATCCGTCTACGACGACGTGGTGCTTCGCGGCGTTCAACCTATCGCTCGCTGGAGAAGATCGGCCTGCTCCACTTGGTGAAGAGCCCCACTACCCGTTGCGGGACTCGCTGAGCGAACCCGACTCACGTGGCGAAGAGTGTAACGACCTCTAAGGACGCTGTGGAGCCGCTCGTGTGCGAACGGCCACGCTCCCATGTTTTCGGGTTCCTCTTGGAGCCAGACAACTTCGCTCAAGTTCGCGTAGCGACTCAGCGACCTCTCCAGTGACTCCTGCGGCCACGGGTAGAGCTGCTCGACTCGCACTATCGCGATCTCGCCGGGAGCCACACCGTCTCCCCCGGCGAGGAGCGCGTCACGCCGAGCGATCGCCTCATGGGCGATCTTCCCGCCGCAAAGAACGACCCTTCGAATACGACTCGGGTCAGTCACCGATGGATCGTCGAGTACGTCGACGAACGAACCCGTCGTCAGCTCCTCGATCCGAGAGCGAGACCACTTCGCTCGAAGCCCGGACTTAGGAGCGGAGACGACTAAGGGAATCTTGTGTGGGAGGTAAGCTTGGGAACGGAGTAGATGGAAGTACTGAGACGCGGTAGACGGAACCGCAACTCGCATGTTGGTGCGCGCACACAGCGATAAGAACCGTTCGATTCTGGCCGACGAGTGCTCAGGACCCTGACCTTCAAATCCGTGCGGCAAGAGCATGACGAGTCCGGAGGACTGTCCCCACTTATCCTCGGCGGCGACGATGAAGTTGTCGATGACGATCTCCGCGCCGTTCACGAAGTCGCCGAACTGCGCCTCCCAGATGACGAGTGCCTCCAACGCTTCAACTGAGTAGCCGTACTCGAACCCGACGGCCGCGTACTCAGAGAGAAGAGAGTCCCGGACGGTGAAACAGCCCAATCCAGACGTAGCGTTGCCCTGACTCGCTCTCGTGCCGTCAAGATCGCCTCCTTGACACCTCAACTCTTCCAGGAGATGCGACAGGGGTACGAACTCCCGTCCCGTCTCGTAGTCGACCAAGACCGCGTGGCGGTGACTGAACGTTCCCCGCCTCGTGTCTTGACCGGTCAAACGCACGTCGACGCCTTCGCTAAGTAGAGAGGCGAACGCTAACGACTCCCCGAGCGCCCAGTCCACTTCACCTTCCGCAAGCATCGCCTCACGCTGCTCGAACTGTCGCTTGAGCTTTGGATGGAGTGAGAAACCGGCGGGGAGAGTCCCGAGCGCCGCTACCATTTCGTTCAATCGGTCCCGAGCGACCCCGGTCGCAGGCAGTGCGATCGGAGGTGTCGAGGAGTCTTCGGTTGAAAGGTGGGGAAGACTTGGTGGCTCCTCGGCCCTCACCTCGTCGAGGACGACCTGGAGGCGCTTGTTGAAATCGTCGAGTGACTGCTCCGCCTCGTCGATCGTTATGTCACCACGACGCACGAGCGCCTCCGTGTATAGCTTGCGCACCGATCGTTTCTCGTCGATCTTCTTGTACATGAGAGGTTGCGTGTAACTCGGGTCGTCACCCTCGTTGTGACCGTGCTTCCGATAGCAGACGAGATCGATCACGACGTCCTTATGGAACTCCTCGCGGAAATAGAACGCGAGCCTCGCTGCGCGCAGGCAGGCCTCGGGATCATCACCGTTCACGTGAAATATCGGAGCCTGGACCATCTTAGCGACGTCGGTCGGGTAGACCGACGTTCGGGCGGCCTCTGGGGCCGTCGTGAACCCGAGCTGATTGTTGACGACAACGTGGACGGTTCCGCCAGTTCGATATCCGGAGAGACCCGAGAGATTGAGTGTCTCTGCGACGACACCTTGGCCGGAGAACGCGGCGTCGCCGTGGACGAGCACCGGGAGGCACGGAAAGTTAGCTGATCGATCGACGAGTGCGTCGGGGGTACCGTCGGTCGGTGGGAGGATACGATCCTGTTTTGCGCGAGTCATTCCTTCGACGACCGGATCGACCGCTTCCAAGTGCGACGGATTCGACGCGACCGTGACGGGTAGGTCGGGACCCGTCGGGTTCCAGAACTTCCCCGAAGCACCCTTGTGGTACTTGACGTCTCCAGACCCCTGCACGGAGTCAGGGTCCAAGTTCCCCTCGAACTCCTCGAATATCTCGCGATAGGACTTGCCGACGATGTTCGCCAACACGTTGAGACGCCCCCGGTGCGCCATCCCGATGACCGCCTCTGTTATCCCAGACGACGCCGCCTCCCGGAGGATCGCGTCGAGAACGACGATCGTCGACTCGGCGCCTTCGAGTCCAAATCGCTTCTGTCCTACGTATCGCGTGTGGAGGAACCGTTCGAAGACCTCCGCCGCGTTGAGCCGCTCCAAGACGTGGCGTTGCTCTTCGGGGGAGACCGTCGTCGAGACTCCTTCGACGTGCTCTTGGATCCAACGTTTCTGAGCGGGATCTTGTATGTGCATGTACTCGATCCCCATCGTCCGGCAGTACGCGTCGCGCAAGATACCGAGTATCTCGTCGAGGGTCGCAACCCGACGGCCGGCGAGGCCGTCGGCGACGAAACGCCTCGGGAGATCCCAGAGAGTTATCCCATAGGTAAGAGGGTCGAGTTCGGGATGGATCCGGGGAGGCTCCGCGTCGAGTGGGTCGAGGTGCGCGATCAGGTGACCGCGGACCCTGTACATGTTGATCAACGTCTGTATACGGACCTGTTTGACGAGTTGCTGGTGGCCGGCCAACCCCCCTTCGACGGACGCGTCGTCGAGGGTCTGGGAGTCGGCTCGCCAGCGGACGGGCTCGTAGGGTACCCCCATCGATTCGAAGATCTCTTCGTAGAACCCGCTCCCGCCCGTCAAGCGATCGGCGACCTTGGAGAGGAAGATCCCCGATTCGGCGCCTTGGATGATCCGGTGGTCGTAGGTCGAGGTGAGCGTCACGACCTTGCCGATCCCTAAGTCTGCGATCACCCGAGGGTCCGCCGCTTCGAAGCCCGCCGGCAACCCGAGCGCCCCGACCCCGATAATCGCACCCTGGCCCGGCATGAGACGCGGGACGGACTGCAGCGTCCCGAGCGTCCCTGGATTCGTCAGCGTTATCGTCGTACCCGAGAAGTCGTCCGGCGTGACTCGCGAAGAGTGGACCTTTCGGATCAGTTCCTCGTAAGCGAGGAAGAACCCTTTGAAGTCCAACTCGTCCGCGTCCTTGATACAAGGAACGAGTAACGTACGACTACCGTCCGCCTTCTCCAAGTCGACCGCCAACCCCATCCCGACGTGTCGGTGACGAACGACCCCGGGCGTACCCTTGTCGTCGACCGACGGAACGAACGACGAGTTGAGGGCCGGTACCTCTACAAGTGAGCGAACGAGCGCGTACCCGATCAGATGAGTAAAGCTGACTTTCGCGCCGATCGTTCGCGCGAGTTGATTGTTGAGGATAACTCTGTTCACCTCGAGGAGGCGCGCCGGAACCGTCCTCACGCTCGTCGCGGTCGGCATCTCAAGGCTCGCCTCCATGTTCGCGACGATCCGCGACGCCGCTCCCCTGAGCGGCAACACCTCGTCCGCGTCGACGTCGCCCAACTCCACCGAGAGGGCCGCGGGTTCGAATCCCGCCGGCGGCGACGGTCGCGTCTGTGGGGGGCCGACAGAGGGGACCGGTCGTTGAATCGCCGCCGTCGACGAATCTTGAACGTCTGAAACCTCGCCCAACTCGGGGGAGGGTGCGCTAGATCGCGCCGGTCGGTAGTCGCTGAAGAACTCTCTCCAGCTCTCGGTTACAGAACTCTCGTCGAGCAGGTAGCGCTCGTACATGTCGTCGACGAGCCACGCGTTCGGGCCGAACGCCTCCCTCACGGGAGCGTCACTCTCTGCCCCGCTCCAAGCCTCACCCCCGTTGGCCTGGGGAAAAGGCCTAGTATCGTCGGGGTCGTCACGGCTATCGGTCACGACACTACCTTACCGGTCACAGCGACCCGCGTGGAACCACAACCAAGTCGGCGACTCTCGATGACGCCGACGGCGTCAACGTGTCGAGCGTCTAAGCCCAGCTCTACCACCTCTCCCTACGGCGCGAGACGAGTTCTCCTCCACAGGCCGGTAGCCTTTCGCTGCATGAGCGGATACCCGCGAGGACTCGAGGTGACCGAGCGTTGGCCGGGGGCTGCCTCTTTGACGTACTCCTCCGACGACGCAGCCCGTCTAGACGATCCTCGCGGGCGTGACGGCTCTCTCGTCGACCACGCGGTGATCCTCGTCCACGGCTCTTTGGATCGAGCGTCGAGTTTTCGAAGGGTCGCACGGCGCCTCGAGGAGTTCCTCGTCGTCACCTACGACCGCCGAGGCTACCACCACTCCAGAGCGCTCGGCGTGCCAGCGGACCTCCCGACGGACCTCCCCGGTCACGTGCGCGATCTAGTGGAGATCGGTGAAGAGGTTGCGAGGCGTGCCGTGAACGTCACCGTCGTCGGGCAGAGCTTCGGCGGTGACGTCGCGATCGCGGCCGCGATCTCTCGCCCCGACCTCTTCAAGTCGCTCGGTGCGTTCGAACCGCCGATGCCGTGGTACGGATTCCAAAACCGTTCACGGGATCACCGTTCGACCGACTCGTTAAGAACCTCTTTCAACCACGACGCTCTCGAGCGCTACGCGAGCGCCGCCAACCCTCCCCCGCTATCGAACGACCCCGAGACCGAGGTCGTCGCGTTCTTCTCACGCATGGTCGGCGGTGACGTATGGGATCGGATGCCAGAGAGCATGCGTGAAGAGCGGATCAAGGACGGTCCCGCGCTCATCGGCGACCTGCGGAGCTTTCGCACCGCGGCGCCCTTTGAGATAACCGATCTCAAAGTTCCCGCACTTTTTGGCAGGGGCGGCGAGAAGAGCGCCGCCCACCACCGAGAGGGCGTCGCGTGGCTCGCCTCGACGGTTCCCCGCGCCGCGATCTACGAGATCGAAAACGCGGGACACGGCGCCCACCTCTCCCATCCGAACGCGTTCGCCTCGTTCGTGAGGGCCGCCCTCGCGTTCGCCCACCACCGCGACCCCACCGTCAACGACGCGGCGGCCGTCGAATAACGACGACCTCTCGGCCGCACTACGTCATGGAGTCTTAAAAACGTCGTGAGTCCCTATGCGCCGCCAGATAACGTGAGCCTCCCCCGCAGTTATCTCTTTCCCGAATTGGAACGTCGCTCTGCCGTTCGCCGCCCAGGTCATCTCGAATACGCCAGCGGCTCCTTTTACTCCCTTCACCCGAAGGCTCGGTCGAAACGTTCCCGTTCTCAGGTCTGAAACGAACAGCGCGACGGCTGCCAGAAACGTCTCTTTCTGGTCGTCCGACAGAGCATCGAAGTCAGCACGGAAGCGGGCGAGCCAAGCAAACGTCGGCACCGGCGTCAGTCGTCGCCGCGGGGCCGCTCCGGAGTTCCTGTGCTCCGCCGCAGGGCTTCGATGAACGCCTCTGCTGATTCAAACGTCTCCATCCGATCAGCGACAACGTCGGCATCTGCCTCACGCTCACCCGCCTGCCACTCCTTCGTCCAGAACCACGCCTGGGTGACATCGATCACCTTCTGAGGGCGAAGCAGAATGCCCTCGGTCGTAATTTCCGCCTCCAAGAGATCGCCCTCTTCGAGGTGCGCACCGACCCGGATCTCCTCGGGAATCGTCAACTGTCCCTTCGACCGCAGCGTCGTCCTCGGCATAAGCAACAGTATAGCCGACTATCCAAGAGTTGGATAGTCGGATTTTAGTACCCGCCCCCGGGAGTTGAGCCGGGAGTTGATTCAGCGGTCGCCGCCGAGACCGCCCGACACCCTGTGGCAACGTAATCGACTCGCGCGACCAACGACTACGTACCCGAAGCGACCTCTGCCGGCGCGCGGGTGTGAGTACGTTCGGTCGGGCTATAGAGATGGTGCTCGGCTGGGCTCGGCTGGGCTGGGCTGGGCTTGCCGCCAACGATCGACCATTACCATTATTGGGTCCGTGAGCAACATCAACGACCTCGGTCAGCCTGTCGGGGAACGTACTTACAACAGACATCATGTCTGATAGCGCGCTCCGACCGGTGGAACTGGCCCTCCCACCAAAGTCCTCGCGGGGAGATGGGTCCGCTTAGAACCGTTGGACCCCGCTCGCCACGCGGAGACTCTCTTCCGGGCCAACGGTAGCGACGAGACCGGACGGATGTGGACCTACCTGCCCTACGGACCGTTCGCCTCTGCTGCGGCATACCGCGATTGGTTGGACCAGGTGGCTGGTCTTCAAGATCCGCTCTTCTTCGCTGTCGCCGACGTCGCTCGTAACAGCGCGCTCGGAGTACTGGCGCTCCAACGCATCGACGTAACCGCCGGGAGTGCCGAGGTCGCCCATGTCACCTTCAGCCCGGCGCTTCAGGGGACCACCGCTGCCACCGAGGCCGTCTTTCTCGTGATCTCCCTCGTCTTCGACGCAATAGGTTACCGACGACTCGAGTGGAAGTGCGACGCCCTCAATGCGCGGTCGAGGAGAGCAGCAAGCCGGTTCGGTTTCGTCTACGAGGGTACGTTCCGCCAGGCTGCCGTCGTCAAGGGGCGCAACCGCGATACCACCTGGTTTTCGATCATCGACTCCGAGTGGCCTCGCCTCAAAGGCGCCTACCAGGCTTGGCTGTCGCCGGACAACTTCGACGAGGACGGCCGGCAGCGCATTTCCCTCTCCCAGCTGACCGCGGAAAACCGCACCTGAACCTTCGAGAACAGGGCCTTTCAAGGAAGCTTAATCTGTCCCCACCTCGCCGTTTCTTGAGCAGAGGGGAGCGCAACCCCCTTCCGCGCTCGCCGGCGACGGTACAATTCTTCGCCGTTCTGCGGCTGTCATCGTTATCGCGCGTCGTTCTGTGCGCCCGCCCCCGAGCTCACACCGAGCTGTGCAATTACATATAGGTACTGTACGATCTCGTTATGGTCACGATGCCGGTCAGTGAGGCCCGCAAGAAGCTGGCCGATGCGGTGGAAACCTCTCGCACTGAGCCGGTCTTCTTGGAGCGCTACGGCCGGCCAGCTGCAGTGCTGGTCAGCTCCGAGCGTTACGAAAAACTGATGGAGGCCCTAGAGGACACCGAGGACGTGGAGGCCTTTGATGCCGCGATGGCCGAGGAGGGAGAGAACGTCCCCTGGGAGCAAGTCAAGGCCGACCTCGGCTGGGCGTGAACCTCTACTAGATCGAACTGCGCCCAGCAGCTGCCCGGGCTCTATGCAAACTCTATCCCGACGCCCGTCACCGCACCCAGGGAGCTATTGCCCTTCTCGCGCGGGACCCGAGGCCCCCAGCTTCTCGTGCGCTCCGAGGCAGACCCGGATACAGGTTCCGAGTAGGGACCTACCGCATCATCTACACGGTTGCCGACGACGTCCTCCTCGTCGTCATCGTTGCCATCGGGCACAGGAGAGAAGTATACGACCGGTAGGTGGGCGCCGCTATCGGCACGGTTGCGCGGTCGCACCATTGTACGGTAGCACCACAGACGGATCGTGCGTATCACGCTGGGTCGCCGTCGTTCCGCAGCGGACTTCTGGCCGCGCGTCCTGTGCTGACGACATCGCCACGAATATAGAACCCGATCACCTGGCCGTGCTCGCTGACGGCAACCAGATCGGACTCTGACGCGTAGGTGGTCGCATGATCCCGGAGCTCCCTTACACCGACGTTCTTCAACGGTGACCTCAGCCGAGCTTCGGCAGGGCTCTCTTCATATTCCGCACCGCTTGGCCGATACGCTTTTCGTTCTCGATAAGTGCGAAGCGAATGTGGCCGTCCCCACCGGGACCGAACCCGACACCCGGAGACGTCGCTACTTCTGCTTCTTTAACCAAGAACTTCGCGAACTCTAAGGAGCCCATCTCGGCGTAGGGTTCTGGTATCGGGGCCCAGACGAACATCGTTCCCTCCGGCGGGACGACGTCCCAGCCGATTCGGTTCATCCCGTCGCAAAGCGCGTCTCTTCTATCTTGATAGATCTTGTTCACCTCAAGTGGATACTCCGACGCCTCGTTCATCGCGACGATCGCCGCGATCTGGATCGGCTGGAACGTCCCGTAGTCGAGGTAGCTCTTGAGTTTGGTCAGCGCCTGTACGATCTCCGCGTTCCCGACGAGGAAACCCACGCGCCAACCGGCCATCGAGAACGACTTCGTCAGTGTATAGAGCTCGACCGCGACGTCCTTCGCTCCGGGCACTTCGAGGATCGACGGCGGCTTATAGCCGCCGAACCCGAGATCTGCGTACGCGAAGTCGTGGACCAAGACGATCTCGTGCTCTTTCGCGAACCCGACGAGCGTCTCCATGAACGCGAGATCGACACACGACGTCGTCGGGTTGTGCGGGAACGACAGGACGACGACGCGCGGCTTCGGCCACGACGACTCCCACGCCTCGACGAGCGCCCCGAAGAACGCCTCTCCGGAACCGAGGACGGACTGCGAGACGCCGGCGCCGTCGGCGCCGGTCGCTCCCGTCCCAGCCGACGGGCGTTCGAGACGAACTTGGCGGACCTCCGCACCGGCAAACAACGGCGCGTAGATGTGGATCGGATACGACGGAGACGGGACGAGCGCGCCGTCTCCTGGAGCGAGGAGCACCCACATCAGATGCGACAGGCCTTCCTTCGCCCCGATCGTCGTCACGACTTCTGTGTCGGGGTCGAGCTCGACACCGAACTTGCGCATGTAGAGATCCGTTATCGCTCTCCTCAGCTTCGGAATCCCTCTCGACGCCGAGTAGCGGTGATTCCGCGCGTTGTGGACCGACTCCGCGAGTTTCTCGACCGCGACGTCAGGAGACGGAATGTCAGGGTTCCCAAATCCGAGGTCTATTACGTCCTCTCCGGCTCGGCGCGCCTCAAGCTTCAAATCGTTGATCGTAGCGAAGACGTAAGGCGGCAACCCGTTTATGCGGCGGAACTCCATCCACCCAGGCTACCCGGTCCGCGATCACCGTTTTGCAACATGAGCCGATTCGCCGGTCCCGGGCTTCTCCGTCACCGCCGCCGCTGCTGCCTCCGTCGTCCCTGTCTCCGTCGTCCCTGCCGCCGCGTCGACCATCGCGTCGAGCGGGGCCGGCCAGGGGAGGATCACCCAGCTCGCCCCTGCGGTCGTGATCGTCTCGATGAGCTCGCTCGTCGCGGTCCGCTCCGATACGCCGGATCGACGAGGTAGCGGACCCGCCCAGGTAACCTCCGAGCGCACCGCCTGGCCCGCGACGTCTTTAACCGGCGCGTTCCACAGGTTCACAGCGACTCCAAGATCGAGCGCGACAGAGACCGTCTTGGAACCGATATGCCCGCTGCCAACCCAGACTTCAATCCCTGCCGCTTTCAACGCAGAGACGCACCGGGCGAGAGAGCCCAAACGCTCGTCGATCGGTCGAAACGCGATCCCGTATGCGACGTTCTCTTCGCGACTGTTGCGGTCGCCGACCCCGAGTGCTGCGACGACCCGCCCCGCGGTTACGAGATCGAGCGCGTGGAACTGTGACAAGAGGACCTCGTCGGGGGCGAGGCCGACTCTTGCGACGAGCGTGCCGACCGCAACTCTCTCCGTCTCGGACGCGATCGCGCCGAGCAACGGGAACGGAGAGAGGGCGGGCCGCTCCGGTTGGCCGATCGGCCAGACGTGGTCGTAAGCGAACACCCCGTCGACTCCCGACGTGTCCGCGATCCGCGCCACTTCTATCGCCTCGTCGGGGGAGTTCGAGAAGCTCGGGAGGATCACACCGGTCTTCATGGAAGACCGCCGTGCTTTCCGACGAGCGCGGCACCGACCGCTCCGGCGCGCTCGCCGAAGTGAGCCGGTACGATCTCTGGGGGCACGCGGACGGATCCCCCTTCGAGAAGATCTTTGAACGCCGCTCTCGTCGGCGCCATCAGAGTCTCTTCGGCTTCGATCATCCCGCCGCCGACGACGATCACTCCAGGATCGAGGATCGCGGTGAGGTTCGCGAGCCCAAGAGCGACCCACCAGCCCAACTCCGCGACGACCGCTCTCGCCTCCTCGTCGCCACGCAACGCCGCGTTCGTCACGTGCTCACCTCTCACCTCTTCTGGATCACCCCCGGCCGCCGCGACGACCGATGTCAGCTTTCCGGCGTACGCGGCCTCTCTCGCGAGCATCCCGAGTCCGTCTCCAGACGCAACCCTTTCCCAGCATCCCCGCTGGCCGCACGGGCACTGAGGGCCCGTCGGGTCCACCTTCATATGCCCGATCTCGCCCGCGAAGCCGTACGCACCGCTCATAACACGCCCCCCGCTGACGAGACCTCCACCGATCCCGGTCCCGAGCGTCACGACCAACGCATCGTCGAACCCTCGCGCGGCGCCGAGCTCGTGCTCACCGACGGCTGCGCAGTTCGCGTCGTTCGCGACGACGACTCGTGCGTGAGTAGGTCCGTGGAGCGCGTCGGCCAGTAACTTCGCGAGATTCGAACCTTCGATCGCTGGAAGATTAGGCGCGAGCCGGACCAAGCCGGCGCCGTCGAGCATCCCGGGCACACCGACTCCGACGGTTATCGAAGGGGTCCGCGCAGAGCCCGCCGGGGACTCTCCGGTTCTCTCCAACCCATGAAGCACGCGGGCGACGACGCCTGCGACCGCGTCGACGATCGCGATCGGCCTGTTCGACGAACCCTTATCGTGAGCACCTGCGATCGCGTCACCC
>JAJYQJ010000055.1 GCA_021794655.1 Actinomycetes bacterium | reverse complement strand
CGCCGCAGTGCCTGGACGCAGCACGGGGGTGGACCCACTCACGACGGCCCGTCGGAATGGCTCCGCGTTGCTGCCGTCGCGAAGGTAGAGGCGGACGACATGGACAATCGGGCGCCTCGCCTCCCGAAAGGCCCGGCACAGCTCTGCCACGTTAGGCACAACCGCAGAAGTCCCGGGGACTTCGAGGGGTTGTCCGTCGAGCGTGTCGAACTGGGTGTCGATCGTGATGAGAGCGGCAGTGTGAAAGTGTGCCTCGATGAGCGGATCCATACCGCCATAATGCCGCACCGGAACTACGATTATCCGACACCGCCGAGCAGTGTAGAACGGCATTTCTCGACGCTATTCACCAGCGTGACACAGCGATGATGCCCAACCTCACCTTCTGGGGGTCGACAACGAAAATCCCGACCGTGGATCTGGAGCGGAGGCCCATCCTCGACCGACCCCCAGCCCTTGGCGGGGATCTCGCTTAAAGGGACACCATATGGTGTATTATGGTGCTATGGGACGGACTCAGATCTATCTTGGCGATGACGAACTGGAGCTACTCGACCGCGTGGCCAAGACGACCGGGGCGTCGCGCTCGGAGCTGGTCCGACGCGCGGTACGAAACACCTTTGGCGAGAAGACCAAAGCTGAGCGCCTCCAAGCTCTCGAGGCGAGCGCGGGGACATTGCGCGGCCGGCGGATGACGGGCGCGGACTACGTCGACGCGCTACGCGGGGACCTGAGCGAACGCCTGGGCCGCCAGGGTCTTAGATGAAGTTGCTCGACACGAGCGTTGCCATCGATCATCTGCGTGGTGTCCAAGCAGCGGTCGATCTCCTCCGACGGCTCGTTGAAGCGGAGGAACCTGTGATCTCGATCGAAGTTGTCCGCTTCGAGCTCCTCGCTGGCGTGCGAACCAAGGAGATCGAGGCTCTGGAGCAGTTCTTTTCGGTCGTCACCTGGATCCCGATCGACGAGAGTATCTCCCGGGCCGCCGGTGAGCTTGCCCGGAAGCACCGGCGTGCCTACGGTGGGATCGACGACGCGGACTATCTGATTGCCGCCACCGCCCTCCTGCTCGACGCGGACCTAATCACAATGAACGTTCGGCATTTCCCGATGCTCACCGGCCTTCGTCCGGCCTATTGAACGCCACGAGTCAGGGACGTGCCGCAACGACACCGCGGCCGCTCGCCGAGCCGGGTCGGCTCGGCCCCGATTCACCAATCGCGAGCATCCCCACCCGCATTGGTTCCCACGCCAAAATGGCGCCGGTCGCAGTCACCGCCACAGCGCACAACTCCACGTCGGGCATGCCCAGGTCAATACTAACGTTCAGCTCGCCCAAGGATAGTTTCGATATCCCAGTAGTGATGCAGACAGTCGTGGGCATTCAAGGCGACCACATCACTCAACGTAAGTTCGCCGCGCTCGGAATGAACCATGACTACCCCGCTTCGAGGTGAGCGCGCGACAACGTCGTACCAGTCGCCGACCGCCCGGCTAAGAGCGAGCAGTGCTGCCTCCAACGAGATGCCGTCGTAGTGGCGGGCACGGGCGAGTTTCTGCTCGTCGTAACCGTGCACCTGAACGGCGCCACCGTCGAGGACGCCGGCGAGACGCTCCGCCCAGATCCTGAGGTTGTCGCCGACATGGCAAACGTATGCCCTGACAGACCATCCAAGCTGAGGGTGTCGTTCGTTCCCCGTGGAGCTTGCGACCTGTTCTTTGATCGAGTTCACAACATCTAAGACCAGGGCGGTCCCGACGTCGATCGGCGTTGTCCAGGCGAAGCCGCACTCACAACACGGGTTTCCATACGTCGATGTACCCCAGTTAGCCACGCTTCGATCATCGCACATCGATGAGTCGGTTGGATACGCCGACACCGACGGCTATCGTCATCCCGGCAGCAGCGCAGAACGCCACGGTTGGGGCACTTGCGAATGGCACGCATGATCGACGTTAGCAGGCGCCGGTCTCGCCTCGACTGGAGATTACGACGCCTTGGTTGCTCCTGAAGACTTGACGCAGCGCGAGCCACCCGCCGTCTCCTCGCGACGAGTGCCCACTCCTGTGTCCGCTAGAGGCATCGCTGCGACACTTCCCGGTGAGGGACGGTCATCCAGATCGATAGATCACGCACGCGAAGAGTGGTTTAACAAACTGCGGAGCACCTACGATCGCCTCACACTTGTCAGTCGCGGGAATGCGCAAGAACCATCACCGGTTGCGCGTGGCGCTCACCGCGGTGGCGACTTCGATGGTCGAGAGGAACGATACGCCTATGTTCGTCATCTCCGTACGACCACGGTCGCAGAGGCCAGATACGGCGTCGCCGACGAGAAAATAATTAGACGCGTGCGACCTTGAGCGCGACTTGGGACCAGCCACCCACACCCGACAGCACCCCGCTGCACACCGCTCAGCAGCGCAGGACGGCAATCCGGTCGCTCGCGACCTCCTTGTTCTTAGTTACAAGAGGGACCGTCAGGCTCTCTGCCAGAGTGAGGGCCGCCGCCGTGTCGATATCCATGTCTTCCGACGCCACCAAGGCGGCTCCGACGGCCAAGGTTCGCACCGGGAACCATTCTGCGACGGTCCGCAACGCCATGCCGAAATCGCGTTGCGCCCGAACCGGAGCGCCTTCGTTACGTAAAACCAAGTACTCGGCTACGAGCAGAGCTGTTGCGTCAAGGGCCAGCACTTCATTGGCCTCGTGAATGTCACCTTCGAGCAGACCAGTGACAACCAGCAGTCCACCCGCATCAACGACGGCGCTTGCCTGCACCAAGACGCTCCATATTGTTCGTGCGACGACGAGACAGCTCAGCCGTGATGTTCTCGAATTCGTCCATTCCCATCGGCGACACCGACGCCCGCTGCGTCGCCAACTCCGCTGCCGACAGGCGTCCCGCAGTGCATCGCAGCACCCGCCGAATCCACTCCTGCTGGCTAAGTCCCTCGGCTGATGCCTGCTCGCTCAGGCGCGCGAGTTCTTCAGGCTCGAGGCCCTTTATATTGACGTCCATCTGTGAATGGTACCATAGTGGCACCATCACCGTCGATGGGTCTGTAGAGAGCGTCGGGCGCAAACCGTACGCGGCACCGCTGGTGGTGCCCACATCCGCCGCACCGTCGTAGCTTTTCGCAAAGAATTGACGGTTAGCCGCCAGTTGGAGAGATCGCTCACGTCGGCTCGCGCGGAACTCCTTCGTGCCCGAGGCGCACGCAACGTGCTGGACCGTGAACGGTCGCCGACCAGCGGCTCCACCCCGCCAGACTCCGAAAGACGTCTTCGAGCGGACGACGGGATTCGAACCCGCGACCCTCACCTTGGCAAGGTGATGCTCTACCAGCTGAGCCACGTCCGCGCGAAACGCATTCTAGCGCGGTTCTGCGCTCGGGGCACGCGTGAGGTGGCGGGCACGCCCGGGGCGTGGCGTGGCGGTCATCCTGCGGCGGCGCGGCGAGCGGTGGCGGCGGCGATCAACTCTTCCATCGCGTCGTCGATGAGAATTGCGAGGTCTTGAATATTGGGGACGAGCCTGCGGCACCCGAGTAGCCCGTAGTGAAGACTCCCTCCGTAGGTCATCGAGGTCACGTTGAGCCCGACTCCGTCCACGATCGGTCCGGCGGGGTAGAGCGCGACGACCCGGCTCCCCGCACACCAGAGCGTGATCTTTGGGCCCGGGACGCTCGAGAGGGTGACGTTGAACATCGGCGGGAACCGGTCGAACACCCCGAGCGTCGAGGCCCACTTTGAAGCCCGCGAGGCGACGGCGGGGGCGACGGACTGCGCCATTGCGTGGATCAGGCGTCCCCGGTTCGAGTGCTGAGCCAACTTTCCTCGGCGTGATTCGGCGGAGATGAACAAGAGGCGTTCGATCGGATCGGAGATGCCGGTGCCGAGCGCGATTCTCATGCCGGATACCTCGTTGCCGAACGCTTTGTTGCCGGACGATTTGTTGCCGAACGCTTTGTTGCCGGACGCTTTGTTGCCGGACTTTTTCCTCCGTGTCGAGACCGGTACGAACCCGACGAGCGTCTCTTCGGGCAACTCATCGTTGATCGTCAGCATTCGACGAAGTGCGCCGGAGACGGAGGCCAAGAATACGTCGTTCACTGTCGTGGCGAACGTCCGCTTGACGAGGGTGACGTGTTCCAAGGGAACCGAGAGAGACGCAAAACGGCGGCGCGCTGATATGGTCCCGTTTATCGAGGTCTTTGGAGCTCCGAAGAGTCGCCAATTGGCGGGATCGTTTCGAGGGTTGTGTCCGAGAGTCCCCTCGACGCGACTTCTAACTTCTAAGCGAGCGTTGACGACGATGGAGTCGTTGGCGATGGGCTCGACGGATCGGTGCGGACCAGACGAGATGCGTTCGGCGGTGCCTGTCTTGAGTGCGGCGACGGCTTCGATCCCGCCGTTGATCGTATCGAGGAGGGCGCCGGGTTGGCTAGCGATCGATCGAACCCCGTAGCGCAGCATCTCGACACTCGAGGGGATCGGGGGAGGCGCCCAAGGGTGGTCGGGGGCCGGCACCGACCGGCTTCTCGGCCCGAGGTCCAAGAAGGCGCCGAGCAAGTTCGCACCGGAGACGCCGTCGAGAATGGAGTGGTGAATCTTTGCGACGATCGCGGTCCGCCCGGCGTCCATCCCGTCGACGACGACCATCTCCCAGAGCGGGTGGTCGAGATCGAGGGGACGGGTCAGAATCTCTGCGACGAGGTTGTCCAACTCGCGGCTCCGGCCAGGAGAAGGCAGGCTCGCGCGAAAGAGATGGTCTTGAAGGTCGAACTCTGGATCGTCGACGAGGACGGGGTGGAAGAGGCCGAAGGGGACGTTGAGCGGCCGCTGCCTCAACGCGGGGACTAGGTGGATCCGTTCTTCGACCATACGTCTCACCTCCCCAAATCGGGTCGAAGGCGAGAAGAGAGAACGCTTGCCTTCGGGTGGATCGAGCACGATGACGGCGGCGACGTGCATATGGGCGGTTGCCGACTCGATCGCTAAGAACGCGGCGTCCAATCCCCCTAACGGCTCCATCTAAGAACCTCGATCGTGTGCCGGGGGTGAGGAGGACCTGGTAGCGAGGAGCGTCGATAGAAGGAGTCGACTTCCCGGCGTCTCACTGTCTCAGCGCCCGCTGTGCCCGAAGCCACCGGATCCACGCTCTGCGGTCGGGAGGTCGTCTATCTCGACGGGCTCGAAGACGGCGTGGCATACCCGTTGGATGACGAGCTGGGCGATCCGATCGCCTGGAGAGACGTCGTAGGGCTCGCTTGGATCGGTGTTGACCAAGAGGACCGAGAGCTCGCCACGGAAACCCGAATCGATGAGCCCTGGAGTGTTCAAGCAGGTAACTCCGTGGTTGAGTGCGAGCCCACTTCGAGGCTGGACGAAACCGGCGTATCCAGCTGGTAGCGCGACGACGAGCCCGGTAGGGATGAGGGCCCGGCCACCGGCGGGGGTTAGTCTCACTCCACGGCGGGCGTACAGATCTGCTCCCGCGTCTGCGTGCGTCGCGTAACGAGGCAACGGCACCGTCGGGTCGAGCTGATGGACCTTGACCTCGACCGTCTCGCCGAGAGTCCATACAGCCGTCTCAGCACCGCCGATCTGCGAATCCACGTAAGCAGAGTACCTTGTGGGCGTCGCTGGTGCCTTTTCGCTGGCACCGGGTTATCATCGTCAAGGTGCTCGCGTGGATGGATCTAGAGATGACCGGGTTGGATCCGAGGAGACACGTCATAGTGGAGATCGCGACGCTCATCACGGACGACGATCTTAAGATAGTTGCGGAGGGCCCCGATATCGTTGTGGCGGCGTCGGATTCCGAGCTTGCAGAGATGGATGAGTTCGTCACGGCGATGCACACGAGATCGGGCCTACTCGACGCTATCGCGAGTTCCGACGTCAACTTGAAGGACGCGGGAGAAGCGACGCTTGAGTTCTTGAAGGAGCACATCTCAGAGGCCGGCACCGTACCGCTCGCGGGTAACTCGATCGGCACCGATCGGCGTTTCCTGATCGCGCACCTTCCAGAGGTCGAAGGCTGGCTCCACTATCGATCGGTTGACGTATCGACGGTCAAAGAACTCTGCAGGCGATGGTATCCATCCGTATTAGAAGGGGCGCCGGAGAAGAAGACGGCGCATCGTGCGATGGACGATATCAAAGAGAGCGTCGCGGAGCTTTCCTACTACAGAGATGCGATTTTCCTGCGACGACCCAAGAGATCGACGGACGGAGACGAAGCGCTGGATGCGACCGTGGCGAGGAGAGAAACTCGGTGAACCCTCCTAGCGAGCGCTCAGAGTCCGAGCGGCCGTCGATCGCAGAGGTGACGGCGCAGCTTACTGCACGTGGAGCTCTATTCGAGATGGGAGAGGAGGATATCCGCGGCATACGCACACGAGTCTGGAAGGCGGCTCCGGCTTCTCTTAGAACAGTATTTGACATGTCGGCTGGTCACGGTGATGCGGACTTCTTGGTCTACGAAGACGAACGGGTGACGTTTGGCGAGCACTTCGAGATCGCGTCGACGCTCGCTCGTCGCATGAGAGACGTCCTTGGGGTGTCGAAGGGCGACCGAGTTGCGATTGCGATGCGCAACCTGCCCGAGTGGGTGATCGCGTTTTGGGGGGCGACAGTTGCGGGAGCGGTAGTCACGCCGCTCAACGCGTGGTGGACGGGCGACGAGCTCCACTTCGCGTTGAAAGACTCGCAGTCGAAGATCTGCTTCGTCGACACCGAGAGAGCTGAGAGGCTCGGCCCGTTTCTCGGCGGTCTCGTCGATCTGACAGCGTTGGTCGTGGTCGATGAGTTGAGGAACGGCGAGCCCGAGGGGCCGAGCGCTCCTGTTCCGGGGGCTCCGCCGGTTGAGCGATGGACGTTTGAGGCGTTGCTCGGATCTGTCGATCGAGGTGTGTCACCTCCAGACGTCTCGATAGACCCTGAAGACGACGCGACGATCTTTTACACGTCTGGTACGACGGGACGTCCAAAAGGCGCCGTTGGAACTCACCGTAACGCCTGCACAAATCTAATGAACCTCTTCTTCATAAACTCGAGGAACACGGCGCGTTTTGGATCGGCGATTGTGGACTCGTCGCAGGGATTGCAGAGTTCGTTTCTTCTCTCGGTTCCCCTTTTCCATGCGACGGGTTGCCTCGCGACGATGATCACGAATACGGCGGCCGGTGGGAAACTCGTCATGATGCACCACTTCGATCCAGAGCGCGCGTTGGAGTTGATCGAGCGCGAGAAGATCACGACGATCGGTGGAGTACCGGCGATGGTCATGCAGATTCTTGACTCACGCGATCTTGAGTGGCGTGATATCTCGACGGTGAAGTCGCTCGCTTACGGCGGTGCTCCTGCTCCGCCGGATCTGGTGAGGAGAATTGAAAAACACTTCCCGGGGCGCCAGCCGTCCAACGGGTACGGGTTGACGGAGACGTCGGCGGCGACTTCGATGAACGTAGGTGAGGACTACTTGCGCAAACCTGACAGTGTCGGGCCTGCGGTTCCTGTCTGTGACGTCGCGGTCGTGCCAGAGGACTACGACGGGCTCGAACCGGATCCGTCGCTGCCTTGTGGTCCGGCGGTCGTAGGTGAGTTGTGGGTGAAGGGACCTCAGGTCGTGAGGGGCTACTGGAATCGACCGGAGGAGACAGGCCAAGTCTTCACGCGCGGATGGCTTCATACTGGTGATATTGCGCGAATTGACGAGGAGGGGTTCATCTACATAGTCGACAGGGCGAAGGATGTGATCATCCGAGGGGGCGAGAACGTCTACTCGGTCGAAGTCGAAGCGGCGCTCGCAGAACACCCCGCGGTCGCGGACTGCGCGGTCATCGGCGTCCCTTCTCCGATCCTCGGAGAAGAGGTCGCGGCGGTCGTTAACTTGCGTCCCGAGGCGCGGGTCTCTGCCGACGAGTTGTCGCGTCACGTACGCGATCGGCTCGCGGCGTACAACGTACCGAGTCACTACTGGTTTCGCGACGCGCCGTTGCCGAGAAACCCGGCGGGAAAAGTGCTGAAGCGGGCCCTCAGGGCCGAGTTCCTCGAGAGCGACGCGCGGCCGTGAGCCAACCGTCACACGTAGGGTTAACATCCATGAGCGGTCGGGGGATACTCACACAAGTTCATGCTGAACTACCCGGTTGCTCGCGATATTGAAAGAGAGGAGACCGATGAGAGGCGAGGAAGAAGGAGGCGCCGCCGCGTTGAGCGATACGGGATCACTCTTGGACGTGTCGATGTTCGAGACCCCCCGGCCGGCGTCCTACGTTCCGGGATCTGGCCCGAGAAACGCGGTGGTGATCCTGCTCGACAGTTTAAACCGCCACATGCTCGGTTCCTACGGAGGTTCTGAGTTCGCTACCCCGAACTTGGATCGCTTGGCCGCTCGATCTCTTCGCTTCACCCGGCACTACAGTGGCTCGCTCCCGTGCATGCCGGCACGTCACGACATCCTCTGTGGGGCGCTCGATTTCCTGTGGAAACCGTGGGGATCGATCGAGCTGTGGGAGGAACCGATCACGTCGCAGCTTCGGATGGCTGGGGTGAAGAGTCAACTGATCTCTGACCACCCTCACTTGTTTGAGTCGGGAGGAGAAAACTACCACTGTGACTTTGGGGCGTGGGAGTACTTGCGCGGACACGAGTCTGATCCGTGGAAGCTGCGCCCGGATCCTTCATGGGTCGGGACGCCTGCACTTCCGGCGGCGACTGAGTGGGAACGTCGACACTACGACGACTCACGCACATACTTTCGCGAAGAAGCGGACTTCCCGGGACCAAAGACGATGTCGGCGGCGGCGCGCTGGATCGAGGAGAATGTGAACTGCCATGAACGGTTCTTTTTGTTCGTCGACGAGTTTGATCCACACGAGCCCTTTGATACCCCGGAGCCGTGGACGTATCTCTACCACGATCAAAGAGACTCCCCGTTGATCATTTGGCCTCCCTACGGCACAGATGTTGTAGCGCGCGAGATGCTAACTCCGGCACAGGGGGCCCAGGTGAGGGCGAACTACGGCGCCAAACTGTCGATGATCGATCACTGGCTCGGCAAGGTTCTCGACTCCTTTGATCGCTACGACCTCTGGGACGATACGGCAGTCATCGTTCTAACGGACCATGGCCACTACCTTGGAGAACGTGACACGTTCGGCAAACCACCGGTTCCGGTGCACAATACCCTTGGCCACATCCCGCTTCTGTTGTCTTGGCCCGGAGCAACGCCCGGCGTTCGCGACGCGCTCACGACGAGCGTGGATATCCACGCGACGTTGTGCGACATATTCGACGTCACGCCGGAACACCGCGTACACGGTCGTTCGTTACGCCCGATCGTGGAGGGAAAACAGAGCCAGATCCGCGACTACATACTGCAGGGGTACTGGGGGAGGACGGTGAACGTGATCGACGCGGACGGCTTGTACGTTCGTGGGATCCCGAATGGGAATGAACCTCTCGGCATGTGGTCAAATCGCTGGTCGACGCTTGGAGTACGTTCATTTCCAAGACTGCGGCTTCCCCACCCGGACGATCGCGCGGTGCTAGATCGAATGCCGGGTTCGAATATCCCAGTCATCCATCAGCTCTGGACGGCTTCAGACGTTGCGGCGAACCCGCTTCTTGGATATCACGAGGACTCCGCATCCAGCTCGCTTTTCGACGCCGGAGATGAGGATCAACTTGAAGACCTCGGTGGATCCGCGCGCGAGGCGGGCTACGAAGAACTCTTGAGGCACGCTTTTGAAGATGTCGACGCACCGAGCGAACAGTTCGAACGTATGGGCCTTGCACGGTGACGCTGCGAAGATCGCTCGGCCCGGTCTCGCTGGGCGGTCCGTATCGGATCGAGCTCCTGGACTAGCTCAGTGGGGTTGGCGCGACGACCTCGACGCCATGAGTTGCGACGGCGTCAGCGAGCCGCACGTCGTAGGTGACGACGCCGTCCAAGTAGTCGCCGAGCTCGAGTGCGGCAGCGAGGTGAAGTGCGTCGAGGCTGCGCAGGCTCTCCGGGCCGATCTCACCGGCTCGTTCGAAGATATTCGTGGACAGTTTCATCATGTCGACAGAGTCGATCACGTGTCGTGCCCGATGAATGTGCGCGGGAGCACCGAGCTTTACGACACGCATCAACTCGGTGCGAAGAAGATCGCTTGAAACCAACTCTGCCTCGTGGTCCGCTACCCATGACGTCACTGCCTCGGACTCCCGCTCCGCGACGACGAGCTTCACGGCCGCAGACGTTTCCAGATAGAACATGGGTGAACCTCCCCGCCCTTGACGACGGGGCTTCTGGCTCCGCCGCTCGGTTGGGATTACCTGGCATCGCGTCCCTCACGTCACCGCGACCAACGGGTCTGGCTCTAAAGAGCTGGTGGATGAGTTTGCTTGGCTGTGGCTTGCTTAGCAGAGTCTCTTCTGCCAAGG
>JAJYQJ010000136.1 GCA_021794655.1 Actinomycetes bacterium | reverse complement strand
CGTAGTAGCCACCTTGTGGGGTCGTAGCGATCCCAACTACTGGCGCGTTCAGCGTCTTGCCACCCATCGAGCCGTAGTAGTTAGCCCCTGGGCCGAACGCAAAGATCCCACCGTCGCTTGCTACTTCGTAGTAGCCACCTTGTGGGGTCGTAGCGATCCCAACTACTGGCGCGTTGAGCGTCTTGCCACCCATCGAGCCGTAGAGCGGCACTCCCCCACATGAGTAAACCGTGCCGTTCGACGCAGCCATCAAGTAGCCACCACTCGACGTCGGGGCGCCGATTAGGCCAGTGTCGCACGCTGGTTGGACAGTCGTAGCACCGAGGCTGTTTACAACTTCGATGTTCATCCATTGGGACGTAAAGCTATATGGATCGGCGAGGCCTACGTCGAAAAGTGAGTATCCTGCCGTGGTCGGTGTTCCCGAGATAACGCCAGTGCTTGGGTTGAGCGACAGACCAGGTGGCAACGGGTCTTGCAAGATAGACCAAGTAAACGGTGACTGGCCGCCACTCATGGATAGCTTTGCGAAGTAGTAGTTACCGACGGTTGCAGCCGGAAGTGCTGTCGTAGTGATCGTCGGGGCAGGCGTCGACAGCTTAATAGTGATGGATAAGTCGTATTGATTCGAGTGGCCATTGGCGTCTGTGACGACTAGTTCCATGAGGAACTTGCTAGCCGCAGTCGGTGTGCCGGAGATGACCCCTGTTGTGGGGTTGAGAGTTAGTCCCGGCGGCAACCCAAAGGTGCAACCGCATTGGGGTGGTGGAGCGGCGCCAGGTGGTGGCATTATTCCCGACCACGTGTAGGGAGCAGTACCTCCGGCTGCCGTCAAGGTTGCCGAGTAGGGAACTCCGGCGGTTCCATTTGGAAGCGATGTAGTCGTGAAGTAGGGATCATTGGCTAGACCAAGCGAAGCATTCTTGTCGGATAAGATGATGCCGTTGCCAACTATCCCCGTGCCGTTCTTGCCAGTTGCAAAGCACTCGGATGAAGACGGACAAGCCAGAGAAGTAATCCCGATACCCGACGAAGGGCCAGCCAAGAACTGCCATGTGACTCCGTTGACTGTTCCAACCAAACTTCCATCACTTGAAACTGCGTAGCAGTTGAGAGCAGATGGACAAGAAATGCCGGCCAGGCTGCTGTTGATGCCCGAGGGTGGCACCTGTTGGGAGGTGACGGACCAACTGGACCCCCCATCGGTGGTGGATGCAATCGCCGAGTAACGCGCGTTGCCCTGCGGCCCGGGGAGACATGAGGAACTACAGGTTGTTGAACCCGCTGCATAACAGTTGGAATTTGTCGGGCAAGTGAGGGCCGATATGGAAATGGGTGCCGAACTGGTCACCCAGGTTGTGCCACCGTTTGAGGTCTTGGCCAAGAACCCACTTGCCGCTATTAGGCACTCTGTAGCCGACGGACACGATATGGACGCTGCCGAACCCAACATTGGATAAGGGTTGTCCACACCTTGAAGAAAGGTCATAGGCAAGTTGCTCATTGTCCAGGAGGCGCCGCCGTTCGTTGTTATAAGTATCGTCGCAGGAGGACTCGAAGAGGGGGCGGTGTTCTTCTCTCCGACTGCGTAGCAGTCTGAGACCGTGGGGCACGAGATCGCGTACAAGGACAGAGAGGGTGTTACTTTGGGCAGCGTCACCGCCGTCCAAGTTGTACCTGAGTTGGTCGTTTTCACCATCGTGGCGTTGTTGGAAGCAAGGATATTACCCACTGCGTAGCAGTCTGAGACCGCGGGGCACGAGATCGCGCTGAGTGGAGCGTTGCCCGGAGGTGGAGAAGCTGTCGTCCAGGTACTCCCCGCGTCGGCAGTCATGTAGATAGTTCCATTCAGGCTGGTGCTGACCGCATAGCAGTTAAATACTGTAGGGCAGGCGATATCGCTGAATGCATTGATGCCGGGTAATAGGGACAGCGCCCAGCTCGTCCCCCCGTCAGACGTGTAGAGCACTCCCTCTTGTGGATTATTGTAGAATCCTTCCAGCGCATAACAACTCGACAGAGTGGGACACGTAATTCCCATGAGAGATCCAGTCCCAGTTGGAAGCTGAGGATAGGACACGCTAGAGCCGGCGTTGGTGATGATCGCGACCCAATTGCCACCGGATGCGTAACACTCAGAGGTCGTTGGGCAACTCAGAGAGTTGACTGATGCTGGGAACGAATAGTTCTCTACACTCCACGTAGATCCTTCGTTCGTTGTTACAGCCAAACCGGACAAGTAGTTGGTAACGTTGGTGGCGTAGCACGTCGTAGCTGACGGGCAGGCGATAGCTGCTCCCGCATATCCTGAGGGTAGAGGCTTCACGGTCCATGTGGCACCCGAGTCTGTGGTGACGGCGACGCCTTCAGGCGGAGAGCTGTGGTCGTAACTCAAGACCACATAACAGGTGGTGGCCGTCGGACAGGTAATGGATGCCGGACTTTGTTGAAGCGAAGACGGCAAGTCCTTGGTGCTCCAGGAAGCTCCGCCGTTTGTCGTTACAGCCACCCAGTCAAACAAAGTTCCAGCCGCACTGCCCCAAGACCATCCGCTAATGTAGCAGTCAGAGGCCGTGGGACACGAGATTTCTGCTACGGCACCGTATGGAAGTGTTTGTCTAGTCCACGTCGAGCCTCCATCGGTTGTCGAAATCATCGTGACGCTTCCCGCATACGACGTGCTGCTTACCGCATAGCAGTCAGAGACCGTGGGACACGAGATTTGTTGGAGTCCAGGAGTTCCCGAGGGGAGCTTTTGGCTGCTCCAAGTTACACCCCCGTCAGTTGTTGCCAGCACAACCGCGACGTCGTTGACGGTCGAGCCCACTTCGTAACAGGTGGTGGTTGACGGGCACGCGCTTGCATTGATCTGTGGAACCGATGGAGCGACCGCGCTTTGAGTTAAGGAGTTGGTCGTAGCTGCCGCTACCGGTGAAGCGGCAAAGAAAGAGAGTCCGGCAAGTCCCGTGGCCACGAGGACTAAGGCGGCTACAGAACTCCCAAGAAACCTGAAAGCCCCACGCTTCCACCCGAGCCGTAGTTCCATGATCCAACCCCTCTCCGGTCGCCACCCAGGCAAGACAACAACTTACCGTAGCTTTAAGTGTACGCCGTCTTGCCCTGGAGGTCTCTAACGGTTCAACCAAGGGGTCCAAGAGGTTTCTACAACGCTGAGAGTCCGCTGTGACCTGGGAACACTGTCACGAGAGTTGCCCGATCCCCTTCCAGAGGAGCACGACAAAGAAGAGGATCTCGATCCCGGCGCCGATCTCGCGTGAGTGCCCAGCTACGAACCCGTTCAGCCGGGAAAGGAACGGGTCGGCTCTCGGTCCGACTGCGGCCACCAACGCGGGTGGGATCCAGGCGGGAAGCAGGGTGATCACGACGAGGACGACCCCGACCGTGAGCTTTGCTCCAAGGCTCACGGTCGATTCGGATATGAAGTGGAGCGCCGGGAGGAACAGGACCAACGTAGAGAAGTTGACCAACATCGCGACCATCCCGATACCGGCAAAAGAGATCGTCGACGCGTCGGCGAGCTTCGCAGAGCGACGCTTTGATCGGCTCTCGGCCGCCGTCGGCCGCCGGATGAGCGACCGGGCCGCCAGCACGAGAAGGAGGAACGCCGCGCCGAGATCTATCGTCGCGCCGAGTACCGAGTGGTGGTGGTGAGTCCCGAAGTTCACGAGCAAAGTGAGGCCGAGAACGCTGTAGGCAGCGAGGACCACGGTCGCACCTCCCGCAACCGCCCACGCTCTCTTGACGGGTTGGCGTTCTCCTGACAGTACGAGGACTTCGAGCGCGAAAAGGGTAGGGCTGACGGCTGCCCCGAACGCCAAAGGCAGCACCCGTGTGAGGAGGGCACCCATCCTCTTACCTTAGAGGAGTTCCGCTCGCGCTTGGCGGTCTTCGTAGTGCGAGGTCACAATGGAGCGGTGCCCCGATCGAGCGGTCATCGTGAGAAGAGCGATACGAGCAACGGCGACGGTCGCGCCGCTCGGCGCGAGATGACCGCGGCGCACAAAGCGGCCCTCGCCAGGGGCCGGCAAGAGGGCGCGGTAGTAAGGCGTTACCTGGAGCTACTCGAGACTACGCGCCCAAAGCGTGGCAGGAAACGAACCAAAGCGTCTATTAAGAGACAGCTCGAGGCAGTCGATAAAAAGCTCGAAGCAGCGGACCAGCTCGCACGCCTGCATCTGATCCAGCAGAGAAAGAATCTCCACGCAGAGCTAGAGGGTCTCTCAGAAGGAAACGACCGATCTGAGCTAGAAGACCGGTTCGTAAAGATCGCGAGGAGCTACGGGGAGCGAAAGGGCATCAGCTACAGCACCTGGCGAGACATGGGGGTGAGTGCGTCAGTGCTCGCGCGAGCAGGGGTGCCTCGTTTAAGAGGCTGAACGGCCGCGTCAAGGAGGGATCTGAACAGGACTTCTCCATCGCACGAGCCAAGCAGTGCACTCATCGCTCGCTCGGGGTGTGGCATGAGGCCGACGACGTTGCGGGTCTCGTTGCATACTCCAGCGATGTCGTCGATCGACCCGTTCGGATTCTCGACGTAGCGCAAGACGACGCGGTCTTCGCTTTGTAACTCCTTTAACGTCGCGCCGTCACAGACGTAGCTTCCAGAGAAGTGGTTGACCGGGATCGCCAGCTCTCGGCCACTCCCGGCCGCGCACGTGAGAACCGAGTCGGTCGAACAAACCTTCACCGTCGTTGGAGCGCAGACGAACTTCAGCCTCTTGTTCTTCTGGAGCGCACCGGGGAGGAGGCCGGCCTCTGTCAGCACCTGAAATCCGTTGCAGATACCGACGACCGGGGAACCGCGGTCCGCGAACTCGCGGACCGCGTCCATGATCGGGGAGAAGCGGGCGATAGCGCCGGGCCTCAGGTAGTCTCCGTGTGCGAAACCCCCGGGCAGGACAACCGCGTCGAGCGCGTCGAGGTCGCAGTCGCCGTGCCAGACGAGCTCCACGTCGGCACCGATTGATTTGAGCGCGACAGTGACGTCGTACTCGCAGTTCGTGCCCGGGAACACGACGACGCCGACAGTTGGGGGCACTAACGCGTGACCTCGGAAAGCAGGGTCACTTCAACCGTGCTCTCCTCGATAACCGGGTTCGCAAGCAGCCGATTCGCGAGCTCCTCGGTCCGGCTCCGCGCGGCGCCCGCGTCGTCTGCGTCGACCTCGAAGTGAAACGAACGCCCCGCGCGCACCCGCGCGACGTCGTCGAATCCGAGCGCCTCGAGCGCCCGTTCTATCGTCGCCCCCTCAGGGTCCGCTATTCCCGGCTTTAACTGGACGTCTACCGTCGCTTCGAACCTCATCGTCCAGAACCGTACCAGTTCGAGATCGACAGTCCCGTCATCCGCTCGTAGGCAGCGACGTAGCGCCGCGACGTCTCCTCGACGATCTCTCGCGGCAGCGCAGGAGGGGGCGGGGTCTTGTCCCAGGGCTGTGCTTGCGCCCAGTCTCGCAGCGGTTGCTTGTCGAACGCCGGTGGAGTCTCTCCCGCGACGACCTGGTCTGCCGGCCAGAGTCGGGAAGAGTCCGGCGTCAACAGCTCGTCGCAGAGCGTGATCACTCCGTCGACGTAGCCGAGCTCGAACTTCGTGTCGGCGAGGATCAAGCCGGCCTCTTCGGCCTTTCGAGCAGCCCGCTCGTAGAGCGCGAGGCATATCTCGCGCAACGAACTCGCTACGTCTCGACCGACGATCTCTGCCGCCGTATTAAAGTCGATGTTCACGTCGTGACCGGAGTCGGCCTTCGTCGACGGAGGGAATATGGGTTCTGGAAGGCGGTCCGCGAGCAACAGCCCCTTTGGCATTAGTGTTCCATGGATCGTGCCGTGTGCTGCGTACTCAGCGTACGCCTGGCCGGCTAAGTACCCCCTCACGATGCACTCGAGCGGGATCATCTTCGCTCTTCTCACGAGCATCGCCCGCCCCGCTACATCGCCGACGTTTGATAGGCCCGGGACGTGATCTTTAAGTACCGCCGGATCGGCGCTGACGATCGATCCCGGAGCCAAGTCGGCGAGACGCTCACTCCAAAACGCGGTCGTCGCGGTCAAGACCCGACCCTTGTTCGGGATCAGCTCGTTAAATACGACGTCGAACGCGCTGATCCGATCGGAGGTGACCATCAAGAGCATCTCATCTCCCGCGTCGTAGAGATCCCTCACCTTCCCGCTGTGGATCAACCGCGGGGCAGACGTTGTGCGCCCCACCATCAACGTTGAGGCTCGACGTCGATCGAGTCGAGCGCATCGATGAAGCGGTGCGAGTGGCGGAGGTATCGCTTTAGGTCGAAGCACCGCTCAAGTTCCTCGCCTCGGAGGTCGACCTCTGGATCGGACGCGAGGACGGAGCTCAGATGCTCTTCGCGTTCGACCGCCACCCTCGAATCGCGCTGGACGATCCGGTACGCCGCGTCCCGACTCAACCCCGACTCGACGAGTGCGAGCAGGACCGACTGGCTGAAGACTAGGCCGAGTGATCGTCGAGTGACGTTGTCGAGCGCGACGTCGTCGAAGACGACGAGGTTCGTGACGAGCTCTCTCGCGTTGCGCAGCATGTAACAGCCGAGCGCGGACGCGTCGGGCAGGACGACCCGCTCGACAGAGCTGTGTGAGATGTCGCGTTCGTGCCAGAGAGCGACGTCTTCGAGCCCAGCTCCCGCGTATCCGCGCAGCACCCTCGCGAGCCCGCACAGGCGCTCCGATAGGATCGGGTTTCTCTTGTGGGGCATCGCGGAGCTTCCCTTCTGTCCCTCGCCGAAGCTCTCCTGCGCCTCTTTGACCTCGCTCCTCGCGAGGTGCCTCACCTCCGTCGCGATCAGCTCGATCGTCGCCCCAACCGACGCGAGTGCGTAGAGGTACTCCGCGTGGCGGTCTCGCGCTATGACCTGGGTAGCTGGGACCGGAGTCAACCCGAGGGCCGCACAGACTTCGGCCTCGACCCGGGGGTCGATGTTCGAGTAAGTGCCAACCGCTCCCGAGAGCTTTCCGACCGCAATCGTGTCTCGTGCCCGGATGAGGCGTTCACGATCGCGGTTCGCCTGAAGTGCAAAGAGTGCGAACTTCGCGCCAAACGTCGTCGGCTCCGCGAACATCCCGTGCGTCCTTCCTGCGACCGGCACATCTGCGAGCTCCCGAGCTCGAGCACAGAGCGCGTCGACGAGGCGTGTCGAGTCTTGAACTATTACCTCCGCCGCGCGGACGAGAGTCGCGCATTGGGCGGTGTCCACGACGTCAGACGACGTCAGACCGTGGTGGATCCACGAGCCCTCCGGTCCCCCGATGCGGTCCTGGACGACGTCGACGAACGCAGCTACGTCATGGTTGGTAACCCTCTCGCGCTCTTGAACCGCAGCCACGAACTCATCGTCGATTCTCGGTGCGCGCATCTTGCACGCTTGAGCAGCGTCTTGTGGGATCGCGCCAATCTTCGCCATCGCCTCAGTCGCCAAGAGCTCGACTTGAAGCCACATCTCCATCCGCGCCCGGTCGCTGAAGAGCCCCGCGATATCGTCTGGTGCATAACGCGGGATCATCTCGTCGCGAGCGAGACGAACTGCTCTCGGCCGGGGCCGACTCCGACGAGCTGGACCGGTACGCCAATCTGCTCGGCCAAGAAGTCGATGTACCTACGAGCGGCCGGAGGCATCCCGGAGGACTCCGTAACCCCCGTCAGATCGGTGCGCCAACCGGGGAGCTCTTCGTAGACCGGCGTCACTTGGTGGAGGACCGACTGGTGGTACGGCGGGTACGTATAGCGCTCACCCCCCGCCTCGTACGCGACACAGACCTTCACGGACTCGAACGTATCTAATACGTCGAGCTTCGTGAGCGCCACCTCGGTCAGCGAGTTGAGGCGAACCGCCTGGCGAGCCATCACCGCGTCGAACCACCCGCATCGCCGCCTGCGTCCCGTGTTCGTCCCAAACTCGTGCCCGCGCTCGACGAGCATCTCGCTCGTATCGCCGTCGACCTCGGTTGGAAACGGTCCCGCCCCAACCCGCGTGATGTACGCCTTCGCAATCCCGATAACGCGCCCGACGTCTCTAGGCCCGATCCCCGTCCCGGTGCACGCCCCGCCCGCTACCGGATTCGACGACGTCACGAACGGGTAAGTTCCGTGGTCGAGGTCGAGAAACGTCGCCTGGGCGCCTTCCATCAGCAACTCACGCCCGTCCTCCAACGCCTCGTGGACGAGGCTAACGGTGTCGCCGACCATCGGGGCGACTCTCGGCGCGTACTCTCCGAGGTAGCGCTCCGCGATCTCGTCTGCGGACAGCGGGAGGCGGTTGTAGACCTTCGCGAGCGTCGCGTTCTTCTCCCGGATCGCCATCTCGAGCTTCTCTTTGAAGATCTTCGGGTCGAGCAAGTCTTGGACCCTCAGCCCGACGCGGGTCGCCTTGTCCGCGTACGCCGGCCCGATCCCCCTCTTCGTCGTCCCGAGCGCGTTCTTCCCGAGGTAGCGCTCGCTGACGCGGTCGAGCTCTTGGTGGTAGGGCATGATGAGGTGCGCGTTCCCGCTCACGACGAGCCTCGACGTGTCGATGCCCTTCGCGCTCAACACATCGACCTCTTCTAGGAGCACCGCCGGATCCACCACGACTCCGTTACCGATAACCGGTGTGATGTGCGGGTACAAGACGCCGCTCGGGACGAGCTGGAGAGCGAACGACTCCTCGCCTACGACAATCGTGTGCCCCGCGTTGTGCCCACCTTGATATCTGACCACTAGGTCCATCTCACGGGCCAACAAGTCGGTCAACTTGCCTTTGCCCTCGTCGCCCCACTGGGTTCCGACGACCACTGTTGCCGGCATGCTCCGCCCTCCGTTGATGACCGAGACGCGAGCGTAAGCCCGCGGCTGAACTCGTGGGTCGAGCGAGCCTCGCTCCGCCCGGTCCACGTGAGTGATACACCCTCAGGGTACCATGTACATCTGCGTACATCTGCATGGCCGCGCATCGAACAAGACGGTTTATTCGGCGAACTACCGGCTCATCTCCGGCTCATCTCCGGCTCATCTCCGCTGAATTGCGGACGCCGTTGCGGTTGCAAAGGCGCGCGGAACAGGGCCCTGCTGGACCCGCTTCGACTCGACGGCAGGATCTGGGGATTGTGCGATTTTAGGACTGACTGCTGTGCGATTCTGGTATGCTGTGTGGGTGCCCAAAGATCGAACTCAGCAGTACCAGCGCCGACTGGCGGATCCGATCCTCGCTAGCCGTCTGGAGACGTTTCCGGCGGTGATGCTTACCGGGCCGAGGGGATCGGGCAAGACCACTACCGCCGCACGTCATGTGGCTCAGGTGATTCGCTTGGACGAGCCGGCACGGGCCGAGGCGTTCCGGGCCGACCCTGATGCAGCGCTCCGTCGAACGGATGAACCTGTGCTCCTCGACGAATGGCAGGAGGTCCCTGAGGTTCTCGGGGCCGTGAAGCGAGCGGTTGACGGCGAAGCGCGTCCCGGCCGGTTCCTACTCACCGGAAGCGTCCGGGCCCAACTCGATCAACAGATGTGGCCGGCCACCGGGAGAGTGGTTGGGCTCACGATGTACGGACTGACGGAACGGGAAGTCGAGGGGCTTTCGGGGAGTCCCGGGGCGAACTTCATCGACAAGCTGCGTTCCGGAGACCCTGACGCATTCGAGATGCCAGCAGATGTGCCCGACCTCCCCGGTTACCTCGCGCTCGCGCTGCGTAGCGGCTTCCCGCAACCAGCGCTTTACCTCAAAGCCGAGGAGGACCGCAGTGTGTGGCTGGACAGTTACCTCGACCAGTTGCTCACCCGCGACGCAGCGTCCATTTCCCCGCGACGCGATCCGGTCCGGTTGCGGAGGTACTTCGAAACTTTAGCGGCGAGCACTGCAGGCGCTCCGACCGACTCCACGCTGTACGACGCCGTCGGTATCGACGCCAAGACCGCTACAGCGTACAGCTCGCTCCTCGCCGCCCTACTGGTCTACGAAACGGTCCCTTCCTTCGGTCACAACCGTCTGTCTCGTCTGGCTCGGTTGGCCAAGCGCTATATCGTCGACGCCGGCCTCGTCGCCAGCGCTCTCAAGGTTGGTGTCGATGAGATCCTTGGCGACGCGGACCTGCTCGGCCGTTTCTTCGATACCTTCGCCGTAACGCAGCTTCGGCCTGAGGTCGCACTCGCCCCCCGTGCTCAACATCTCTTCCATCTCCGAGACCGTAACGGTCGCCATGAGATTGACTTGATCGTCGATCTCGGGCACGTTGGCGTCGTCGCCATCGAGTTCAAGGCGACGTCGGCGCCCAAACCCGCCGACGCCAGGCATCTCGACTGGCTGCGGGACCGGCTCGGCAGCAGGTTCATAGCCGGGGCCGTCCTTCACGCGGGGCCCGCGATCTACCAGCTGGGCGACCGTGTTTTGGCCGTGCCGCTATGTGCTGTGTGGGCTTGACGGTTTAAGCGGATTG
>JAJYQJ010000081.1 GCA_021794655.1 Actinomycetes bacterium | reverse complement strand
GCCTAGCAAACCGAAGCAAACAAACTCATCCACCAGCTTTTCTAAGCCAGACCCGTTGGTCGCGGCGCCGTGAGGGATGTGATGCCAGGTAACCCTAACCGAGCGGCGGAGCCAGAAGCCCCGTCCGCAAGGGCGGGGAGGTTCACAAGCCGTCGGTGATAGCCGAGAGCGACTTGAGCATGGAGAGTATCTGGGCCGGGACGCGCGGCTGGTTCTTTGCGGTCTCTGCGACGATCACCTGCCACTGTTCGGGGGTGGAGCGATCCATGCGGGTAAAGGAGCGATCGTGGAGATCGGTCGGTGACATAGAGACATCATCGCGCCTCTTCACGGGCGGCGTCTAGCAGGCGAAGTGCTCGAAGGCGAACCGTGTTAGGAGGCGAGTTGTTTGAGAACGCCGGCTGCTGGAGTGTTCCTATCGGCCCCAACTGGATCTTCAGGTTTGTGGGCTCGACCTGACCCTGAGAATAGCCACAGCGCTGTCGCGACGCCGCGCAGGAGCTCTCTTAACTCTGGCGGGGGAGGGAAGTACTCTTCTTCGTCGACGACTTGGATCTCGTCGACGCCGAGACGCGGTGCGAGCGCGTCCAGGACGTCGCGCACGAGCGACTCGGGCGCCGAGGCTCCGGCGGTCACTCCGACGACGCCGTGGAGATCCTCTGGAAGCTCAGAGGACTCGTTGATCCGGATGACCCGTGGGCACCCGGAGCCGATCGCAACTTGTTCGAGAGCGAGGGTATTGGAGGAGTTAGCGGACCCGATCACGACGACGGCGTCGGCGTGCTTTGATATCTCCTTGAGGGCAGCTTGGCGGTTGGTCGTCGCGAAGCAGAGGTCGCTACGTCCGGGCATCCAAAGGTTGGGAAACCTCGCTCTTGCGGCCTCCATGAAGCCGGACCACTCGTCGACGCTGAGGGTCGTCTGGGCGAGGAGCGCGACGTCGGAGAGTTCGGGGTCGAGATCGTCCAACGAAGAGACGTCGGAGTCGTCTTCGAGGAGCTTTACAGACTGTGGAGCGACCGCCATCGTCCCGACGGTCTCTTCATGTCCAGCGTGACCGACGTATAAGATGGTGTAACCCTTTTCGCTTCGAACTTTGACTTCGTGGTGGACTTTTGTGACGAGTGGGCATACGGCGTCGACGACGGCGCCGCCGTTCGTGCGGGCGCGCTCTAAGACGTCGGGGGGCGATCCGTGGGCGCTCAACATCAAGGGAGCGCCAGGCGGGACGTCGGCGAGGTCGTCGACGAAGACGACGCCACGGGAGCGAAAGCTCTCGACGATGAGGCGGTTGTGGACTATCTCGTGGTAGCAGTAGACGGGTGGCTCGAAAACTTTGACCATCCAGGCGAGAGCTTTTATTGCCTTTTCGACTCCCGCACAGAACCCTCGCGGGCTCGCGAGTAGAACTCGATCGACGTCCACACCTACATCGTAGTGGCGAAAGCGGACCGCATCGTCCGCCGGGTATCGTTGTGCGATGCAACCTCCAACGGTTACAGCGGTCTTTGAGCCGTCGGCGGCGTGGCGGGCCGGGATCGAGATGGGCGATGAGATTGTTTCGATCAACGGTCAACGGCCACGAGATGTGATCGAATTCCATCAACTCGTAGACGCTGAAGAGATAGAGATGCTGATCGATCGAGCTGGCCTTTTGAGCCCGAAGGCGATATTTGTGAAGAAGCCACCAGGTAGTTCGCTTGGAATCGAGGTTTCCTCTGCGGTGTTTGACAGGGTACGCACTTGTGACAACCGGTGCCCGTTCTGCTTTATCCACCAACTACCGGTTGGAATGAGGAAGAGCCTCTATGTAAGAGACGACGACTACCGGCTGTCGTTCCTCTACGGCAACTTTACGACGCTGACGCGCTTTACAGAGCTCGATGCGGAAAGGGTGATCGATGAACACCTGAGCCCGTTGTTCGTGTCGATTCACGCGACGGACCCCGAGGTGCGTGCTCGAATGCTCAAGAATCCAAGAGGTGCGACGAGCCTCAGATGGCTCAAAGTACTGCTTGAAAACGACATCGAGGTGCATGGACAAGTTGTCGTCTGTCCGGGGGTAAACGACGGCGAGGTTTTGGAGGAGACGTGTCGCGACGTCTTGGACGAGTACCCAACACTGTCCTCTGTTGGCGTTGTGCCACTTGGGCTGAGTCGGTTCTCGAAAGACTCCGATATGCGGCTCCACACGTCAGAAGATGCGATTAGAGTGCTCGAAACCGTCGAGCGATTCCAGAGCGTGTTCTTAGAGGCCCTTGGGAGAAGGACGGTATTCGCGGCCGACGAGTACTATCTCTTGGCAGGTAGATCGTTCCCCTCCGTTGGTGAATACGAAGGATTTCCTCAACACGAGAACGGAATCGGGATGGCGACAGAGTTCATGGCGGCGTTCTCGATGGGCGCCGAAGTACTAAGAGAGACGAGAACGGGATTCTTCCAGTCCGTCGACGGGGCGCCGGCGATCGACTATCGAGCGATACGAACGCTTAAGGAACGAACGGTGACAGGGGAGTCCGACGTGTCGCGACGGCGAGTGTCGATACTGACTGGCAGTTACGGGAAGCGGATCTTGACGCCGCTCTTGGCGAGGGAGGGGTTTGAAGAAGTGACGGTGGTAGAGGTGGAAAATGAGTTTTTCGGAGGAAACATAGCGGTCGCGGGTCTGTTGTGTGGCGAAGATGTGGCGAAGACCGTTGAATCCCACGGTCGTGAGACGGTGTTCCTCTTGCCGGACAACTGCTTGTCGAACGGCCGATTCCTCGACGGCGTCGCGGTTGACGAACTGCCGTACCAGGTTCAAGTTGTTCCGGCCGAAGGTGGTGCCCTGCGAAGAGTCCTGGAGGCGACTCGATCGACACCGGGGAGGACTCGATCGCTCGATGTTCGCCCCGGGCGCTCGGTTCGACGATCGGAGAAGAACGCTGAAGTCGGCAGTGAACAAAGTGTGTGATCGCGCTGGTGGGCGTCTTCCCGTAGTTGTCGTCGCGGGGCGGCCGAACGTCGGGAAGTCGTCTCTAGTGAACAGGATTGTCGGCAAGCGCCTGGCGGTCGTTGAAGCGGAGCCTGGTGTTACACGGGATCGAAAGGAGCTCGTCGCAGACTGGTGCGGTGTCGAGTTCACGATTGTCGACACTGGGGGTTGGACGCCCAAGGGCACAGCCCTGGACGCGAAGGTGAGCGAACAGAGCGAGCGGGCTCTGTCCGACGCGGACTTGATCCTCGTGGTTACAGACGTGACGGTCGGCGTGACGGAGGAGGATCTTGGTGTTGCGGCGGTCGTGCGCCGGGTTGGAGTCCCGGTGCGCCTCGTCGTGAACAAGGTCGACGATACGGCGAGGGAGGGATCGGCGTGGGAGTTCTTATCGCTCGGGATCGGTGATCCTTGGCCGATAAGTGCGATACACGGGCGCGGCACAGGTGACCTTCTCGACGAGGTCGTCGCGACGTTGCCGCGGGCGGAGGATCGAGAGATGAGCGAAGGTCGGCCCGAGCGCGGGGTCGGTCGGGGCGGGACGGCGCCGGCGATACGGGTAGCGATCGTTGGACGACCTAACGTTGGAAAGTCGACGTTGTTCAACAGGCTGATCGGTGAGGACAGGTCCGTCGTCCACGACATGCCGGGAACGACTCGCGACACGATTGACACCGTAGTTTCTACGGCCGAGGGTCCGGTTTGTTTCATCGACACGGCGGGCATGCGACGTCCTTCCCGGACGGGGCGTGGCAGCGAACATCATGCCGTGTTGAGAGCGCTCGATGCACTCGAGCTGGCCGACGTCGCGCTGCTTGTGATCGATTCGACTGTAGGGGTCACTCACCAAGATCAACGCCTCGCAGAGCGCATCGGAGTGTCTGGATGTCCTGCACTTGTCGTGCTCAACAAATGGGACCTCGTAGCGACGGGCGATCGAGAGACCGTCCTGGCGGGGATCGGGGGGAGGCTTGCGTTCTTGGGTTTGGCTCCGGTGTTGAAGGTGTCCGCTCGATCGGGGAGTGGGGTACATCGAATCCTTCCGGCCCTACGGGTGAGCACCGAGGCTTATCACAGCCGGATCGCGACGGGGCCACTCAATAGAGCGTTGATAGAGATCCAAGAGAGCCACCCGGCGCCGGGTGCTCGCATCCGCTACGGGGTACAAGGAGCGATCGACCCACCGACGTTCACGCTGTTCACGAACGGACGGCTTCAACAGACGTACCTTCGTTACGTGGAGCGTAAACTACGGGAGAAGTTTGAGCTCGGTGCGACGCCGATCAAGCTGAGAGTCCGTGCGGGTGGTGGCCGTTGAGACGGCTAGGTTCAGCGAGGTGGATGAGTTAGAGTCGCCGAAGGTGAGATGCGATGCCGTGGTGTGAAGAGTGTAGCGAGCTTCTAGAAGACGAAGAGCTTGACGAAGGTGGAACTTGTCCCCGTTGTGGAACAGAGGTCGTCGAAGGTTCGCGCCGCCCGGTACCTTGGTACTTCAAGTTCATGATCGTAGCGACGGTGATCTATCTCATGTATCGCACGTACCAAGGGGTCACGTGGGTCATCCATCACCTCTGAGAGCTGCAAAATCGAGCTTTCGAACAAGGCGGCAATCAAGGTCGTAACGAACGAAGCGTGCTACCGTGCCTCGCCCGGAAGGGCAGAGTGGTTCATATAGCGTATCCTCGTTGCGATGCCGATCTACGAGATAGAAGGTTTGAGGCCGTCGATTCATCCGCTCGCGTTCGTTCACCCAGAAGCGGTTGTGATCGGTGAAGTGACGATCGGAGAGGAGGCGTCGGTCTGGCCCGGCGCTGTGTTGAGAGGGGACTACGGGCCGATCGCGGTAGGGGACCGTAGCTCTGTTCAAGATGGGAGCGTGATCCACGCGGGCCCGGGGTTTCCAACACAGATCGGGAAGAACTGTGTCGTAGGGCATATGGTCCATCTGGAGGGTTGTACGTTGGAAGACAACTCGATGGCTGGATCGGGTTCGGTTGTGCTGCACCACGCGCTGATCGGCGAGTGGGCTACTGTCGGGGCGAACGCGGTGGTCGTCAACAACATGGTCGTTCCCTCTGGAGACCTGGCGGTCGGTGTTCCAGCGGTTCTAAGAGAAGGGGCGTCTAACCGTGAGATGATCAGGCTATCGGCGCTCGAGTACGTCTCGAACTGCCGTCGCTATCGTGATCATTTGCGTAGGATCGTGTAGGATCGAGACCCGGCGGGCTGTGGCGCAGCTTGGTTAGCGCGCTTGACTGGGGGTCAAGAGGTCCCGGGTTCAAATCCCGGCAGCCCGACCACGTCACTACAGGCCGCAGTAGAAAACTGCGCTATTTACGGCGTGTCGCTGAAACGGAGGTCACGGCGTTCGCCGCTGGGATCGCATTCGTTCGACTCGGTCCTTCACCAAGTCGACGAGAGCGCCCGGCGTTTTCGGTAGGTTACGAGCGGTCTCATCCACTGCGTCGGGAAGCCGCTCCAATAGCTCGCTCAAGAGTGATCGGGCGTTTCGGGGGCGCATACCCCAGTGCTCAGCCTCATCCACGAGGTCGTTGAGTGTCACTTGGTCGATATGGCGTTTAGCGTTCACAAACAAGCCTGGAGTCGGGTCGATCTGGCGCCCGATCGCCGTGTAGTAGGCCGTGCTCATCACGTCGTAGAGGGGGGCGAGAGCGACTGTCCCTTTCCCGTCATGCAAGAAGGAAACGTTCTTGCCGTGCATGTCGGCGTTGCCGACAAGGCAACTAAAGGCCACCTGTCCCAATAGCGCACCTTTGCCCGCCGCGCCGCTCCAACGATCCAGTTGCCCGGCTATCTCCGACAGGCTCGGACCGCCGAACTCCTCATACTTGCGTTCTGGGATCACAGTGAGCACCGATAAGGCTTGGCAAGCGTCCTCCTGATGAACACGGACGACGTCGCCGTTCTCCTGCACGCGTCGGTCGTAGCGCTCAGAGACAAGGACGTCGAAGCCCGCAAAGGTCCCAGTCGTCGTGTGGGCTGCCGGCAGTCCGGCCGCCGCGGCTAAGTTCACGCAAAACGCCTCGTTGGCGACGGAGTCCGGCAGGTCCCGGTGAGCAGGCTTGAGAATGTGCGTCGAGGCGTACCGGAGCGAAGGGAGCAACCACCGACCATCGGGGCGACGGCAGAGCAGCAGTTTGGGCTGGACACCAGCAAGGGAGACGCGAATGCGCTGGTCCACCCCGAGGGGATGCACCGGCAGATCCAAGAGCCGTCTGCCGACCTCGGCGTCGTCGATGAGAAGATCTTCCAAGACGGAACCGACGGGCACGGGTCCGAACGCTGGTTGCACGAGAAGAGCACCAGCGCAGTCGCCACCAAGCGCGGCCAGTAGGCCGATGTCGTCAGACGGGTCGATGCCTAAGTCGTAGGCGAGGATCCTGCGGACATCACCCTCGGGTAGGAGTCCATGGAAGAAGGCGCGAACCACGCGATCAGGAAATCGCCCGGTGCTAACCGGCATCGACATGGAGACGAGTGGCACGCCTGGCGGGCCGGCGTCGGTGGAGTAGGTCATCGTCATCCGCCGCCTCCGTTCCACCAATGTGGCGACGCAGGCGCCGTTGAGCCATACGGCGAGTTCCACTACACCACGCCGTCCTTCGGGCGTATGACGATCTCCAGGCCAAGAACCCGGCACGCTTCGACGAGGTGCCGCATCGCCTCGGTGTAGGCGCCACGCTCGAGGGAGGAGAGATAGCTCCGGTGCATCTCTGCCCGGTCGGCCAACTGGGCCTGGGTGAGTCCGCGACGGTAGCGGAACTCCCGCACGGCCATCCCGAAAGACTGAGGACCCACAACCGCGAACTCCGAGTCTGTATTTCCTGACATAGTGACAGCATAGCACGATGTCTGGAGAATCAGACACGCTGGCTGCTAGATATGTCGCCGAAGCGGCGCAGGCTGGGATGTGCGGTTGGTTAGCTGCAGCCCGTAGCGATGGAGAGAACGCGGCAGACCGTATGAAGACGTTCAGGTCCAAGGCGGCAGATCCGCTCAACGAACCACGCCTTGGGTATCGTCACTATGTTGTCGAAAGCCAGGGCACAAGGTTCGGGCATGCCATCGGCCTCGTCGAGTGTCACCTCGGTAGGAATTCCTCTTATCCGGCGCGTCGCTGGAACGGCGATCACAGCATTCACCACTGGGATCGCGGCCTGACGGGTAATCACGAGGTAGGGACGGCGCTTCTCATTTGGCGACTCGGCCCACCACAGCTCACCGCGATTCACCATGGCTCAGCTTCTATGCTTGCAACAGCCAAGGCGATCACGTCGATCGTCAGCTCTTCAGCCGGGGAACGTCTGTATCCCGCCAGGATCGCGTTATCGATGGCGGCATCAGCGTCGGTAGCGAGGTAAGCGACAATGGCTTGACGGATCAACGCGGATCGGGACGTTTGCAACTTGGAGGCGCGCTGGTCGAGCAAGGCTATGAGACCGTCGTCAAGCTGCACGAGTGTCTGAGCTCTTGCCATATACATATGGTACCATATGCCTCAGCTTTGTGCTCTAGGTGGGCAACTTGCAGCAGATGGAATGCGACCAGGAAGCCAACGGCGTAAGTCGTTGATGGGTCACCTCCAACGGGTCGACTAACGAACTGTCTAGAACAGGCCTCCCTGCCGCAGACGGGATGCATCGTCGTAAGGACGCGTCATGTCGATCACGACGTCGTGATCTCCTGCAACAAGGACATATTCGAGATTGCGTAAGTGTGAGACACGACCGACTTTGTGTCCATCGGGACTGTATATCCCAATCTGTGCACCGACGTATCGCTTGGAGTCGAAGGCAAGCACACTAAGGGTCCGCGCGATTACTACGCGCGCGGTATAGCATGTTGGAATGGAACTCGGAGAAGAGGATCTAGCTCAGTTCTTCTCGCTGACGTCGGCGTTCCTCGATGAACGCCAGCGGCGACTACAAGCGGCCTCGATGGTTGAGGTACTTGGTCGTGGTGGCCAAGCGCGAGTTGCCGAGGCGACATCGATGAGCCGCAACACCTTGATCGCAGGTGCGAAGGACTTGGCTGAAGGGCCAACCCTTGGTGGTGTTGGGGTACTGGTAAGGAAGCTGTCACCAGCCGCCATGCAGCGGCGCGCCCGTTCAGATGGACCTCCCTATCTCCGGTAACCCCCGACTTGGGAACGAAAAGGCGCAGCATGCGATGACCCGGCAATATCGTGGAGGTGGCGAGATATGGGAGTTCGAAGATGATCGCTAGCGCCAACCGCTGCGCGGCTTCCCCTCGAACCCCTAATCATGCCCCTAACAAGCGCACGCTACGGCACTTGTCACCGCTCGACACCTTCACCGTCACCAGTCGTTTCCTCTTCCCCGGTGAGAGACCCGGCCAACGCATAGGTCGGGTGGCGGTCTAAGTTATACCGACCCCGGTCGTAACGTCTGGTAGTGCGTGGGTCGACATGCCCTGCTGCGTCTTGGACATCTCGCAAACTCGTGCCAGCATCTAAACACAGCGTCACAAAGCCGTGGCGTAGAGCGTGGGGATTGACCGCTCCGATGTCAGCCGTTCGACCAAGACGCCTGCACACTCGGGCTGCATCGAAGCGATCCAGTGGACGACCTTCATAGTCCAAAAAGATCGGACCAGCGCTTCTCCCACCAATAGTAAGAGCCAACGCCTCCGCGGTTCTTGTTGCAAGTGGGATTACGGCCGCCCTTCCACCTTTTCGCGTTATATCCAACGTGACATGTCCACGAGCAGCTCCAATGTCCTCGATTCTGGAACCGCAGGCCTCTGATACTCGCAGGCCGTTTAACAGCAGCAGGCATATGAGTGCGTGATCTCTTGGCCCCGAGAGCTGGGCGGCTTTCAAGAGCCATCTTGCCTGGTCGTGGTCGATTCCAAGGGTTGCAGTGTCACTTGTCACCTTTGGACGCCTGACGCGCTCAATAGGGGAGTGGGGGAGTAGGCCTTCCAATACGGCAAAGGCGTAGAAGCTCGAAAGAGTCCCAAGCTCTCGAGCATCTGTCGCTGGCCGCGCCCCGAGTTCTTCGAGCTCGCCTCGAAAGCCCCCAACGTCACCAGGGCCGACACTTCCGGGCCCAAGTCCATTGGAGACACAATACCGTAGCCATGCAGCGAGGTCAGAGCTGTAGGCAGTCGCAGTCGCGCTTTGGTACTGAGCCAGCCAACCCGTCACAACCTCTGCCCATTTGGGTTCAAGGGTTGCCAACAGCCGGCCAAGTGCGTCTTGGCCGCTCGTTGGAGCCAGCACCTCGCCAACTGAATCACTCCCAGGCTGGTTCTGATCTGGCTCACTTTTATCTGGGATCACCTGGGCACACTAGCACATAAGGTGCATTATGTGCTAGGTAACGTGTGGGCATACGTTGCGAACGTTCGGGCGTGTGTGACGAACGGTTTGGTTTCTGTTAGGGTGGATATATGGGTGATGACGAGGGTTTGAGCAGCACTGACGCTTTGGGCGAACAGAGCACTATCGAACAGGGCCGTCCACTTGGAGGGCGAAAGCGTGTCTATGGATCAGCTGCTGAGAGGTCAAAGGCATGGCGAGAGCGCCAGCGTGAGACACGAGAGATGAGAGACACTGCGCCTCCTGCACCCTCGATGGCGACGAGCACTCTTGGCGTGCTCCTTGAATCCTTAATCGAGGTCTCCGCCAATCACGAGCGGGCGGTGGCTGAGCTGGCTACTCGCATTAGTGGTGCGGTTGGCAGCCTCGCTGACCCAGATGCTGTCGCACGTGACTTACAAGCTGCGCGCCAAGAACTCGCTGACAAGCTCCGTCAAGCCCAAAGCGAAGTAGATCAGGCTCACGCGAAAGAGATAGCCGCGGGCAAGGCGCAGCGCTTGGCTATGAGCGAACGAGACGAGGCAGTTAGCGAAACGGTCCAAGCCCTGGAACGAGTGGAGGAGCTAGAGGCGCAAGTTGGCCGCATCCAAGCAGAGATGAAAGCGTTAGAAGAGGCGGCTGGAAAAGCCGCACTCGACCACAGCCAAGAGCTGATACGCGTAGCGAGTGAGTACGAAGCATCACTCAACGAGGCGATCGAAGCCCGCCAAAGATCAGAAGGAGCGCTCGGAGAGCTCAGAGCGGAGATGACAGCTATTGGCAAACGACATGAGTCAGAGATCAAGGCATTGCGAGACCAACACGCAGACGATCTGGTCGCTGTTCGCGCTGGCGTTCAAGAACAGTTGGATCGTGCACTTGTGGATCAGGCCAAGCACTTAGACGCGCTGCACAAGAGCGAACTCACAGCTGCACTTGCACAAGGAAAAGCAACTGCTGCAGAGGCTGAGGCTCGCCACACAGGAGAGTTGGCAAAATCAGAGGCCGCGTTAGCAGCTGCGAAAGAACTTGGTGTGGCGCGCCTAGACGAGATTGGAAGGTTGGTTGCACAGCTTGGATAGCCACCGAGGCGCTTGAAAAATTGGGCGCATCTGGGAATTTCGTGGGTGAAATAGCCGAACGGGTGTTCGCTGGAAGATAGGCGGGATAGATCGCGAAGATGGCTGCATGCAAGATACCGAACT
>JAJYQJ010000038.1 GCA_021794655.1 Actinomycetes bacterium | reverse complement strand
CATATGTTCGATACTACACCACGGGTGTATCAATTCGTGCAACGGTGCTCACTCATTTCGCCGTCGGCCTTGACCCCTCCCTCACAGAAGGGGGTTGCGGCCGCGGTCGGCTCAATGTGCCACGACCTTACGGATGAGACGGCAAGACGCCCGACTAATGTTACCTCCTAAGGGGCTCATCTCGAATGAGCGCAACCGAAGCCGGGCCAACGATGATTACCACTCTTTGGGCCTCGACTTGAGCGAGTGCTCTACTCGGCACGTACTGCGGCCAACAGGCCCGAAGCGTCGATGCCGTAGTCGTTCGGTGCGTCATCGGCGACGTCACCCTCTCCGGTCGCGGTGAGGACGTGGCCACTTGCCACGAGATCCTGCCAGCGGTCCTCGTTGATGGGTACGAGTGGAGCGAGAGGTCGTTCCATGCTGCTACATAGTAGCGCTACTGGTTTCAGGCGCCGCCGTCTGGGTGTCTTGGACGCGCGGCGATTACAACTGAGTCTGCGGCATGCCCCCGCTACCTCCCTCAGCGGGGACGGGCGGTCAAGAGCATCGAGCCGGCTATTGGTCCGCCCCCGTTCGAGACGGCGGCGACCTCGGGGTTGTTCGGCACCTGGCGTTCGCCGCCGTCACCTCGTAGCTGAACGACGGCCTCGTGGAGGAGGCCGAAGCCGTGGAGCCGACCTCCCGAGAGCTGGCCACCGGCGGTGTTGAGCGGTAGCGAACCGCCCAGCGCGATCCGGTCTCCACCCTCGACGAAAGGACCGCTCTCTCCTCGATCGCAGAACCCCATCGCTTCGAGCCAGACCATCGTGAGTATCGAGAACCCGTCGTAGAGTTCCGCGACGTCGACGTCGCTCGGCTTCAACTCGGTTCGCTTCCACATCGACGCAGCCGCGTCCCGTGCGGCCATCGACGTCATGTCGTCAAACTGATCCCAGCTCGGACGACCTTTAAGGCCCGTTCCGACTGCGTTGACGTGAATAGGCGTATGGCGGGCGTCTTTCGCGTAGTCGCGATGTGAGACGATCACCGCGGTCGCGCCGTCGCTCGGCGCGTCGCAGTCGAACAGACAGAGCGGAGTCGAGATCATGCGCGCCGCGAGGTAGTCTCCAAGAGACATCGGATCTCTATATACAGCGTTCTCGTTGAGCCCCGCGTTACGCCGAGCGTTGAGCGCGATCTGAGCGAGTTGCTCTCTCGTCAGTCCGAATTCGTGGAACCGGCGCTGGGCGACGAGCGCTATCCAGTTCGCCGCGGAGACCGCTCCAAACGGTAGATACCACTGGAGGAAGCCGGAGAACCGCGGCACGCCACCGCCACCGCCGCCGGATCCTCCGATTCCTTTTCTTCCGCCCTCGCCTTGGGCGGTCGACTCGGTCACCGTACGGTAGACGAGGACGTGCTTTGCGAGCCCCGCACCGACCGCGAGGCACGCCGCAATCACCGCCCTTATCTGAGCGGGACCTTCGCCGCCCCCGTCGTGCCAGTTGAGTTCCAGGCGGAGCGCGTCTTGTACTTCGGGGGTAGTCGGTCCTGCAAACCCCGGGGTACCAACCCCCATCCCCGGATACGTCGCCAGCCCGTCGATGTCGTCCCTCGTGAGCCCCGCATCTTCAATCGCGCGAATCGCCGCCTCCACCGTCAAGTCGATATCACTTCGATTGAGCTTGCGGCCGACTTCGGACTGGCCTATCCCCGAGATGATAGAGCGCTTCTCGAGCGGCTCTTCGTGGACCACGCCGGTCACTTCGCGCTCCTCTCTACCGGGCGAAACAACGGAAGGTATACGTCGTCTTGATGTTCGAAGACGACCTCAACCTCCATGCCAATCTCGACGTCTTTGGGATCTGCGCCGACGATGTTCGTCGTCAAGCGCACGTCGGACTGCTCGATCATCGAGACGAGTCCAACGATGTATCGTTCGCTCCCTGGAATCCACTGCTGGTAGTTGACCGTGAACGACTCCAAGATACCGCGCCCGCTCACCGGTTCTGGTGAGAGGTAACCCGCGAGGCAGTAGGGGCACCTCGGCGCTGGCGGGTGGACGAGCGACTCACAGGCTCTACAGCGGAGGAATCTTAAGCGACCGTCCGCGCCGCTCGTCCAAAAGAATTCGTTGTCTAAGTCAAGGCGCGGCAAGAGCCTGATTGATGGTCCGTCTGCGATCATCTGGAGGACTCTAGGATAAAACGGACGGCAGTGTCGAGATGTCGAGGTGAACTATTCGACCGTCGGCAATTTTGAACGTATCGTGGACGGCGGAGTCGGTCCCACCAAGACGCAGGTCTATGTCCACTTCGACCTTCTCCCCGGCGACCTCGAGCGGTCCGGGTCGAGGTCGCAGATCGTCGAACTTGAACGCGCCGTTGCGGTAGAACTCGACGATAGAGCCAACTCCGTCGATCCGCATCTCCCCCGACACAACGACTGCGTCTGTTGCGAACAGACTCTTAAGCCACTTCGGATCTCTGGAGGTCACCGCTGCGAAGTAGTCGTCGACGAGTGCCGCCGCGCCGACGTATCTCGACGGGAGGCGGTACACCCTCCTCGCGTTTCCTCCGATAATCTTGGACTGCGCGCTCGGAGGAAGAGGCGACATCGTCTTTCGGAGCGCGTCGACCGCACCGGGGAACGTCGCGTCGTGGTGTGGGTAGTCAGATCCCCATACGATCCGGTCCTCACCGATGAACGGTGTGAGAGAGGGCAGTGTCTTTTCGTCGACCTCGTAGCTGATGAAGCACTGGCGCGAGAAGTACTCGCTCGGCTTCAGCTTCATCTCCGGGCAGAACCCGCCGAACGTCTCAGCCTGTTCGTCGAGACGTTCCATCCAGAACGGCACCCAACCGCCGCTCGACTCCAAGAACACGACGTTCATCTTCGGGTGACGCTCGAGCACGCCGAACGCGATCATCTGGGCGCAGCTGAGCATCTCCTCGAAGGAGTGTGAAACCGCGTGGAGAACGAGCGGGTTGAACGGACGCTCGGAGCCGAGAGTTGGGATGATCACCGAGCTTCCTTCATGGATCCCGATCGGGAGTCCGATCTCTTCGATCGCGCTCCACAGTGGGTCGTAGGCCCTATCCGGGAGGGATCGGCCGTTGCACGGGTTCGGTCTTACGAACGCCGCAGGAAATCCGAGATCGCCAACCGCTCGATGGAGTTCCGAGATCGCCGCATCGACGTCTTGCAGTGGGAGCATCGCCGCTCCAAACAGTCGCGTCGGGGCCGCTTTACAGTATCCAGCCAGCCAGTCGTTGTACGCTCGTGCGAGCGCGACCGCCGCCTTCGGGTCCTCAATCGCCGCGAAGTAGAGGCCGACCGACGGGAAGAGCACGGCCTGGTCGATCTCTTCGGTGTCCATATCGACGAGCCGCAACTCGGGGTCCGATCCTCCCGCTTGAGCTTCCCCGAGCGGTTTGAACGACGCGGTATCGGAAAAGCTCGACCCAGGCGTCGCTAGAGTCCCGAGTGGAACCGCGAGGATCTCCTTATCCGCTACGACAACGTGCTCGTATCCCGAGGAGTCCAAGGTGATGACAGGGCGGTACTCCTCGCTCACGCTCTCCCACGCCGACGGCGGTTCTACGACGTGTCCGTCCGCGTCGATCACCGCAGTCGCCGGCGACGAGATCGGCATATCGCTCGTTCGGCTCGCAGCCGACAACGTGGTATCTATAGTTACTCCCTCCAGTCGTCTCGTTCGGGCAACGGGTGACGAAACAGGCGCGCCGCGTTCCCACCCGCAACCGCCCTCAGTTCTGCTTCCGGCAGGTCTCGTAGCGAAGACGCGATGACATCTTGGGTGTCCGGCCACGTCGAGTCAGCGTGTGGATAGTCACACTCGGCCATGATGTGGTCTACCCCGATCACGTCACGGAGCCTGATAACGGATGGATCGTCTATCGTGCAGAACCAGAAGTTACGCCGCAACACTTCGCTCGGCTTCAAATCCGACGGCCACGAGACCGACTCGTTTCCAGACGCCGAGTGCGCCACTACATAGTCCACCCTGTCCATGAGCATCGGTACCCAGCCGATCCCTCCTTCTGATAGTGCGACGCTAAGCCGAGGAAAGCGGATCGGCACTCCAGACCAGAGCCACTCCGCCGCCGCGACGAGAGCGTTTACCGGAAACAGGGTTGGAAGCAGTTCAAACGGTGGATCCGGTGAGGGAAGTGGCGCCCACGCGGAAGCACCAGTGTGGAGGCAAACGACGGTCTCGGTCTCCTCGCAAGCCTTGAAGAACGGGTCCCAGTATCCCGAGAATATCGACGGCAGTCCGAGCTGAGTCGGGAACTCCGCGAAGCTCACCGCTTTGAATCCTCGCTCAGCGTTACGTCGCACCTCTGCGGCCGCTAGTTCTACGTCTTTAAGCCACGGGAGTTGCAACGCGATGATGCGCTCGGGGTGACTACCAGCCCACACCTCTATGTGCCAGTCGTTCCAGGCCCTCACGCACGCGAGCCCGAGATCTTGATCAGTAGAGCGCGAGAACACCGATCCACAGAATCCAGCGACGAGCGACGGGAAGCAAAGTGACGCCCAAATACCCGCGATGTCCATGTCGGCAATGCGTGCGTCGATGTCAAAACATCCCGGCCGCATCTCGTCGAAACGAGCCGGGTCCATGCTCCAGTCTTCCTTCGGGCGACCGACGACCGCGTTCAACCCGACGTTTGGAAAGAGCTTTCCCTCGTAGCTCCACGCTTGACCGCCGTCGTCTCGTTCAACGATTCGCGGCGCCGACTCGACGAAACGTTCGGGCATGCGGCCTTCGAAAAGATCGGGTGGTTCGATCAAGTGGTCGTCGACCGAGACGATCGGAACTCTGATCTCCCGCGGACTCGGATCAGGCAAGAGGTGACCATGTCGAGCCGGAGCGCCGGCTCCAGGGGTCGTCGGAGTAGCAGAAGTTGGCGGCGAAGACATCAGGTACGCGACGTCTTAGATGGCCGCGCGACCGCACTGTGTGGCGAACTATCGTCTTTAAATTTCGGCATCAAGGCGCGAGGTTAGCGCTTTTTGCGATTAAGATCCACCGGTGGGTAACGCTAGCTGCGACCGATGGAACTGGCAGAGCTAAAGGAGTAACGGGTGAGCAATGAGTTGGGTCTCGTAATTGGTGGAGAGGTCGTCAAAGGCGACGACGGCACCTATCCGGTCACCAACCCCGCTCGTCCGAGCGAGGTCGTCCTCGACGCTCCGGCCGTCTCCTCGGACCAACTCGACACAGCGGTCAGCGCGGCTAGAAACGCGCTCGCAAACTGGTCGGGCCTGAGCATCGAAGAACGATCGGCCCTCGTGAGGTCTGCTGCGAAGAACGCAAGCGCGAGGGTCGATCAAGACGATCTAGCGAAGCTGTTGACCAAAGAGCACGGAAAGGTCCTCTGGGAAGCGGCGTTCGACACCGGAACAATTTCAGCGATGGCCGACGCGTTTTCACCGATGGCAAGAGACGCACTCTCCCCGCGGGTACTCGGTGACGTCGGGCGTGGAACTGAGGTTGAGTGGGTTCCTCAAGGAGTCGTCGCGGCCCTCCTACCGTTCAACTGGCCGGTCTCGATAATGGCAAACAAGGTCCTGCCCGCTCTCTTGGCGGGCAACACCGTCGTCGTGAAGGCCCCACCGACTTGCCCCGGCGCCGTCCTCGCCGCGACGGTTGCGTTGAGCGAAGTATTGCCCCCGGGTACGGTAAACATCGTCAACGGTCCCGACGCCTCGATCGGCGCGAACCTCGTCTCGCATCCCGACGTCGACATGGTCTCGTTCACCGGTGGCGTCGCGACCGGCCGCGCCGTCATGACCTCCGCCGCCCAGAGGACCAAGCCCGTCGTCTTGGAGCTCGGCGGCAACGACGCCGCGATCATCGCACCCGACGTCGAGATCGATTCGACCCTCGCCGGAGCTATCTTTGACGCCGCGTTCGTGACGAGCGGTCAGGTCTGCATGGCGATAAAGCGTCTCTACGTACACGAAGACCGCCTCGGAGAACTTCTCGACGCGATGGTTGAACGGATCTCAGGTGAAGTCGTCGGCGACGGCCTCGTAGAAGGCGTGACGATGGGCCCGATGCACACCGCCGCCGGTAGAGACCGTGTTGAAGAGATGATCGACGAGGCACACACACGAGGTGCACGAACACTGCAACCAGGAAGTATTCGTGACGACGACTTGGGGGCAGGGGGCTACTTCGTCTCACCCACGCTCGTCGTTTCCCCGCCTAGCGATTCGCGAATCGTCGTAGAAGAACAGTTCGGACCCGCACTCCCGATACTTTCCTACAGCAGTATCGACGGCGCAGTCGAAGCGGCCAACGTGTCCTCGTTTGGGCTCTGTGCGTCGATATGGAGCAGAGATGCCGACCTCGCGGCAGACGTAGCACGAAGGCTCAACGCTGGAACGGTGTTCATAAACGCCCACGGGATGTCTGCGATGGACTACCGTGCGCCGATGGGTGGTTGGAAGGACTCGGGATTCGGCCTCGAGCTGGGTCCAGAGGGTATGAGGGAGTTCACGAGACCGCGCGTGATTCTAAGTCATCAGCTCCCCGGGTCTTAGTCGTTCTCGCTCGCAGTTTGCGTCGACCGCCAACGACGGCACTCTTGGCTTGGGATACTGGGGTTCTCTACGCTCCGCGGGCGACCTCTACGTGCGCCGGGCGACCTCTACGACGGCCGGGACAAGCCCTGGATCGAAGAGCGTGCCGGAGTTCTCAGCTAGATAGTCGAGAGCTTCGTTGGAGGAAAAGACGTGTCGCCGGTAGTTACGCTCTTCGGTCATCGAGTCGTAGACGTCGACGAGAGCGAGGATACGGCCGATTAGCGAGATCTCCTCTCCCGCGTAGCCCGCAGGGTAACCGGAGCCGTCGAATCGCTCGTGGTGGGCCTCGATGCCCGTTGCGACGAGTTCGAACTCGCCGCAGTAGTACCCCTCTGGCTGCATGCAGCACGAGCGCACCATGCCTGCGCCGACGGTTGGATGGCGTCTTATCTCCCGCCACTGCGCCGCGTCGAGCGAGCCCGGCCAGCCCAAAGTTCGCTCCGGAACTCCGAGCTTCCCGAGATCGTGGAGCATCCCTGCATAGGTGAGCGCTTCGAGGTCCGCTTCGCCAAGAGTTAGTGTGACTCCGACCGCACGGGCGAGGGCGCCGACTCGGCGTGAGTGCTCACCGGTCGCTAAGTCGTAGGCGGCGACCGCTTCGCTGAAGGCCAGCGCGAGTCGGGGCCGCATCTCCTCGATCGGTCCCATGTTCCCCTCCTCTCAAAGCCAGGTGCTGTCGCGAGTGTAGTTCCAATTCCTCACATGGAGAGCGCGCCCTTGTAGCGTTGAGACTGCCACATGACCGTGATCGAGGAGCGGAGCGCTAGTCTCTATCGAGAGCAATGGGGTGTTGGCTCAGTGGAGCAAGAAATGGAGGTGCTGAAATGCTGGATCTGGTGATCAAGGGTGCGACGCTGGTCGATGGGACAGGCGCTCCCTCGACGGTTAGTGACGTCGGCATCGAAAACGGACGAATTGTCGCGATTGGAGACCGTCAGGAGCAGGCGTCTCGAGTAGTTGACGCAGAGGGGATGATCGTCTGCCCGGGGTTTGTAGACCTCCACACCCACTACGACGCTCAACTCTTCTGGGACCCGGCCGCGAGTCCGTCTCCGCTTCACGGGGTGACTACGGTTCTCGGCGGCAACTGCGGGTTCTCTCTCGCCCCGTGCGGCCGTGAAGACGGAGAGTATCTGACAAAGATGATGGCACGGGTGGAAGGTATGCCGCTCGCTGCTCTCGAGAGCGGTCTTAGCTGGGACTGGGACGGCTTCGGGGATTGGCTTAGTCGCCTCGACTCTGGAATCGGTGTGAACGCCGGGTTCTTGGTGGGACATTCGGCAGTCCGCCGCGTCGTGATGGGTGATAGAGCTGTCGGAAATGCGGCGAACGACTCAGAGATCGAAGCTATGGTTGCGCTACTCGATCGAGGACTCTCAGAGGGTGCGCTCGGGTTCTCGACATCGCTCGCACACACCCATCACGACGGTGACGGCAATCCCGTTCCGTCGCGCTCAGCGGAGAGAAGAGAGCTGATTGCGCTCGCGAGTGTCGTCTCGAAGCACCCCGGCACGACCGTTGAGCTGATCGTTCCTGGAGCGTTGAACGGGTTCAGCGACGACGAGGTAGAGCTCATGGCAGATATCTCGCTCGCCGCAGATCGACCGGTCAACTGGAATGTGCTCGGCATATCCGCGGCGAATCCAGATGGAACAGCCCATCAGCTCGAGGCTTCGACGAAAGCCGCACGACGAGGAGCAGGAGTTATAGCGCTTACGTTGCCCCATACAATGCGGCTGCGACTCTGCTTCGAGTCAGGAGCGATCCTGGACGGCTTGCCGGGTTGGAGGGACGTTCTCTCGTTACCCAAGGCCGACAAGATTGCGGCGCTCAGCGATCGAGAGGTTCGAGAACGCCTCGATCGAGGCGCCCAGTCCGACGAAGCGGGAATACTGAAGCATCTCTCCGTCTGGAAGAGATTGGTATTAGAGGAGACGTTTTCCGACTCGACGGCGGCCTACGAGGGAAGATCCGTCGGCGACGTCGCCAAAGAACGCGGCCAGGAACCTTTCGACGCGTTGTTGGACATCGTCGTCGAAGACGGACTTCGTACGGGGTTGCGCCCGCCTATCCCGGAGTCGGAGGCTGACTGGGAGATGCGAGCGAAGGCCTGGTTGGATCCTCGCACGATCGTCGGAGGATCCGACGCGGGCGCCCACCTCGATATGATGTGCGGCGCGATCTACTCGACGTCGCTGCTCGGAGATGGGGTGAGAGAGCGCTCGTTGTTGAGTTGGGAGGAGGCTATTCATCAACTCTCCGACGTTCCGGCCCGGTTCTACGGGTTGCGCGACCGGGGCCGTATCGCCGAAGGCTACTGGGCAGACATTGTAGTGTTCGACCCCGAACGGATCGGCCACCTACCCGAGCGGACGAGAGACGATCTGCCTGGTGGCGCCAGTCGGCTCTACGCAGAGGCGACTGGCGTTCAGCACGTCTTTGTGAACGGTTCAGAGATCGTACATGAAGGCGCGTTCACAGGGGAGCTTCCTGGCTCGCTTATGAGATCGGGGACGGATACCGATACTGTCTTCGCGTCGAGCGTCGCTTCAGAGGTGCTCGCGACGAGTTGACCGCGAGACGAACGCGGCGAGTTGACCGCGACGTCGCTACATGGGTTAAGCGGCTTGATGGGTGGTCGGGGATTGAGGTCTCTTTGGCTGATGTGAACGGTCGTTGTTTCGATCAACTCAGAGCGCGTGCCGAGGGGATCTTGGGCGTGGTGATCGAACGGGTGAGAGCGACGACTGCGACGACAGTAGCCCACAGAGCAGAGGCGAGGGCAAGGTGGATATCGGCGAGCCAAGGTGGTGCACCAAGGATCGCGTCGAACGCGCCGGCCACTACCTGAACCGCGAGTAGGAGCAACCCGGCCAACGCTAATACCCGTTGGGCATCGAACGCTCCAGTCCTGCGAACCAGCGTCGTGAGATAGATGGCGACGATCGTGCCACAGATCAGGACAACCGAGCGATGTGTGAGCTGGAGCGCGACGAGCCCAGAGGGCGCGGTGCTCCCAGAACACGCCGGCCACGACTTACACGCCGACTGTGCCCCTCCGTCTACCACAAGGGAACCTGAAATAAGTATGATGAACAGCCCGACAACTGCAACCCAAGCGAGGTAGCCCGGTTCGCTTAACCACGAACGCGAACGCGTCGCTCCGGTAAAGGCTGTTACCGCCGTCGCAGTTATGATCCCGAGGAATAAGAGCCCGGTCGCGAGGTGCAGCGCAACCGTGATCGGTGCGTTATCGGTAACAACCGTGATAGCCCCGAGGGCGATCTGCACCGCGATTACTGCGACCGACGCGATCACCGGTGCTCTCATGAATCTTGCCTTTGGGCCGAGACGCCACGTGAGTGCTGCAAGTGCGAGAATCAACACGGTGACGATCGAAGCGAGGTAACGATGAGACTGCTCGAGTAGTGGATGGAACTTGTCGATCGGACCGATGTGCCCGGAGCAAAGTGGCCAGCCGGGACAGCCCATTCCCGAGTTTGTGACGCGAACGGTGCTTCCGAGCACTATGAGGCAGTAGGTGAGGACCGCGGCCGCCACCGAGAGCCAACGAAGCCAGCGAAGCGACGGATCCCGACCGTCAAGAGAGCGGCGGGCGATCCGCTCTTCACCGTCTCGGTTCTTCATATAGTATGAAACTATACGTATACTGAAACGATCTCCAAATGGAGGTTGTGGAGGACCGCTTCGCGGTGTTTGTCGCGGACAACGGGCAAAGACGGGAGTTCGATGTCGTGAGTCCAGTTGCAGGTAAAGAGAGGCGCTCCTCGCCGGGCGGATCAGAAGGTGACGCTGCAAAGGGGCAGGTGTCGGCGTGGAGCATGGACCTTTCCCGCCCCGACTTCTCTATCGCGCCGATGACCCTCGCTTGGGAGGTCACCCGATCGTGTCCACTTCGCTGCGTCCACTGCCGCGCCGAGGCGCAGCGCCACCGCAGGGCTGATGAACTCACGACCGAGGAAGGCATCGCGTTAATCAATGACGTCGCGTCGCTCGGGACCCATGTGTTCGTTCTCACCGGAGGGGACCCGCTTGCCCGCGCCGACATATTTGACCTGCTCGCGCATGCGGTGAGCACAGGGATGCACGTCGGTTTCTCACCGTCGGTGACCGGGCGATTGCGATCCGGAGCGCTTAGGCGGGCAGTTGAGGTGGGGACGGGTACAGTTCACCTCAGTTTGGACGGCGCTGTGTCAGCGACCCACGATGCTTTCCGCGGAGTTAGAGGACATTTCAATCGGACCAGGCAGGCGATCGATGACGTCAACGATCTTGGGGCTCGGCTGCAAGTCGCGACCACCGTTTCGAGATCGAACATATCCGAGCTTGCGGCGATAGCGTCGTTGCTGGACGGCCGGGCAAGTAGCTGGACGCTCTTTTTCCTTGTCGCGACCGGCCGAGCCGAGCACGCGGACATGCTCAGTGCCGACGACGAAGAGCGAGCGCTCCACTGGCTCGCCTCAGGCGAGTTCCCCTTCGCCGTTCGGACCGTCGAGGCGCCAAAGTATCGCCGGATACGGGCTCAACTCAACTTACCGGTTAGCCCTGGAGTGACCGACGGTAACGGCTTCTGCTTCGTCTCGCATATCGGCGACGTCCAACCGTCGGGGTTTCTCCCGGTTACGGTCGGGAACGTTCGGGATCGCCCGATCGCCTACTGGTACCAAGAGCACCCTGTGTTCCAGGCGCTCCGTGATACGAGCAAGCGCGGCGGCAAATGCGGGCGCTGTGAGTTCCTTGAGATCTGCGGAGGGAGTAGAGCACGGGCATGGACCGCGACCGGTGATCTACTCGGGGCCGACCCGACTTGTATCTACGAACCACACGTGGATGTCTCTTAGAGTTTGATCAGTGGTCTAACTACGCGGCGTGCAACTGCCATTCGTTTGGCACCACTACGATCACCTTCGATTCATTCGCAAGTGACTTCGCCATGTCATCGATTGACGCCCCAGCGACAACTGGCACGCACTCGGTGTGAACCGCGTCTTGGAGTGAACGTGCACGGCGTGAGGCACGCACAACATCGTCTCGATGTATTCGCGAGGAAACTTCAGTAACGACGTAGGCTTCGGTTCCCAAATCTTTGCGAACGACCGAATGAACCGCATCTGCTAGAAGAATATCGTCATGGACCTGGTCGGCAACTTCGTCGAGTAAATCCGCCAGAGCGTTCTTTGCGATGTAGCGTACCTTACGGAACCCTTGGCTACCCAGATAAGAAGTCCCATTCTCTCGCCACTTCGCCTCAAAGTAACCACCTATCAGATGGCCCACGGAGACTTCGTGCCGTCCCGCCAACTCGGTCAGCTCCGAGACGTTCCGGCTCAGCTCCGCAAGTGCCGCTTCAGTGCGCCGTTGAGCGTCACTCAGCTCCGAGACGTTCCGGCTCAGCTCCGCAAGTGCCGCTTCAGTGCGCCGTTGAGCGTCACTCAGCTCCGAGACGTTCCGGCTGGTCTCTGCGGCCACTTCTTCGAGGGTAGAGAAACGACGGTCGGTAGCCTCGATGAAGTGATCGAGATGTTCAGGAATCGCCAATAAACGGTCGTGCAGGATTACTCGTTCCACGCGCGAGCGTAACTCAGGGTCAGCTTCGAGCGCCGAAATAAAAGCCTCTATCTCTTCGCGAGAAAACGCAGTACCTGCCACTAAAACAACGATAGCGCATTCCGGTAAGCCTTTGCGCCCTCCAACGTTGCCTATCTTGATGGCTAACGGTTCCGGCGAGCCACCCCTGCGGCGGCGGTCGGCACTCTAACGATCGAGTACCTCTGGGTTCACGATGTTGAGGGGTCGTGCGCCGGCCATGATCCTGCAGAGGTCTTCAGCGATCATCGAAGTGTGGTTGGACTCAGTGTCGTAGGTCGCTCCGCCTATATGGGGAGTGAGCACCACCTGGTCGAACTCGGTCAAGGGATGATTCGGGTCGAGAAACTCGCCTTCGAAGTGGTCGAGAGCCGCCGCGCCGACCTTTCCGGAGCGTAGTGCGGTCACCAACGCGTCCGTGTCGTGAATCTTCGCTCGCGCTGTGTTGATGAAAACAACCCCGTCGCGCATCTGATCGAACTCGGCAGCGCCGATCATGCCGACAGTCTGCTCGTTTACCGGTGCGTGGATGGAGATGACGTCAGAGCGAGCCAATAGCTCAGGGAGCGTCGAGGTCGCGTCCGGCGCATACGGGTCGTATGCGAGCACGTCCATTCCAAGACCGCGCAGCCGCCAGCGCAGTGCCCGTCCGACCGCGCCGAGGCCCACGAGCCCAACAGTCTTTCCAGCCATCTCCCACGCGCGAAACCGTTGGTAAGGGATCGTCCCGTCTTTATAGATGTCTCCCTTCCTAACGTCTTTATCTGCCGGGACGATGCCCCTTGTCGCCGCAAATAGGAGGCCGATCGCGACCTCGGCAACCGCGTCCGCGTTTCTCCCCGGTGCTCTCAAGACTGGAATACCTGCCGCCGTTGCTCCGGGGACGTCTACGTTGTTCGGGTCGCCGCGGCAGCTGCACACGGCTATGAGAGGCTGCTCGTAGAGGGGACCACCGCACTGGTCGCTCTCGACGACAACGATGTTCGCTCGCTCCGCCGCGACACGCTCGGCAAGTTGTTCGGTGTTGTAGATGCGAAGGGACGGTTGGTCCAGCCACGAATCGATCACGAGGTCGGCCAACTCGCCCAAGAGGTCGAGGCCGGGACCGTTGACCGCTGCGGTGACGAGTGCCTTAGGGCGAGGTTGAGTCATTTTTGGCTGTCATCTCCTTTAGATCACGAATGCGGCAATTGGCCTACCGCGTGCCACTGTGACTCTAACGGAAACCGGGGTGAGATGTGAAATATGAACCTGGCGGCCTCGTCAATTGGCCGGTCTGCGCCGACTTGGACGCATAATGGGACGCCAAGAGACAAGAGAGGACCGAGGAGAGTGAGCCAGTGGGTGGAGTAACCGTCGGGGTAGACATCGGGACGACGTCGGTCAAGGCGATAGCTGTCGACGACGACGGTAACGTGCTTGCGAGGTCGAGGATTCCACACAAGATCTTGACTCCGGCTGCCGACCGGCTCGAGCACGACGCAAACGCTGCGTGGCGGCGGGGTCCAAGGCGCGCCTACGCCGCGATAAAGGCACAGATTTCAGCTCCGATCGCTGGTGTCACCGTCGCAAGTATGGTGCCGTCGCTCACCGGGGTCGATCGGCGAGGAATCGCGAGGCTGCCCGGACTTCTCTACGGCGACGCACGTGGAGCCGACCGGGCGGTAGAGGCCACTCCGTTAAAGGTCGAGGGGAGCTCGCATGTCTCAGGGGGAATGCCAGACGCGGAGGGCTTTCTTCGATGGGGTGTCGAAGAGTTCCCCGACGCCACAGGATTCTGGACCTGTCAGGCCCTCGCTACGCATTCACTGAGCGGGGTTGCCGCTATCGACACCGCGGTGACCGCCTCTATGGGTGAGCTGCATACGTGGGGACAGTGGAACGCAGAGTTGATCGAATCGATAGGTGCGCGAGTCGACCAGCTCCCTGAGGTTATCCCGATGCTCGAAGCAGTAGGAACGTTGCCCGGCTCAGATACCGTGTTCACCGGCGGATCGATCGATGCGTTGTGCGACCAAGTCGTATCAGGAGCGATCGAACCTGGTGACGTACTCGCTATATTCGGCGCGACTCTCGTCGTCTGGATTGTGACGAAGGACTGGATTGAAGTTCCAGGCCTCATGACCGTGCCTCATACGTATCCCGATCGCGTCATGGTCGGAGGGCCGAGCAACGCAGGTGCGCTGTTCGTCGACTGGGCACGAGGACTCTTGCGCTCGACCGGTTCATCAGATGTGCGACCAAAGGATCCAGATCGCGTGCCGATATGGCTTCCCTACCTCCGAGGAGAGCGCACACCGTTCAACGATCCAACGTTACGTGCGAGCCTTCACGCACTCGACATCACACAGGGCAGTGCCGTGATAGAGCGTGGCGCCTACGAGGCGAGCGGTTTCGTGATCCGGCGCCTCCTGGAGCGTTCGGGGCTAGAGGGTCGAAGGATAGTTGCAAGTGGAGGCGGAAGTCGTTCCTCCTCGTGGATGAGCGCAGTCGCCGACGCTTCAGGTTTGCCCGTCAATACCGTCGCGACGCCTGAAGGAGGCGCGCTCGGGGCAGCGTTCTTCGCAAGAATGGCAAAAGGGTTCGAGGGTAGCCTCGACGACGCTACGCGCTGGGCGCGCACGGGGGAGATCTATGAGCCAGACCCTCGATGGTCGACGGCGGTCGAGGAGAGGTACGAACGCTTCAAGGAGCTGGGCCCGAAGCTCTAAGTCGTCGAGTTCGGTTCGAACGCGACTTTCAACGCTCCACTCGACCCCTGATCCGCAAGGGCGCGCAGCGCAAGTGGCCACTGCTCAAGAGGGTACTTATGGGTCAACATGTCGGTTATATCCAAACGACCCTCTGCGACGAGGTCTAGGTAGTGTGAGATCGCGTGCTGTCTTACACCCTCGAGGGTTTCGATGCCGAAAGCGTTCGAGCCCACGACGGTCAGTTCTTTGAAGTAGACCGGGGTCCACTCCCAACGGCCCGGCGTCGCGACTCCGGTGTAGACGAGTTTCCCGCGCTCAGCGAGTACCCTTACGGAGACTTCGAACGTCTCGGGTTTCGCGATCGTGTCGTAGACGACGTCTATATAGCCGGGCCGCGTCATCGGAAGGCCCGCGAGCGCGGCGTGGAGAACGCCGCCTGACCAGTGTGCCAACTCGTCGACAACTTGGGTTGTCGGTTCGTGGGTAACGACCACCGAGGCTCCGAACTGTCTTGCCGTCTCGGCTTGGGCCTCGAAGCGAGCGACGACTGCGACTTCGACCTCTGGGTAAAGAGTCCGTAGCGTCGCGACGCTCGCGAGACCGAGTGCGCCTGCACCGTAGACGACCACACGCCCGCTCTCTGGCGGTGGGTTACGAACAATCGCGTGGAACGAGACCGAGAACGGATCGGCGAGTACAGCTGCTTCATCGGATATGGAGTCAGGGACGGCGATGAGCATCGAGTCGTGAGCGCTGAACTGCTCCGCCCACGCTCCAGGGACCCCTGCAGTAACTCCGATGTGGACGCCGGGGCCAAGTTCGCCGGTCGTAAAGCTTTCACAGAGCGGAAAGTCACCGCGTCGACAAGGTCCACAAGGCGGCTCAATTCCGCGAGGCGCGCACGTTAGCCAGGGATTCAAGACGACCCTCTGGCCAACTTCGAGGCCTTCTGCTTCGGGACCGAGCGTCTCCACCTTGCAGACCGTCTCGTGGCCGGGGACGTTAGGGAGGGAAGAGAACGCAGCCATCGGGTTGTCGATGTCTTCCTCGCTGAAGTCGCCCAGTACAAGCTTGGAGTCAGACCCACAGATTCCAGAGAGAGTCGGTCTAACGACGACCCAGTCGGGCCGGAGTGGGTGCGCATCGTCTACCTCGTGCAAACCAAAAGGAAGACCGTAGAGACGCTCGTCGAGCTCGTCTCGTGGCTTCGGACGCGGCCGTTCCTGTGGCGGCTCGGACCCAAAGATGAGCGCTTTCAAATTAGTTCTCCTCTCGATCCTCAGATGACACGGAGCCTCTCAACGTCAGCGACTCTTCACTTCGCCTGCAGCGACAGTGCTAGGTAGAACGTTGCGAAGCCTGTTCGGCCATCGCCCGCATCCCGGCAAAAAAGCCGTCGATGTCGGCAGTCTTCATCTCGACGACCGCTTTCATGTCCGGCAAGTAGTGTTCGAACTCGTCACTGTCGATCGACGCAACGATGCCGGCGCCTACCTCGTCGGCGGGGACGAGCGGCCCCGAGTACAACGGCGCGTCGTTGCCCGGCTGATCCCAGATCTCCGTGTCGATCGCACCGGGTAAGACGAGCCTCACTCTCACCCCGGTATCTGCCAGGTCCGCCGACACCGCCTCACTCCAACCCGCAAGTGCAAACTTTGAGGACGAATACGCAGCTTCGGTCATGATCCCGAGCCTTCCGCCGAGGCTGGAAACGTTAACGATCACTCCGGACCCACGCTCGATCATCCGGGGCAAGAGCGCGAGCGTCATCGCTACCGGTGAAAAGAAATTTACCGTCATCACGTGTTCGACATCGGACATCTCGAGTCGAGTGACGGGCTTTCTCATCGGGATCCCGGCGTTGTTGACGAGGACATCGACGTGGCCGAAGTGCTCCCAAATCCCGACCGCCAACTCTGCGGCATCTGAGGGGACGGAGAGATCCGCCGCAAACACCGCGGAATTGGGCGCGCACGGAGCGCACTCTTTCAGCACCTCGTTCAAGCGCGCTTCTCTTCGAGCGACCAACGCGACCGTCGTGCCGGCTTCAGCGAGCAGTCGCGCCGTAGACGCACCGATCCCAGACGACGCACCTGTGACAATTGCGATTCGTTCCCCACGATCAACCGAACTCATCTAGTCTTTCCCGTCGCCTAGATACGGATTAAATGCCGACGTTGTACTTTGCCCAGACGATACCAAGAAACACGCTTAGACTGCATCTTTACTTTCTCGCCGCAAGAGGGAGCGAGATGTCGAACCCTTGCCGTCGCTATGCCCGCACCGTGGCAATCCGGCCAGGCGATGTTCGGGGACGGCAGAGCCTCCAATCCGACCGTACACTCATCATACACGCGTCGTGTATACTACGTGTATGAGCCGAGTTAGGACCAACATCGAGATTGAGGACACCTACCTCCAAGCCGTCATGGACCGTTACGGTCTCCACACGAAGACGGACGCTGTCGATCTGGCCCTCCGCCACCTTGCGGGCCAGCCCATGAGCCGCGAGGAAGCCCTCGCCATGCGTGGGGTGCGCGCCATCGGCAAGCTGCCGGCTGACACCGGTCGCGCTCGCGTTCGATGATCCTGGCCGACACGTCGGCATGGGTCGAGTACGACAGGGCAACGGGGAGTCCGGTAGACGACCGAGTGTCCGAGCTCATCGCTGATGACGGCCCACTTGCGACTACGGAACTGGTGATGATGGAGGTCATGGCAGGGGCCAAGGCAGACGGCCGGGAAGAAGACCTGCGCAGATTGCTCCTGCGGTTCCATCTGCTCCCGTTCGACGCGGCGGCGGACTTCGAGGCAGCGGCGCGCATCTACCGCCTGTGCCGACGAGCCGGAGTCACGCCGCGAGGCCTGATCGACTGCATGATCGCGTCGGTCGCGCGCCGGAACGATGCCACGTTGCTCGCCCACGACGCTGACCTCACCCGACTGGGAAGGGTTGTCGGGATCGCGATCGACCCCGCTTCTCTCACGCTCGAAATGTGACTTCCTCCCGGCGATCAGGGCGGCTTGCTACGTGGAAAGGTCTGGACGTTATGTGGCGCGCTTGCCCGCCATACGAAGGCACGACAGCGCGCGACCGTCATAGAGAACTGTGAGAGTATTCCCCTGGGCCGATAGGAGACGCCGCGCGCGTTCAGCTCCGCCATGAGCTTCCGGTGACCGGCTGGCGCCGAAGCATTCACCAACGGGTGGGCCAGTTCCACCGGTCGGAGCGCGCGACCAAACATGATGTCTCCCAGAAGCACGTTCCCCGACCAGTGCAGGTTCAATTATGGACGAGGCCACCGTGTCGCGGAGATATTGGGGTGAGCGACGGGGTTCGAACCCGCGGCCTCCGGGGCCACATCCCGGCGCTCTGACCAGCTGAGCTACGCCCACCGTGAGTTACCAGTTTGCCACAGTCGCGATCGGTATCGCACGACGAGCGGCCGGATCAGAGCCGGTAAGCTATTGAAAGGCAGTTTGACGAGGAAAATTCGCGTATCGACAGGGATTGGGTTACTCTGGTTGACCGTTGACGACGAACGCTTGTCGGCGTATTTAGCGGCGTAGCTCTGCCCCTGTAGCTCAACTGGATAGAGCGGGTGGCTTCTACCCACCAGGTTGCGGGTTCGACTCCTGCCGGGGGCGCCGACCCTGACGGTGGTCGAACCTTTCCGATCGCGGGAGGGTTCGTCGCCGTCGGATGTGTACAGGCGAGCGCTATCGGTAAGAAGGGCCGTACCGCGGATCGGCTCTCGACCTCGATGTGGGGGACTGGAGGTCGGAGGAGGCCCGTTTGGGCTTCGGGTTCGCTATGGTCAATGGTGTCGGTAGCAGATGTCAGGTCGCATCGGAGGAGAACAGAACAACATGCAAGGCCACGACCAAGATGCGAGCAAAAGCCCCCAGCTTCAGCCAGGAAGAAGGCAAGACCGTGAGTGGAGGTGTTGGACGAGCTGCAGGCTCCAACCCTGAGGTTGTTGAGGGCTCATCGTGACGAGATCCTTTGTGTCGCCTCCCGGCGGGGCGTCTCCAACGTCAGGGTCTTCGGGTCTGTCGCCCGCGGCGAGGCGACTCCCATGAGTGATATCGATCGCTTGGTTGATTTCGAGATTGGCCATCGGGGACTCGAGCTCTTCGCTTCGCCCGCGAGGTCGAGGAGTTACTCGGACACCATGTCCAAGTCGGGAACCGACTCGACGAATTGGTTCGCCCGAAGGTGGAAGCGCAACTGGTGCCGTTGTGAGCGAGCACGATGACGTGTTCTATGTCGCACACATCGACGAGGCATCGACGATGATCGAGCGTAGGGCCCTTCTCCGGGGAACGGATTAGAATCTCAGGACGATCAAAGGATAGTGCTAGCGATTCGGCCCGTAGCGGGCAGCGGAGTTTGTCGGCTACTGCGGGACAGACGACCCGGTGATATCCGTCGGCGTCGTCAGCCAAAGCCCTTCTAAGTATTGTAGCGGGCCAGCTCGTTAGGGGTCTCGTGTCGATATTCGAAGCGCGCGAGCGTGTGTGAAGAGGTTTACTTGGGACGATAAACGTCGCTTCGGTAGTTGACGCGGTCGACGTAGACGATGAGCTCGTCTTCGCCGATCCAGTAGATCACGCGGTAGGCCCCGACTCGTGCGCTGTACCAGCCTTCGAGTTCCCGTTCGAGCAGGCGTCCGATTCGGCGAGGGTCGGCAATCAGGCGTCGGAAACAGAACTCGACGACCGCGCCTACGACCCGTGGTGAGGATGACGCGAGGCGGTCGAGTTGGCGCACTGCAGGCGGTGACCACCCGAGGCCGTCTTCACCCACGCGACCAGCGGACGCGTGCCTCCTCCTTGGTCAGGTCGATCGTCTTTCCGGTCCGACGGGCGGTCGCTGCCTCGCGAAGGTCGGCCATGGCGTCTGGATCCGAGAGCATGTCGAGCGTGTCTTCGAGCGCCTCGAGATCCTCGACTGCCAGCACGACCACAGTTGGCCGTCCGTGTTTGGTGATCACGACCCGACGATGCTCGGTCTCGATCCCTTCGACGACCTCGGACAGACGTGCCTTCGCATCCGCCAGGGAGACCTGTTCGGAAGCTGGAACGACCATAAGTAAGGCTATATCGCTCAGGAGATCATGCAGGCGAGAGATCTCTTGAAGTAGTCGCATCGAGAGGTAGCGGCCCTGGTGACTCTGAGCTTGTCTCGTGAGAGTTCAAGTACCCAATCGCGAGAGCTTTTAGCCAGGACGCGGTGTCGGTGTGATAATTGGTCCTCGGCTACGGTCGTGCGTTGGCTGACGCGCCGCCGAGCTCTATGAAGTGCGCGGATGAGATGCCGAGATGCGTGCAACAACATGCGATGCGATGAGCGCCGATACGCCGAAGTCGTCGGGATTTCGCGTGTAGAGAGCTAAGCCGTTAGCGTGAGCGGTGGCGGCGATCAGTAGGTCGGCGACACGTCGTCGATGCGAACGACCCGTCTCCGCGATAGCTGCCACGATCTGTCCGTAGCTCCGAGCTGCCGAGGCGTCGAAGGGGAGTGGCTCGAAGCTCGCCTCTACCTGTTGGAGACGAATTTGACGCCGCGCGCCCTCGGAGCTGGGGGTCGCGAGGTGTGGCCCAGCAGCGAGTTCACCGAGCGTAATCACACACACAGCGACCTATTCTGGAAGAGCCGCGGCGACCATCGGGTCGTCCCAGTCGATGATGACCGAGGTGTCGAGTAAGCCAGTCGGCATCTAAAGGTCTTGGTCTACGACCCGGTCAAGATCTGCTCTAAAGCGTTATTGGTCGATCCGTCGTCCGGTCGTGGCGAGCGCTTGAAGCTCAGCGATAGGGACAAAGGCCCGCCGCGTCTGTTGGATCGGACGCAGCTCTGCAACTGGTACGCCGTTGCGCGTGACGACGAACGTCTCGCCGGCGACGACGGCCGCGATCACCTTTGCGTTGTCGTTCCGCAACTCTCGCTGTGGGATTGTCCTCGTCATCGTATAACTATTGCATAAGTGGCTACGGACAGCTACGAGCGAATGGGGAGCATCAAACCAATCGAACGGCAGCGTCGCCCTGGCGGACCGCTCTATTCACACCTTATGCCAGCGTGTCGGTGGCTGGGTCTAGGCCGTCTGCTTGATCATGTCGGCACACTTCTCGCCGATCATGATGACGGCCGCGTTGATGTTGTTGCTCGTCACACACGGCATCACCGATGCGTCGGCGATCCTGAGGCCGCTGATTCCACGTACCCTCAGCTGCGCGTCGACGACCGCCGCCGGGTCGCTGTCTGGGCCCATCTTGCAGGTTCCACAGACGTGGTACTCGGTATCGGCGTACTGACGCAAGGTCTCCTCGATCTGGCGGGGGTCGTCTCGGTCGTATCGAATGAGCATCTCGCCGCGGTATCGGTCAAAGGCGCGGCTGTTCATGATGTCGAGCGCTATCTGGACCCCTTTGACGAGTGTCTCCATGTCGTAGGGATGGCTGAAGTATTTCGGATCGATCAGGGGTGCAACCCGCGTGTCGAGACTGGCGAGCCTTATTTCGCCGACGCTCTTGGGTCTTGCGAGGAGCAGGTGTGCCGAGTAGCCGTGACCGAGGTGGAGCTTACGTCCGTGATCGTCGCCGATGCCGACGATCAGCTCCATCTCGATATCGGAGACCTCGACGTCGGGAGTTGTTCGGTAGCAGACGCCGGACTCCGCGGCGCAACTGGTGATCAGTCCCGAGCGGTGCCGGTGCCACGTCCACATCGCTTTGATCAATCGAGCCACACCAGTCGGGGAGATGCCGATGGTGTGATCAGGGACGAGTGACCGGTAGATCAACAGAGCCGAGATGTGGTCCTGTAGGTTCTGGCCGACTCCAGGTATGTGGAGGACTGGAGTGATCCCGAGTCCCTGAAGGTGATCACCCGGCCCCAGGCCCGAGGCCATCAGGATCTGGGGCGAACCGAAGGCCCCGGCTGACATCACCACTTCACGGCGCACGCCTAAGGCGTGGATCTGACCGCCTCGTTCGTACTCGACACCGGTCGCGCGGCGCTCGTCGAAGAGGACCCGAGTGGTGTGGGCGCCGGTGCGCACGTCGAGGTTGTGGCGATCCATGTTGGGATGGATGAAGGCGGCAGCGACGCTGTGACGCTCTCCGTCGTTCTGCGTGACTTGGACGTGGTAGCAGCCGTGGTGCTCCGCACCGTTGAAGTCCGGGTTGAAGGGGATGCCTTGTGACTGGCACGCCTCCAAGAACACGTCGTTGAGAGGGCTCGGACTCCGCAAGTCTGTAACGTGTAAGGGACCGTCAACTCCATGGTAGGGGGAGTCTCGGTGGATCGCGTTTGCCTCGGATTTCTTGAAGTACGAAAGTACGTCGTCGTAGCCCCAACCCGGGTTTCCTAACGCTGCCCAGTTGTCGTAGTCCAAACGGTGTCCTCGGGCGTAGATCATCGCGTTGATCGCACTCGAGCCGCCGAGCGCCTTGCCGCGCGGCTGAAAGCCACGACGCCCATTGAAACCCGGCTGGGGCACCGTCTGGTAGTTCCAGCTGTTGATGCCACGTGGCATTGCGAGGGCGAAGCCCAACGGGGCGCGAATCAGTACATCCCGTCCCTCGCCGCCGGCCTCGAGTAAGCACACCTTTACCGAGGGATCCTCGCTCAGCCGACTCGCGACGACACAACCTGCTGATCCGCCCCCAACGACGACGTAGTCGAACTCCTCCATCGCCAAACTGTACCCAGACTGCCGCGACCGTCCGGCCGGTGCTCAAAACTAGCCTTGCCAAGGTTTATCAAGTCGACGAGGAAGTTACCGTACGCTGGAAGGACGACGCTCTCGGTTGAGCGTTTTGAACATTCGTTTTTGCTGCTTGTAGACGTCTTTGAAGTGAGAGTAGAGCTCGTCGTAGGTAGTGCGGTTCTCGGGGTCGGGCTCGAAGACGTGTTCGACGCTGACGGCGTTGGCCGCCTGTGCGACGTCGAGCAGTCCGAGCGCGATTCCTGCGTAGATCCCGGCGCCCGCGAGGTTTGCGAGCAGAGGATCGCGAACTCGCTCAACCCTGCGATCGAGGACGTCGGCGTGTATCTGGCACCAGATATCAGAGGTCGCCCCTCCTCCTATGAAGCGAATCGGGCCAACCCGGCGCTTCAAGAAATGCTCGACTGCATCTTGCATCCAACGAGCGTTGTACGCGACCCCTTCCAAGAGCGCTCGAGTCATCTCGGCTCGGGTCGTCTTGAGAGAGAGGTTGATAAACGAAGCCCGAACTGTTCGATCCTCTACTGGGCATCGCTCCCCGGAGAGCCAGGGCGTGAAGATGACTCCGTCGCTTCCAGGAGGAACGTGTTCGGCTATCTGATCGAGTGTGGAGTATGACGGTGTTCGGGCGTCACTGGGCGATCCGGCGGCCCCCCCGGCCCCTCCGGCCCCTCCGACGTTGTATTCTTCCCCGGAGGCGAATATCGAATCACGGAACCACTGGAGGGATACGCCGGCGGTGTCGTGATTGTTGGCGAGCGCGTATCGGCCGGGGAGAACTCCTGGAACTGTCGCGATCTGACGAAATGGGTCGGTCTTCTTGAACGGAACGTGACAGGACATCCAAGATGTGGTGGAGACTGCCATGTGGACTTGGAAGTCGTCGAGCGCCCCAGAACCGGTGGCGGCCGAGAGAATGTCTGGTAGTCCGGCGATGACCGGGATGCCTTGTGGAAGGGTTGTGGCTGCGGCGACCTCTGGAGTTATCGTGGCGACAACGGATCCGGTGGGAACCAGCTCGGGTAGGTGCTTGGGGTCTCGTGTTGTGATCCTTACGAGGTCCGATGCGTAGCGGGGGCTGTTCAGATCTCTGATGTCGACGATCCAAGACAGGATCATCGAGGCCGGTGTCGCGGTTGTTCTACCGCAAAAGCGCATCGTCAAGAAGTCGACGGGCTCGAGAAAGTAGGCCGCGTTGTTGAATATCTCCGGTTCTTCGTGTTTAAGGTAGAGGATCTGGCCGAGCGGATCGTTTCCTTGAAGGGCCGGCGCTCCCGCCGTCTTTCGTATGAAGCGTATGACTTTGGTGATTCCGTATCCTTCGATCTCAATCGGTCCTAGCCCGCCCATTAGGCGCGACGAGTAGGGATGCCCTCTTGTGTCCATCCACAGCAGGCAGTCTCCGAGCGCGTGGCCGTGACGATCGACTGCTACGGTGGAGCCCCACTGGCCCGTACATGTGACTCCGACTACGTCCTCGCGTTTCACGATGTTGGAGTCGAGCAAGTTAGCGGTCGAAGTGACTATCGCGTCCCACCAGCTATCTGGATCTTGTGTCGCTCCTCCACCTGGAAGGAGCTTCGTCTCTACGGTTGTCAGCTCGTGGGCGATGACGTGGCCGTCGGTGCGTACCAACGCGACCTTGGGACCACCTGTGCCAAGGTCTACCGCGAGGACTACGTCGTTAGTATGCACCCGGGACCTCGAGTACTCCTGGAGCTACGCATCGGCTGGAATTGACTGTTGTGAGTCCATCATCTCTTCCATTACAACCTTTATGAACTCGTCTGCTTCGCGGGTCATTCCACCACTGACGCCGCCGTAGATCGCTCCTGAGCTAGGTGTGTCTTGTGTGTGACTCTTTGCGTATTCAACGGCGCCTGCGATATCTGATTCAAACTTATTGACGACGCCGGGCTGGGTCTGGGGCCGGGTGACGGCCATATGGATCGCGTTTGGGTACTGCTGACCGTTCAATCGCCAACCGCGTGAGATGAGGTAGTCGTTGACGTGGTAGATGTCGAAGACGTCGGAGGTGAAGCTGAACAAGAACGAAGGCTTTCCGATAATTCGAAGCTCCTCGTGTGACGAGACGACTTGTTGCATCGCCGCCGAGGTATCGAAGATCTCCTTGGCGTAGCGACGGTAGCCCTCTCTTCCGAGATGGACCATGGACGCCCATGTCGCCGCCAGGAGCCCTCCGGATCGAGAACCGTCCATACCCGGCGAACAGTACTTCCCTCCGCTCCAGTCGGTGAGGTAAAAGTACTGAGAGTTGCGAAGGGCTTTATCTCGAAAGGTTAGAACTGAACTACCTTTCAGCCCGTAGCCGTACTTATGGGTGTCGACGGAGATGCTTGTAACCCCGGGGATGCGATAGTCGAAGATTGGTATGTCATAACCGAGCTCCGCGGCGAAGGGAAGGATGAAACCGCCGAGGCAACTGTCGACGTGGAGCCCGACGTCGTTGTCGAGCGCAATTTGTGAGAGCGCTTCGATGTCGTCGATGGTTCCGTATCCATAGTTACAAGCGGACCCGACGATTGCGATCGTATTGGAGTCGATGTGGTCGACAACCCAGCCGAGGTCGACTGTGGTGTCGATCGGGTCTATCGGGGCTTTGCGTAGCTCGATGCCAAAGAGGTGGCATGCCTTGTCAAATGCAGGATGCGCGGTTTCGGGTTTGATGACGTTGGGCTTCAGGCGCTTATTGGAAGAGGAGTTGAACTCTCGGTAGGCGAGGATAGCGTGGGAGATGCTCGCGGTTCCTCCAGATGTGATCATTCCAACGGGTTCGTGCTGTGTCGCTGCTTCAGCGTGGAAGAGGTCCAACGTCATCGCTAGAATTTCGGCCTCGAATTTGGTGGCGCTCGGACACATGTCGCGCTGGAGAGCGTTGACGTGTGAGAACATCGCGAACGCTTCGTTCAAGAAGTTGTAGTGATCGTGGTCACCGCAGTACATCGTGCCAGAGCACTTGCCTGACTCCCAGGTCGCGTCTTCGGTCTTGGAGATCTCACGTAGCTGAGACAAGAGGATCTCGCGGTCGGTGCCCCTCTCGGGGAGTTCTCTGTGCAGTTCATACCGGCCGGCGTAGGGGAAATCGCTCATAGGGCTGTGACTCTCCAGCAAGTCCCGAGGGGCCCAGCGGATGGATGGCGAGCCTGCATCGCGCGACTCGCCTGGACGATCGGCTCCGCGGTCGATCGTCTCCATAAGCTGCGCCTCTAATCGCAAATCTTGCGATCGAGAGACACTTTAGACCACTTGGCGACAAAGGTTCCGATGAAGTTCCAACGAGGGCGCTTGTGGGAGTTGGACGAGTAGCGTGGGCATCTGTAGAAGAGAGTTCAAGAGAGTTCGCCGCTCGGGAGAGGATCACATGCTATCTGAGGTTCGAAAGTGGGAAGCTCTCGGCAGCTACTACGAGCTATGTGGGTATCGGATATTTGCGATCGATCTTGGGCCGTCGGGCATAGAGGAGAGAGAGCCGCTGGTTTTCTTGCACGGCTTTCCGACTTCGTCTTACGACTTCTACGCCCTGGTGGACAGAGTCCGGAGAGACCGTCGCGTAGTCTTGTTCGATCTTCTTGGTTATGGACTATCGGAGAAACCCGACATCAGATATAGCATCGGGCTACAGGCGGACATCGTCGTTGCTCTGACGGGAACTCTTGGCATCGAGCGGCTCTCGATGTTCACGCACGACATGGGAGATACTGTGGGCGGCGAGCTTCTTGCGCGCGAGATGGAAGGTGCGTGGAGCGTCGAGATCGTAGAGCGGCTGTTGACGAACGGCAGTATCTATATCGAGATGGCGCATCTCAGTGCGGGCCAAGAGATGCTCCTCGAAATGGCCGACGAGAAGTTCGAGGACCTAGGGGTGATCACACGGGAGTCGCTCATGGAGAGCTTGCGAGCGACACATGCGCCGAGTTCAACGGTTCGCGACTCCGAACTCGCGGCCCAATGCGAGATGATCATGGTGAACGACGGTCACCTGTTGCTCGCTCGTCTTATTCGCTATATAGAAGAGCGCAGACAGAACCAGGGTCGATATACAGGTGCGATCGAGAGCCATCCTGCGCCACTCTCCGTTATCTGGGGAGCGAAAGATCCGATAGCGGTATCCGAGATGGCTGCGAGGCTGCTCTTGGCGCGCCCGGACGCGCAGCTTCGCATGATTGAGTCGGCGGGGCATTTCCCGATGATAGAAAGGCCCGACGAGTTCTTGATTGCGATGAGCGAACTGGGGTGGTAGCCAAATATTACTGAAGGATCCAGTTCAACGGCAGTGAGGCGTCGGTGAGACCGCGGGCCTGATCACTCCCGGTTACCGGTAACGAACTTGGATCGAGGAGTCCGAGTTGCACGAGAAGCGAGGCCTGATCCCAGTAGATGTGTTCGTATAAGACCTTGTCTCCCTCGAAACCCACGATGACGACATGTGGCAACGAGACCTTACGGCCAGTCGGGGGGATTCGCGGCAGCCAGAAGTCCATGACCCTGTCGTGTGTGAAGTTCACGATGAACTCATCGACGACCCGTGCGGAGTCAACCGTTCTCGACAGAGGCGTTATCTCGACATCGGGGGGCCACGCTGGAATAAAGTGATCTCGGTAGAACTGGGCGACCTGATCGCGACCACGCCCTCCGGTTCCGACGGGTACGTGATAGAGCGTCGGGTTATCTGCCATCGTCGCCATGGTCGCATCGGGATCTTTATCCACGAACTCCGTCGCGATATGTCGGTCAAAGAGCGCACCTAAATCATTCATGCACAACTTTACATCCGTGGCGCAACCGTCAATCGCCCGTCATATACCGCTGCGAAGCAGTGGACGGCGCGAGGTGCTCCTAATACCCACCTCCACCCAATCGAGAGCGGTAGTGATGAGTTCGAAAAGGCGGGCCAGGTTGGTCTTTCCAGACCCGTTCGGTCCGACGATGGTGGTCAAGTTGGGGTCTATCTGATCGAGTTCGAAGTGATCGCAGGAGAAAAGGTTGTCGATTGCCAACCTGGTCATCCTCATCTCGGTCGCCTTCGGCGGAGCTGACTGCGCAAGGACCGACAGCGAGGAGGAGTCATGGATCCCTCCGGGCCCTTTGGTATACCCGGCTGGCGTATAGGTCCATGAGCACCCGACAGAACTCCTCGTCATCGAGGATCCGCTTGAAGCCGGCCGAGTGCTCGATGAGGTAGCTGTGCCCGGCCCCGCGCTCACGGGCGTCGGCTTCGAGGGCTAACACGGCATCCCATTGGTGGAAGCGCGGGAAGATGACGCGCTCAGCGGCCCGACGGGTGGCTGGGGTGCCCTGAGTTGGTCGCTCGACGTGGATGAAACGGGCGAGGAGGTCCATCCGTGCGTCTCGTGCCCACACCCGCTCCCACAGGTGGGCGGTTCGGTGTCTGGCCGGGTTTGGCGGGTTGCCGGCGCCGCCGTCGTGACCGAGGTTGAACGGCAGGAACCGCGTAGCCTGCCCGCCGAGTTTAGTCGTCATCGCGACCCGGTCGGGATCCACGGCGAAATGCACGAGCGCTCGGCGCGCCAAAGTGACGTTGGCCGGGTCCCGGTCGCTTCGGTACTGACCGATAGCGTCCTCAACGTCTTGCTTCGTAAGCGGGTTCTTCAGCTCGGCGGTGGCCGTCGGGATGCCGTTCACCAGCAGGACGATGTCGAGCGTCTTGGTCGAACCCTGCTCGTAGGCGAGCTGGCGGGTGACACTCACGCGGTTCGCCGCAAACAGCGTCTGCAACTCGAGGGTGAGCCCGTGCGCGGGTGCGAAGTACGCCAATCGGATCGTCACTCCCTGGTCCACCACCCCTTGGCGGAGCACGTCCACTGTGCCCCGAGCGTCGAGCTCGGACGCGAGGCGCTTTGCGAACGCACGCTGAGCGGCATCCGGGTCGTTGCCGTAGCCTCCGAGGAGTTTCTCCCACTCAGTGCTCTGTGTGGCGCCGATGAACGCGAACAGCTCGGCCGCGTCGAGTCCCAGCACCGGATCAAAGTGAGACGGGACCGACTTGAGGTAGCCGCCAGCTAACAGCGCGGCCTCGATGGCATCCTCGAAACCCCGCTCGTCAGGCTTCATGCTCTTCGCCGTTGCGTCAGACGGCAGCGCGGGCGGAATCCGGAAGAAACAGTTGCAGCCAGACCCGGTTCCCTTCGCGTCGCGTCACCCGAGCACTCATCGGAGCCTCTTCATCGTCGCTGGCCAGCAGCCAGTCGCTCGGCTGAGGATCGAAACCCGGGTCATCTTTACGCGGCCCGTGGGATATCCAACACTCAACGACGAGGTCACCGCCTACGTCGTTAGGACCAAACCACAAGTCATATTTGGTGCTTGACACGTCTACCAGCTTACTACCTGGCACGTCCCGACCACGCAGGATTCTCGACCGGCCCCGTGAAGAGCCCGCGCGCCTTTTGAAACTGGTTGGGTGTCGGCTCCGACAGGACGACGGTCCAATGAGGGAAGTCGAGAGTGGGCAGCACAGGGAAACCGCCTGCCGCCAGTTCAGGTCCGCTGTCTGTCCAAATCATTCGCCGCTCAGCGACGATCGGTCGTAGTCGAGCCAGGTGGCTATAGTCACCCCCTGGCACCTCCAGCACCGAAAAGCCCCACATGCCCCACGTCAGAAGCACTCCTGGCAACTGCGCGACAGGTGGTCGTTTTCCAGCGTCGCGACCCCGAGGCGGACAAGGATGAGTACGGTAGGCACCGACGCTTCACGCAACACCAGGGGCTCAGTCAACGCCTACTGGCCTCCCAACTCGATCGGCTCTGCTAGCCGGAGGACGCATGTAGAGGAGATCGACGTCGCTGTCGGGTCTTGCCGTACCCCTGGCAGACGAGTCGAACAGCCACAGCTCCGCGATCTCGTAGCGCTCACAGATAGATGCAAGGAGGACCTTGCCGTACTCAGACTGCTTGTAGTCTCCCCGAAGGAGGTCCGCTACAGACCAGATGAACCCGGCGTGGTTGTTGATCTTGGTCTCGGCCATCCCGGTTCGTACCCTCCTTCGTCCCGATCCCTGCCGTCGGTCACCTCAAGAGTAGTGAAACCCGGGAGTCTGCGCACGGTCGTTCGCGCGAGGTGCTCCTAATACCCTCCTCAACCCGACCAGTTGCTCGACTTTGTGGTGGCCGGGGAAGACTTCGTCGAAGTCGAAGAACTCGACGGGGAGTACGAACTCGACGAAGTGGAAGAACTCGACGAGGTTGAAGTGCTCGACGTTGTGGGAGCAGGAGCCGCCAGAGCAGCTATTCCAGGAGTTACGACGTACCACTTGCCGAGGATCCCTTCGCCGTTAGTCTGCCCCGGAGCGGTGTCGCCGCTGTAAGTGTAAAGAGGGTGACCTTTGTACTCGACTTGACGTCCGTTGGCCGTTGTGACGACGGTGATTCCTGAGGCGATCGTCGCGGGCGCCGAAGGGGTCCCAGCGGCGAGCAGCATCGGCGCCCAGATCTTTGTACAGGGTGCACCCGACGGTGTCGGCGTAGAGGCGGTGCAGGCGACCTTGCTTGGAGTGTCGAGCTTGAAGTAGTAGAGCGTGTATCCCGCACCGTTTGCGAGGACCGAAGTCTGGACGCCGCCGACGGGGAGGGTGGAGACGTTGATTGAGCTCGCGGGGGTCGGCTTTGGAGCTGTCGAAGAGGTGCTCGGGTAAGCGCTCGACTTAGTAGTCGACGATGAGCTACACGCCGCGGCCAACAAGGCGACGGCGACGAGGCATGCGGGCGCTACGATGGACTTTAATCTCACGGTCTTTGTCATCGTGTTTCCTCCTATCAACTTGTTTCTCCAATGATAATGTTGCGATCGAGCGATCGCTGGTCACCGCTGAATGTGCTCGGCTGTAGGCCAACTTGGCGAAAAAGGCCAGCTAGCCTGCGCTCCAAGCGGTATGGTCGTCCCTTGTACGTCCCGACGTGGGATCATCTCGGCAATGGAGGAGTCAGAGGAATCGGCGGATCCTGAGCCGAGTTTTTCGCCGAGTACGAAACTGTTCAGCTGGCGAGACCCCTCTGTTGTAGCCGTAGCAGTGGTTGCGCTGTTCGCCGGGTTTGGCCAGTTCGGGGCCGTTGCGGCCCTCGGGAGCGTAGCTCAGGGCTTTGGACACGTGAGCCACGGAGCGACGATCACGGATCGCATTGGGCTCTCTGGGACGGTGCTCGGGGTCGGGCTTTCGATCCTTCGCCTCGCGTCGCTCGGCGCACTCCCGTTATCCGGTCTCGCTGATCGATTCGGACGGCGTCCGGTCTTGATCGCGACGTGTGGACTTGGTCTCGCGTTGACGGTGACGGCGGCGTTTAGCCCTAGCTACTGGTGGTTCGTCGCGATATTTGCACTCGGGCGCCCGTTCTTGAGTGCTACGACCGGTGTCGCTCAAGTCACCGCAGCGGAGCACACGGCGAGTGCTCAAAGAGCGAAGGCGGTTTCGCTGATTGCTGCGGGTTACGGAGTCGGGGCGGGACTGACGGCGATCATTCACGGCTTTGCACAGAACTCACTTGGATTCAGGGGAGTGTTCGCTCTAGCCGTCTTTCCGCTCGCGATGTTGCCGTTCTTGCGCAAATGGCTAAGAGAACCGGCAAGGTTTGAAAACGTCGTGGGATCTGAGCATGCGCCGCCTGTCTTAGGTCCCGTCGGACGGCCTTTTCGGCGTAGGTTGATTCTCGTATCTATCCTTGCGTTCGCAGTGTCGGTCATAACAGGTCCCGCGAACAGCTTCATCTTCTTGTACGCCCAAGAAGTACGCCACCTCCCGGGCCTCGCAGTCTCGGCGATGGTGGTTGCGGCCGGCGTGACGGGACTATCGGGGCTACTCCTTGGGCGCTGGATGGCAGACAGGTGGGGTAGGCGGATCACGGTTGTTGTTGGCATGGTCGGTCTAGCTGTGTTTGGAAGCGTTGCCTACAGTGGCTCTGATATTGGAACTGTTCTCGGTTACGTCCTTGGGGTGTTGGCGGGAGCGACGTTTGCTCCAGCGGGTGGTGCGTTCATAAACGAGCTGTTCCCAACGAGCGTTAGAGCTTCGGTTGCGGGTTGGCAGATCGCCGCGGGTGTCATCGGTGCGGTAGTAGGACTGGTCGCGTTCGGCGAGGTCGCCGACATCGGTAACCACTTCAGTATCGCGGCGCTCTTAGTGTTCTTGCCGATGATTCCGGTGGTGTTGTGCGTATGGCTCCTGCCGGAGACCAGGAACCGAGAGCCAGAAGAGCTTTGGGACTAACCGGCCCAAGAGTCGTCTAACGGGCAAAGAGGTGCCAGCCGAGCCACATCCAGCCGAGGATGACGAAGGTCCGAAGATAGCGGTTTGTAAGAACGATGCGCATGAGCTCGCTCACCTTTAGTACCGAGTCGCGCGCGAGATGGGATATCACGACGGTTGCGATCGCAAGAGACGCGACTGTTGCCCAGACAGCGAGGGTTACCTGATAGGAAGTCATTGCTTTAGCAAGTAGGCGCCGAGCGAGATCCAAAGAGCGATGATCGAAGCCTTGACCCAGCGAATTCTTGCTGCGATGTTGTATAGCGAACTTATCGTTGGATGTTGGGCCCTCGGTCCAAGTAGGTAACAGGCGAGCTCCCAGGCGACTACGAGAGCCGCGAGGAGAATCCACGGCGTTCCCCCTTTTAGCTCCGCGTGGTCTGGCACTTTGCTGTTTCGCGCGACGACGCGGCGCAAGACAGTCAATCCTCGGGTACTGGGATTAAAGAGTTGAAGGAGGATGACGACGGTGGCGAGGACGAGCGGCGTCGCCGTGTAGAGATCCGCTGGGGTCGTAAACGGCTTACTCGCGGATGCGAACCAGGAGAACACGACGGTGAGCACGACGAGCACGACGAGTAGGGCGAGCACGGAGAGAGTCGAGATGTCGATCCTCCAACGAGACCTCCTTGAAGTCTTCACAGTTAAGGATGCTGGCAAAAGAGGTGCCAGCCAGCTTCCCCCCAGGCGAGCAACAACAAGGCACGGCCAACCCAGCATCTAAGAAACCAGCGGACGATTTCGATGACGGTTACGAGCCGCGAGTGAAAGAAGGTTATCGAGGTCCAGATGGTGAGGAGTGCACCAAGAGCTGTCCAAACGAGCTCGCCGGTCGAAAGGCCCATCAACTCGATCGACCTTCACGAGTATCGAGACGACTCCTCGGCCTCCTGTGCCCGATACAGATGCAGAAACCCGCGAGCAACCACAGGGCATAGACAGCGCTACGCCCGAGTGAGAATCGAGTGACTCTGCCTATCAGGTAACTGAGAGTCGGGAGTTGGTGAACCTCCCGTGAGAAGCTGTAGAGGTCCCATCCGACGATCGCGACAAAGAGGAGGATCCATACGACGACGCTGAAGACCGCCCTACGGTCCAAACTCCGCCATTCGCGCGTCGCAGTTGATATCTGTGTGGACCATAGTCGCGAACGATCGATCTGCCGGCCGTGACCGAGGAGGGTAGCGACGATCAAGATCGCAGCTATCGTTGAGACCACACTCACCCGAGACGGGGTGCTGTAGTACCTGAGCCGACCCTCCCAGAGCAGGTAAAGAACGACGCCAACCGTCATCGAGACCCCGAGCGCGACTCCTACGGCCTTTTGGAGTCGGGACTTCGTGTGCAGTAGATCAGTTGGCATATGAGAGGCTCCAGCTGCAGTCTAAGTCGCGGTCTAACGGGGTGGGTCCACCTGATCCAATACACCTGATCCAATACACCTGGTCCAAGTGTCTCCGAGGTGAACAGGGGTTAGAAATCTGTGACGTTGTGCCCTGGCGCAACTCGTGGAACTGTGTTTATCTAACCAGGTGAGCAACGTTTGCGATGTGGGCCCGAGTCCGGCGTCGAACACGGCGTCGATTCCGAGGTCGAAGATATTGCGCGCCGCGATTCTCGTCGTGTTGTGCCTGTCCCTGCTTCTTGTGTCGCTCGACAACACTGTGTTGAACATTGCGCTACCAACGCTCGTGCGTGACCTGCACGCGAACGAGAGCGATCTGCAGTGGATAGTCGACTCTTACGCTGTCATCTACGCGGGGCTGCTCCTAATGGCGGGAAGCCTCGGTGATCGTTTCGGCCGTAAGCGGATATTTCTAGTTGGACTGGTGATCTTTGGCGCGGGGTCTGCAGGATCGGCGTTCTCGGGGTCAGTGACCAGACTCGTTCTAGCGCGAGCGATCATGGGGGTTGGTGCTGCGTGTGTCATGCCGTCGACACTTGCGATACTGACGAACGTGTTCACCGGGACGAGGTCGCAGTCGCGCGCTATTGGGGTGTGGTCTGGAACGGCGGGTATTGGAATAGCGGTCGGACCGATTCTCGGGGGTTGGCTCCTCGCACACTTCTGGTGGGGCTCTGTGTTCTTGATCAATACACCGATAGCGCTCGTCGGGGCTGTTGCGACGATCTTGTTGATCCCTGAGTCCAAGAGCGCGAAGAGGCGCCCCATCGATTTCGTGGGGTTCGTTCTCTCGACGGTTGGTCTCGGTGCGTTGCTGTTCTCGATAATCGAGATACCCGAGAGAGGATGGTCGTCGCCGGTCGTCGCGGTATCCGGGGTGTTCTCGCTCGTCGTACTCGCGGGTTTTGGGATCTGGGAGGTCAACTCGAAACACCCGATGCTCGTACTGAGGCCGTTTCGAGATCGCCGCTTCTCCGTAGCGATGGGCGCAGCCGCGTTGGCGATCTTTTCCCTGATGGGACTGTTCTTCGTGCTCACGCAGTACCTCCAGTTCGCTCTTGGATACTCTGCGTTTGGAACTGGAATCCGAATCCTCCCCGTAGCAGGAGTCCTGCTTCTAGCGTCGCCGGCGTCGTCGTATCTCGATCATTGGTTTGGGACAAAGGCTGTCGTCGCTGTCGGTCTCATTCTCACGGCGGCCGGTCTGTGGCAGCTGTCGTTGACTACGCAGGCCGATACGTTCAGCCATGCCCTATTGGGGTTCATAGTCTTGGGGGTAGGCGCCGGATTCATTCTTGCCCCGTCGACGTCGTCGGTGATGGGATCGCTTCCCCAGTCCCGAGTCGGCGTCGGGTCGGCGACGAACAGCACCGCAATACAGACCGGTGGAGCCCTCGGCGTTGCGATTCTCGGTTCGGTCCTGAGTGTTCGCTACCAAGCGCACATGGGAGCGGTTCTATCGGGACACAAAGTGCCACAAATAGCGCGCCAAGCAATCATGGGTTCAATTGGTGGAGCGCAGATGGTCGCGGATCACGTCGGCGGCAAGTTGGGCACGGCGCTCGCAGATACGGCGCGCGTTGGATTCATAAGCGGCATGGATCTTGCGCTAAAAGTGGCGGCGGTAGTTGTAGTGGTGAGCGTCGTCGCAGTTCTCGCCGGGTTGCCGTCTCGTCCGGCCAAGTTCACCCCTGAGATAGGTGAGGTTGAACCAGGTTCAAGAGACGGTCTGCGACCCCAAGATGGAGATAAAGACTCAACGGTCGCACGCGTCTCTTCCAGCCCGGCGAGGAACGATCCTCTACGAGCGACGTCGGGTAGCTCGCACTAAAACGTCGACCGCGTCGCGGGGGCCGTCGTCGGTCGTAACGGTCCTAACGACGCTCGCTGCCTTCTCGACGATGAGTCCGCGGTCCAGAGCCCTTCCGGCGACCTCTTCTGGAGTGTAGAGAGCGTCTTGGTTCGGTGGTCCACCGAAACCCTCTGTTAGGTTCTTCAAGTCGTGGGCGACGAATAGAAACGTTCCCCCCGATCCGACCGCGTCGAGTGCTGCGTTGACTGCGGAAGTGCGTTGTGGCTCGAGAAGCTGCATGTAAAAAGCGACGACTAAGTCGTAGCCGCGGTCGGGTGGGACCCACGTAGAGACGTCGGCTTCGATCCATTCGACGTCGACGCCGCGACGCTGCGCGATTTCACGGGCCTTGTCGAGGGCTGCGCAGGAGAAGTCGACTCCGGTCGCGGTCCATCCGTGTTCGGCGAGCCAGATAGCGTTCCTTCCTTCGCCGCAGGCCAAGTCGACGACTGTGCCGGGGTCGAGGTCTGCGAGTTCGGATACCAAGAACTGATTTGGCTCAGCACCCCAGACGAGGTCCTTCTCTCGATATCTCGCGTCCCAAGCGTGCTTGTCCATCAGCTCGATCGGGTGTGAGAGGGGACTATGACGACTGGACAGTCGGCGTGGTGAGCGCAGTACTGGCTCACGGAGCCGAGAAGTAGTTCCCTGAAACCACCGCGTCCCCTGGAGCCGACGACGAGCAACTCTGCACCCTCGCTTGCTTCGACCAACGCGGGCGCAGCCGGCGACTCGACGATCCGTTGTTGCACTTCAAGATCCGGGTAGAGCTCGGTTGCTCTTGTGACGGCTTGATCAGAGACGTCTTCGACCGCCTTTTCGAACTCCTCGAATACGACGCCGGGTGTATATCCAGCGGCAGCTGGAATGCTCCACGCCCCGACCACCTCGAGGATCGCACCGGTGCGCTGCGCCTGGGCGGCAGCCCACAAGAGCGCCTTGTCCGATCCGGTAGAACCGTCGATACCGACGACGACACGCCTGTCGTGGTGTGAGACCTCGGGCCTCGTGTCACTCCCATCACTCCCGTCACTCCCGTCACTCACGGGAACCTCTTTTCTAGCGACCCTTCCAAACGGGCGGGCGCTTCTCGGCGAAGGCTTTTGGACCTTCGGTTGCGTCTTCGCTCGAGAAGACCTCGCCGGAGATCGCTTCTTCTATTTTGTACGCTTCGTGCATGTCGGTTGCGAGACCACGGATGACGGACTCTTTAGTCTTTTTAACGGCGAAGGGACCGTTCGTGGTGATCCTCTTCGCGTAGTCGTACGCGCGCTCGAGGAGCTTCTCGGGTGGGCAGACCTCGTTCAAGAGCCCCATCTCGTAGACTCGTGAAGCTGAGATCCGGTCTGCACACAAGAGCAACTCCATCGCGGCTGGAAACGGGATCTGACGGGGCAGTCTTACCGTAGTGCCGCCGCCCGCGAAAAGACCGCGCTTTGGCTCCAAGACGCCGAACGTCGCGGTGTCTGACGCGACTCGGATGTCGCATCCGCCGAGCATCTCCATCCCACCCGCGACGCACGTTCCGTTGACCGCCGCGACGATCGGCTTGTAGAGTTGTGACCCTCGCAAGACGGCCTTCGTTCCGTCGTCGAGACTGTAACCGTCGACCTCTGTCGCCTTACCCGTCTCCATCTTCTTCAAGAGTTCGGTGATCTGGGGTATGTAGGTCTTTAGATCGGCGCCGACGCAGAAGTCGGGTCCGACCCCGGTGATGACGGCAACCCACGCGTCGGCGTCGTCTCCGAAGCGTTCCCAAGCCTTGCGGAGTTGGAAGAAGTGCTCCATGTCGAGCGAGTTACGCGCTTCGGGGCGATCTATCGTTATCAAGACGACGTGGTCGTCACCTGGCTGGTAGTGGATCGGCATCGTCGTTACCTACTTGTCCTTTTCCGTCAGATTAAACAGGTCGATACTCGCTCGCTCCCGCTCGGGGAGCCCTCGTTCGGCTCTGGAGATATTCCGTGTGTCGACGTCGGTCGCCTGGGCTCGCAGGGCGCCGACGGTGCAGTCTTCCGCGGCGATGACACTGAAGGGGTCGTACTGGAAGGCCCGCATCGCGTTCTTGTGGGTGATCTTGTTGATTTCGTCGTCGGAAACGTCGTGGAGGTACTTCATTGCGGCCTCCGGGGACTGTGGCCACGTTGAGTCAGAGTGTGGATAGTCGCACTCCCAGGTTATGTTGTCGACGTTCAAGTATCGTCGGTTGTCGACGCCGAACGCGTCGTCGATAAAACACGTGATTATCTTCTCGTGGAAGACTTGGCTCGGGAGCATGTCACCGAAGTCCTGGCCGGTCCACTTGTGGTGGTGTTGATAGACGTAGTCGATCCTCTCGAGTAGGTACGGGATCCAGCCGATCCCTCCTTCAGAGAGCGCTACTCGAAGGTCTGGAAACTTACGAAGGACCGGTGACCAGATGAGATCGGCGGCGGCCTGGACGATGTTCATAGGTTGCAGACTGATCATGACGTCGAGCGGGGCCTCGACGGAGGTCATCACGAGCTGAGACGAGGACCCGATGTGCATGCAGACGACGGTGTGTTCGTCAGAGCAGGCCTTCCAGAACGGGTCCCAGTGAGCGTTGTGAAGGCTCGGCCAGCCGAGTTTTTCGGGGTTCTCCGAGAACGTCACGGCGTGGCAGCCCTTTTTCGCGACCCGGCGAACTTCGTCGGCGGCGAGGTCTGCGTCCCACAGGACCGGGATCGATAGCGGGATGAAGCGACCCGGCGCTGCCCCGCACCATCCCTCGATGTGCCAGTCGTTGTAAGCTCTGACCATCGCGAGCGCCTCGTCCTTGTCTTGGGTCCTCGCGAACAACTGGCCGCAGAACTGGACGAACGACGGGAAGCACATCGAGCCGAGAACGCCGTTCGCGTTCATGTCGCGCACTCTTTCTGTCACGTCGTAGCAGCCGGCGCGCATCTCCGCGAGCGAGCTCGGTTCAATCCCGTACTCCTCGGGAGGTCGACCGACGACGGCGTTGAGTCCGATGTTGGGTATCTCGGCCCCGTGGTATCGCCACACGTCGGTTCCGTCGTCTTTGTGGATGAACTCCGGTGCGACCTCTTGGTACTTGGCCGGGAGCCTTCCGTCAAACATACCTGGGGGTTCGACGACGTGATCGTCGACGCTCACCAAGATCATGTCCTCGATCTGCATCGCTATAATCTCCTCCTGCGTACTAGTGGCCCCGTCGTGGGGTCCCGGCCGTCGCCAGTCTTGAAGATGCAAGACTAACCCATCTAAATCTAACGCCGGCACGGTCGCTCACGCCAAGCCCCAACGAAGTGCTCAGCGTTTGCCGCAGCAGGGCCGGAGGGCGATGCGGGTCTGGGCCGACGGCGGTTCTAAGCGACGGCGGAGGCGGCGAGTTGTTCTGCGGTGACGAGGTCGGCGAGGTCTGCGGCAGCGGTGCCCGCTGCCCATCCCGCGTAGTCAGAGACCGAGATAGCGCTGCTGGTGAGCTCACCGAATAGTGCGTCGACAGCTTCGTCGATGTGATCGGATCGACGGGCGAGGACGGGTAGAAGAGCCCCACCATGTTCCTTGTCCGCTTCTGCGGTAGCGGCTTGGCTGACCTCGTCGAGGCGCATTCCGATCCGGTGGGCGTAGGCGACGAGGAATGAACGGCGGTAGGAGGGTCGCCGCGATCGAGTGGAGTGTGTGGGATCGTCGGCGGCGACGGTCATGCGCCGTGTCGCCTGGACGAGTAACGATGTGAAGAGCAACTCTGACGCGTCGATGTCGTCAGGGTGGCCGACGATCGTCGAGAAACCGACGTCGGGGGAGAGAACCGTGCGACAACGATTTGCGCTCGCGACGATGGTCAAGAGAAGTCCTTTTGCCTCGAGGTAAGGGTCGTCGAGCCAGCAGCGGCGCACTTGGAGGTGCGGATGAGCGTCGTGGCCCGCTTGGGCGTCGACGAGGGAGCGGTCGAGGCAGTGGCGGGTCATGAGCTGTTGGGCCTTCGCGGTTAGAGCGTCGGCTTCCTCGGGGAAGTCGGTCGACTCCGCTTTGGCGAGCAGGGCGCGTACTCGAGCGAGAACCTGCTCGTCCGCGTCGGAGTGCTTGGTCGGTCGAGTCCGCGGGAGCGCGCCGAGGTTCGGCATCGGGGGAAGATGGTCGAGGACGCCGAGTGCTCGTAGTGCCGCGTCGACGTCGGAGGGCCAACTGGAGAACCCGGGGTCGAGTGGGCGGGCGTTTGGTTTCATCGCCGCGATCTGGCGTTCCCAGTCGTCTTGGGTCTCGGCGCCCCAGCAGTTGCTCGCGGCGGTTGCGATAGCGTTGACACAGAGTCGCGCGGCGCTAACGGTTGCCTTGCGTCTGAGGACTCGCTCGAGCTCCTCTGGTTCCCAACCCCCCCGAAGGGAGCGCGTCGCAGAGGTGACGATCGAGGAGAAGATCTTCTCCTGAACCGTTTCGGGTCCACCTGGCACTCCAAAGCCTTCGACGAGCGCGTTGATCGTCGCGTCGGGGACGAACCCGGTTTGACAGTCGGCGTGTGCGGCGTTGTAGATCGCGTCCGTTATGAGTGCATCGAGTAGCTCGTCGGCGAACTCGTATGCAGAACCGCGTGTCGTATTCCTGCCCGCCGAGCGAGAGTCCCCCCGGCTTGCACCTCCGCGTCGAGCACGGTTGTGCTTGGCTTGCTTCTGTCGTCTGCGTTCGCGGTTCTTAGTTCCCATGTGAGCATTATGCACGAGATGCGTTCGCAGATCTTGGATCCGAGATGACCAGGTATTTGAACCGGATCGACCGCCGCTTACCGGTTTCTAAGAGGCCGATCTTTGCGGTAAGGTCGACAGACATTGTGACGGCCGCGATGCTCCCTCCTCTCAACTGGCACAGGTTCACACAGTTCACGTTCGATCCGGTGCCGACTGTGATGATCATTCTCGTTGCGCTCGCGTATCTCGCGGGAGTAAAGAGGTTATCGAGAGGCGAGCCGGAGGAGCGCTGGCATGTGAGGCGAACTCTAGCGTTCTTCGCTGGTCTCGTGACGACGTTCGTCGCGGTCGAGAGCTTTATCGGGATATACGACAGCGTGTTGTTCTACGATCACATGATCCAGCACCTGTTGCTGATCATGGTCGCCGGACCGCTGTTTGCGATGGGGGCGCCGATCGAGCTCTTGGAGCGCGCGACGACGGGGCGGGCGCACGAAGTTATCAAGCGGGCTCTTGACTCCAGGGTATCTGAAGTTATTGGGCATCCGATATTTGGATTCGTGTTGTACGCGGTCGTCATCCCGGTGACACATCTGACGAGTTTCTATAACCTCACGCTTGAAAACGAGACGGTGCATAACATGGAGCATTTCTTGTACCTCGTCGTCGGGTATCTCTTCTGGCGGCCCGTCGTCGCGATAGAGCCGAGTCGACACCGCCTCCATCCGGGGTTCCGTCTCTTGTACATATCGGCGGGGGTGCCAGTTGACACGTTCACCGGGCTCGCGCTCACGGCGACGGCGCATGAGATATTTCCCGCGTACAAAGCGATGCACCGGACGTGGGGACCGTCGCTCGTCACGGATCTCCACATCGGGGGTGCGATCATGTGGGTAGGTGGTGACACGATCATGCTTCTGGCGATGATTCCAGTAGCGATCGTGTGGATCCACCATGAAGAGAGGTTGGCCGAGGAAGCGGATCGTATCCTCGACGAGGCGGCTCTCGTCGACTCCAACTCACGAGACGGCAGCGCAGCGGGACCCTGAAGAGGCTAGTCTCGTCGCGATGGGCAAGGGCAGGGGTAAGGGTAGGGGCAAGGTAGGGCGGGTCGCGCTGGGGGTTGCGGGGGTCGCGATGGTTCTTTCGAGCTGCGCGAGTGGTCGACCGGGGACTGCGATGCTCGGCGTGATGACGGCAAAGGTTGAAGCGGCGCCGCAGTGGGTGTCCGGGGCGCGCATGACGCCGCACCGGCCCGTGACGTGTCCCGCGTTGAGAGTGGATCCAAACACTCCAACCCCCGGACAACATGGATCGCTGACGGGGACGTTCCCCTGGCCGGCGCCGTCGAGTGCTAATCACACGTCGCTCACGAACGACCACAACGCTAACGTGTTCCCACCGGTTCGCCCGTCGAACTGGCTGAGCGCCGGTGGGAACTGGAAGCTCACCTCTGCACGTTCGACGAACCCGTCGATCAGCTCGAATCCCCAAGAGCTCTGCGGGGTAATGGGCGGTTCCGTCGACAAGGCGTGGCAGACGACGACTGGTAGCCCGACGACGGTGATCGCGATAACGGACTCCGGGATAGAGTGGTGCGATCCGTCGATCGTCGACAAGATCTACTTGAACGAGGGAGCTCTTCCTCCTCCGGAGAACGCCCAGGGCAAGACGAGATCCGAAGTTGGAGGTGGTAGCTCCCACGGTGGGTCTAGTGGCGCTACTAACCCCTACGATCTGAATGGAAGCAGGGTGTTCAACGTCGCACAGTACGCGTCGGACCCCCGTGTGATGAAGGTCGCAAAGACCTACGGGCGGCTCTTCTGCTCGACGAAGAGAGGGCCGTACCCGCCCGAGCCGGGGCTCGTGTCGCCGATGGATCTGATCCGCGCGTTCGGTACGCGGACGCTGCCGGGCGGTGGTGCGAATCCGTACTACTACG
>JAJYQJ010000024.1 GCA_021794655.1 Actinomycetes bacterium | reverse complement strand
CGATTAGGACACTACATTTACGTCCCAAAGACCTCATACTCCTCCAACCAGGACCTTTGAAAATCGGTACCCATGATTTGCCATTGAAATCCGGGTTATCTCAGACAATCACCCGAAAGTTGGGTCAGAGACGATCGCTCCAACACCCAAACGATCAACACCGCGCAGCCAAAGAGCGCAACGGCACTCGCGATGAAGTATCCACCTACCCCCGGGAACCAAGCCATCGTCCACATGAACACTCCGGTCACCACCGGGTACTCGATTCGCTGGTGAACGTAGGGAGCACCATGTAGAGCGAGGTGCCGGCCGCTATACAACGCGAGGATGTCAGAGTACGCGAGATTAGAGTACGCCCAACTGTGGTACAGGTACCAGCCACCGCTGCGAATCTTTTCGACTCCGGGCCACAACGACTCGAACGCGAAAAACATCCACAGCGCTACCGCGACGAACGGACCGGCACGCCTGACGCCGTCCAACTCGAGAGGTCCCCGCCGCACAGAACGACTCTACCCGACCGCGCCGCGGTGCCCGATAGTGCCCCGCAGTGCCCGATAGTGCCGTACTCGCAACGCTACTGGCGCGAGCGTACCAACCGACGGCCTCGCCGATTGAGAGCCGGAACTCAGTTCTCCGCTTGGCGAACTTGTCGGCCGACAAAGTCGATAACGGCTCTCGATCCCTCTTCGAGGCTCGTCCAAGGCTTCCAACCGAGCTGGATCTCGGCGCGCTCGATCGACAGACAGGACCGCGTCAGTTCACCGGGGCGGGGGGGGCGATATGTAGGAGGGCTGTCGACGCCGGCGGCATCGGCCATCACTCGATGGAGGTCGTTAACGGACGTCTCCCGGCCGGTACCGATATTGCACACGAGTCCCCCCGCACGAGTGGTAGCCCTCACGAACGCGTCGACGACGTCGTCGACGTAAACGAAATCTCTCGTCTGCTCTCCGTCGCCAAAGATAGTGCCCGACCGGCCTCGCACCAGCTCTCCCGCGAAGATCGCGACGACGCCCGCTTCCCCATGGGGATCTTGACGGGGGCCGTAGACGTTCGCCATCGCGAGCGCGCAGAACTCGAGTGAGTGCAGTTCACGGTAGACGCCCAGGTACTCGATAGCGGCCTTCTTCGACGCTCCATACGGCGAGAGTGGACGATGGGGGTGGGACTCTCGGACCGGTAGATCGTCGGGGACTGGTTCGCCATAAAGGGTCCCGCCGCTCGCCGCGAATACGACGCGGTTCGCACCACATCTGTACGCACCTTCGAACACGTTGATCGAGCCCAGTACGTTCACGTCCGCGTCGAACGTGGGACGATCTACCGAAACGCGCACGTCGGCTTGGGCCGCTAGATGGAATACGACCTCTGGACGGCGCCTCACGAATAGGTCGACGAGGTCAGGGGAGCGGATATCTAGCTGGTGGATCGTCAACGAATGGGCGGACACCTCTCTCGCGTCCGCTAGATTTGCGAGCGACCCCGACGATAGATCGTCAACGACGTCGACCTCGTTTCCCTCCGCGAGAAGTCTGTCCACCAGAGTTGACCCGATGAACCCCGCTCCCCCTGTTACCAGCATTCGCACTTTCTAGAGCTCCCGTGACCTGAGCTAACCGGGAATCCGTTCGCCGTCGGTGACAGTTCCAGACGGCAGCACGACCCCGGCCCCGACAATCGACAACCCTCGAACGTCGCAGCGCTCCCCCACCGTCGACCCGCTCCCCAGGATTGAATCGTCCACGGAGGCGTTGGGAGCGACACGAACGTCTTCTAATAGAATCGAGTTCTTCACGACCGCTCCGGCCTCGACACGTGATCTCGGGCCGACGACGGAACTCTCGACCGTCGCCCCCTCCGCGACTGAAGCACCCTCACCCAGCCAGCAGTCACCGTTCACGTCACCCTCCAACGACGCTGAACCGCTGATCCACACGTTTCCCTCGACCCGCCGTGATCCGCTCACGGGCTCGCTAGAACCGCGGCGCCCGGCCAGATAGTCACGGTGTGCCTGCATATAGGCTGCGGGCGTACCGGTATCGAGCCAGTAGGAGTCGTCCGAGAGTGCAAAGAGTCGCCCGTCCTTCGCGAGGTGGGGGAAAGTCTCCCGTTCGATCGAGACACGACGACCCTTGGGGATACGCTCCAACACCGACGGCTCGAGGACGTAAGTACCGGCGTTGATCTGATTGGTTGGCGCTTCATCTCGCGACGGCTTTTCGACGAATTCGACCACGCTCCCATCTTCGCGCGTCGGGACCACCCCGAACGAAGACGGGTCCGGCACCGGGTGAAGTGAGATCGTACCTTGAGCGCCTCGCTCTCGATGGAACGCGATCAACCTCGTAAGATCGAGGTCAGTCAGTACGTCACCGTTGACTACGACGAACGTCTCCTCTATCCCCGCGTAGTCCGCCGCGAACCGTATCGCGCCGGCCGTGTCGCGTGGCTCCGGCTCGACCGCGTAGACGACCTGCACTCCGCTCACGATCCCACTGGGATAGGCGCCCATGAAAGCGTCGGGCAGGTAACCAAGGGATAAGACCGCTTCATCGATCCCGTGTCGACCAAGGTGGGTCAGAACTCGCTCGATCATCGGCACGCCGACAATCGGGAGCATCTGCTTTGGTCTCGATAGGGTCAAGGGACGCAGGCGAGTGCCCTCGCCTCCCACTAGCACAACTGCTTTCATCGCCTACCCGGACGATTTAGAGGGCGACGGCGTTGGCGTGCCGGTTGGAGAGCCCGACGGCGTTGGCGTCCCCGGCGGTAGGGCGGGTGTGGATCCACCCGGTGCGCCCGGTACTGCCGGTGCGCCCGGTACTGCCGGTGCGCCCGGTACTCCTGTCGGCAGCGACGGCGTAGTAGGCGTTGAAGCCTTCTGGGGAGCCTGCAAGAGCGCTAGCACGACCTTCCCGGACGGCTTCGGCACGCTCTTTCCGCTCGGAACGAAGGCAATCGTGACGAGGGAATTGTTTCCAAGCTTCAAGTTCGCGGGGTCTCCGCTCACCGTGACGGGCTTCGTCTTTGGCAAGTAGTTCTTCCAGTACTCCACTTTGACTTGTCCGATCTTGCCGGCGTCTGGAGTTCCTTTTGCACACCTCATCCCGTTCTTAAAGAGCCGATGGCCCGGGTAGCGGACAGAGTTCGCCGTCAGGACCATTCCAGCGTAGTTGTCGACGAACTTACCCAACGTCGCGTTACTCCCGGCGGACGCTGCGGACTTTGGCTGGATCGTTATCACTCCACTTCCCGCCGTGAAGAGTCCACCTTTGGACGCGTTGACGCTCGGCGCCGGAGGAGGGAGCTGGGACCCACATATGTCAAAACTGAACCCCGCATACCACGTCATACCTACCGTCGGTGGCGCACTCGCTGCGGCGACCGCGCTGCGATACTCGAACCTCGAATAGACGACGGAGACTATCCCGAGGACCACAATTATCACGAGCGCGCTGTACCAGTTGACCGGCTTCTGCCCTCGGTAAGAGGAACCTCCACCTGTCGACCCAGCTCTAGTAACCCATTTTCCCGTAGAAGCCCTTGGCATGTCGGGAAGATACATTACCATAGACACGCCGGAAACCCCGGCCCTTCGGGCCGAGATGGAGAGGCGCTCGGGCTAAAGGCCGAGAGGACTATGGCCGTCAACCGTGGAGGTCTCTGCCAGTCCAGAGCCCATGTGACACCCCCAACGTATCTTGTAGTTGATGCGAGGAACTACCCGCAAACAAGCGAGGAAGTCAGCTAAGAAGCGCTCACGCTCACACCGTAAAGTTCAGCGTGGACGCATAGCGAACAGGTATCGCGCGTATCCAACAGATGAGCAGTTCACCCTCATCCGTCGCTTCGGTGGGAGTTGTCGGTTCGTGAAGAACTTAGGCAAAGAACAACGAGACCTCGCCTGGAAACACGGAAAGCACAGCGTCTCTTACACCTCACAGTCAAAAGAGATCCTCGCACTTCGCAACGACCCTGAGTACGGTACCTGGCTACACGAAGTACCAGCCCAGGTACTCCAACAAGCACTTGTCGATCTAAACAGGGCATACCAGAACTTCTTCGAAGGAAACGCAGGCTATCCGGAGTGGACCAGGTACTCCAGCTGGTACTCGTTTCATGTGCCACAACACGTCGAGATCCATGTGTTGTCGAGGCGCTTAGCCGAGGTGAGGATACAAGGACTTGGCTGGATGAAGATTCGCTATCACCGTCCAATTCGAGGTAGCGCTATCAAGTCGGCAACTGTCGTCATGGAACCAGACGGCAAGGTCTTTATCTCGATTCTCACAGAGTTTCATTGCCGCAGGCCAACCAAGCCCCTGGTTAAGGACTGGAACACTGCGGTCGGCGTCGATCGGGGCGTAAAGGTTGCTGTGACGGTGAAGGACGGGCTCGGCAACGCTGATCTCATCGACCGAGATATGTGGACACCTGGAGAAAAGAAGCGCCTAAAGCGACTTGAGCGCGCACGGGAGCGAAAGAAGCTCGCAAGGGAGAAGCACAACTTAGAGATCGTAAGGGAAAACAAGGAAAGAAAGGTTAGAGATGAAGCACCGTTAGCGACGCTAACCAAGTCAAAGAACCAGGAAGACACCGAAAGACAGATTGCAACAGTTCATGCCCGCACAAGACGCCGTAGGAAGGACTTCACAGAACAGGTGAGCACGTATCTGGCGAGGAACTATCGCTTAAGCGTGTTCGAGGACCTCCACATAAAGTCCATGACGGAATCGGCCAAGGGAACCGTTAAGGCGCCTGGAAGAAACGTCAGGCAAAAAGCCGGCTTGAACCGGGCGATCTTGAACAAGGGCTGGTATGCGCTTGAGCACAGGACAGGTGAGAAACAACTCCGCCACGGGCATTCACACCTAGTCGTACGAGCAGCTGGCACGTCCATCACTTGTGTTGACTGCGGTCACCTCGACAAAGACAGCCGTGTGAGCCAGTCGATGTTTATATGCACCAACTGCGGATATCAAGCCAACGCAGACTTGAACGCAGCAGATGAGATCCGCAAGCGGGGGATAAAACTCGCTTTCGCCGGTGGAACGCCGGTGACAGCCCACCAGGGTACGAACCTGGGGCCGACCTTGGTCGGTTAAGAGCCTGGAGCGGTAGGCGCCGGGCGTGGAAGCGGGAACGAAGAGACGGACACCAGCACCGCTGAGGCACATGATGCAAAACATGCCTGGACCTCACGGTAGACGGTCCGGAAGCTCAGCCCTTCAGGGCAGAGTAGTTCACAGCCTTGCGAGGGTCCTCCTGCCAACGCCCTCGGATTCGCCGATCTCACTCGGCCTGTGCCGGCGCGAAAGTGTTTCGTAAAGATACGCAGTTTCGGGATGCACCAGGTCGAATAGGTCTGCACCGTCTCGTTCGAAACTCCTTCTTCCGAGAGCGCCGGTACCTCCAAGGAGACATATTAAATCCCTCATCGCCGCCTCGACGCCGGCTGGGTTGCCCTCCTCGTCCGCCGCACGCATCACCAGCCTGTACAGCCTTTCGTCGTAAGGACTCGCACGAAGCCCGAGCCGAGCCGCACACGTCGCTTCACGCGGACTTCCTATCTCTAAGAAGTACTCGCCGAGCCGTTCGGCGAGGCTCACCACACCTTCTTCGAGTTCGGTAACGGTGCCATCGAAGATCGCCCAGTCCGAGGAGCGAAGACCCTGGAGGGGTCGTCCTCTGACGAGACAGAGCGCCGCACGCCACAGGTCGGGGTCCGGCTTAGCGGCTAGATCCCTAAAGAGATCCCAGTCCGTTCCGACCGTCGCCTCGAGCTGTAACGATCCGTGACCTCTCGGCAGATGGTCGCGACCAGACGACGCGCAGCCGAGAGCACGACGAGCAGACGACGCGATCGAATGAAGGGTAGGAGCCGCCATGACGCGATCAGGCCACAGAGCTGTCGCCCAGATATCGCTCCTGACCGAGCCCGGATGAAGTGCGAGATACACGACCAAGTCGAGGGACCACGCACGAGTGAACGGTCTCGCTGCGCCACGCACGACTACCGGACCGAGAAGCGATATCTCCACCTCGTAGAACGCGTGTGCCCCAACCCCGTTTCCAACTGAGCGAGACTCCAGAGCAGGGACCCTCGCCGGCCCGATCGCCGCCGCTATTTCAAATTTGTTCACGTAACTGAACGGTCGCCGTCGAAGTGGATAACGACGCCTCGTTACTCGAACTGCCCGACCGAGTTGCCCGCACCGGGGCGCCAGGAGTGACACGGCAGAAGGGAGGCGTTTCCGGCGTCCGTCGCACCTGGCGCCCACAGACACGGTGGTCTGTCGTGCGGGCGTACGCCAACGATGTACCAAGAACCTTGCTCGATACCTTGCCGACCGGCCAGACAGTGACCGGCTTGTTAGAAACTCGTCTCGACCGTCTCCCAACGCCGCCGATGGCGCTGGTCAGACCCAGCCAGGCCCCCCAAGCAGGCCCAGTCAGGCCTGGTCAGACCCAATCAGGCCCAGCTCCTCAGGTCTTCCCACACCTCGAGCTCTTCGTTGCGTGGCGCCTCGACTATCGAGGTCTCGCGCCCGAGGACTCCGGTCACCCGCTTCTCGGGGTCCCATGGAGCCCATTGGCCGATTCCTTCGTGGGAAGGGTCGCCGTTTCGAGCAAAAGCACTCCATGCGCGCTGAATATTCATCGACAGCGCTTCGGCGTCGGGACCACTTCCGCTGAACGCCCGCACGGCGGGATGGTCGATGCACCCGAATACGAAGGGGATCTCGAGCGCGTGGCACGATCCGAGCATACCGCCGAATACCGGGGACTCCCAGGTGAACAAGTAGACGTAGACGGAGGGGCAGTTGTTCCGGTGCATCGAGGCCATCTTGAGCGACGGCGATCTGAAGATGTGGTCGGTCCCCATCGCGACCCACAGGTCGCGTGGTGAAACCGGCTCACCTCTCGACGTCCTGATCGCGCGGTAGCTGTCGACGGCACGCAGAGGGTCGATACCTGGAGCTACATACCTGACCCGCTCGACTAGTCCTTCGTCGTCGAGTCCGTTCAACTGTGGATCTCCGGCGGCGAAAAGAGAGAGCTCGTCGCGGGTGGTTCCGATCATGATCGGAACGGTTGGAACCTCACCCGAGACGAATTGGTCTCTAATGGGTCGGGGGATAAATACTCGATCTACGACCGGCAAGAACGGGAGTGGGAGCTCACCCATCGCGGGGAGACGGTCCTGGATTTCCTTGACGACATCGACCAACTCCTGTACGGGAACGTTCTCCAGCGACGACCGATCTATCGATTTGATCCCGAGCTCGCCCGCGAGCTCCGTCGCCGTCTTGACGGCGCGCTCGAGCGAGTGCGTGTAGAACGGCCCGCTCTCGATGATCGCCTTGTGGAAGAGGCCCCTCGCGGCCGGGACACCCAAGAGCGCGGAGATCGACATGCCACCCGCAGACTCCCCAAAGATCGTCACGTTGGATGGATCTCCGCCGAAGTCGAGAATGTGATCTCTCACCCAACAGAGCGCGGCCACTTGGTCCATCAGCCCCCAGTTGCCGGTCGCACCTGCGAGCGTCCCAGCGGTGTCGATAAGTCCTCCTGTCGTTCCAGGGCCACCGTCGAGCGCCAACGCCGGGTGTGCGAGAAACCCGAGTGCGCCGATCCTGTAGTTAATAGTGACGACGACGACGTCGTTCTCCCCAGACAACCGACCGCCGCGGTAGATGATTCCCGACCCCGACCCCGACGTGAACCCACCTCCGTGTATCCACACCATCACCGGACGTCTCTTCGCGTCCAGCGCGGGGGTCCAGACGTTTAGGTTCAGACAGTCTTCATCTTGAACGTCGGGATCACCGGGGATCGCCATCCCCGGGACCGGAGGCGGTTGAGGTGCGATCGGTCCGAACTCGGTCGCGTCGCGAACGCCGCTCCAAGGTTCGACGGGTTGGGGCGGTCGCCATCGCAGGCTGCCCTCTGGCGAACGGGCGTAGGGAATCCCAAAGAACGCCAAGACGCCGTCACGTTGTGCCCCCCTGACACGGCCACCGGCCACTTCGACAACTGGATCCATCGCTACACCATAACGCCGCCGCCGGTTGAAGGTAGCAACGTCTCGATCGGGATCGAATATCACCGTCCGATATACGCTATCGAACACGATGAACTTAACGAGGGGGACTTTCGCTGCGTTGGGACGGTTCTGCACGCGCCGGGCGTGGGCGATAGTCGCGTTCTGGTGCATCTGCGCCGTCGCGGCGCCGACCCTCCTGCCTTCCCTCGGCAGCGTCGTCAAGAACGACAACACTGCGTTCCTCCCCCCCACGTCTCCGAGTATAAGAGCTGCCGCTCTTGCGTCCCAGTTCATCCCCGTTGGGACTGAGAGCGGAACGTTGGTCGTAGTCGACGAGCGAGGGGCACTCAGCCGGGCAGATCAACAAGACGTCGCGTCGTTGATCGGACGCATCAAACGTGTCAGGTACGTCACCGCAGTCGCTTCGGGAGCCGTGTCGGCAAACGGCGAAGCCGAGACGGTTCTTATAGCGTTCTCGCCTGCGACCGCGGGCGGAGGGAGCGCGGGAGCGAGCGCTGTTGGAGATGTCCGGGCGACGGTCGCGACAGGACATCCAGCGTGGCTTCATCTCTACCTAACCGGGTCACTCCCGGAGTTAGTCGACCAGCAGCACAGTGCGGCGCACACTGCGAGGTCGGTCGGTCTGCTTTCCGCACTCGTTATCTTGATGCTCCTCGCACTCGCGTTTCGTGCGGCGTTAGCGCCGATCGTCGCACTCGCTCCAGCGGGGCTCGCCCTCGTCGTCGCCGGACCTCTCATCGCGGAGTCGACCCACGTCGGGGTGCAGATCTCCTCCCTCCTCCAGCTCCTTCTGACCGCGTTGGTCCTCGGTGCGGGAACCGACTACGGGATTTTCGTACTCTTCCGCTACCGAGAGAACCTGGGCCGTGGAGTTGAGTCCGACGAAGCGGTAGTCGATGCGGTCAGCCGAGTCGGTGGAACCATCGTCTACTCGGCGTGTACCGTCGTCCTCTCACTCATGAGCCTCGTGTTCGCGACATTTGGACTCTACCGAGGTGTCGGCCCGGGTCTAGCTATCGGAATCATCGTCGTTCTCGCGGTCGACCTCACTCTGCTCCCTGCGGTGCTCGCGATTGTTGGACCGAGAGTCTTCTGGCCGGCGAGGGTCAAGTCGAGCTGGGCACGGCCGGGTGTGTGGGGGTCGATCGCGGCACGGGTCTGCCGACGTCCGATCTTGGCGACGATCTCGGGCGTCGTGATCCTAGGATCGCTGGCACTTTGTGTCCTCGCGTACTCGCCGTCTGGGTTCAACCCGGGTGGCGAGATACGGGGATCTGGGTCCGCGGCCGGTGCGGCCGCATTGGAGTCGTACTTTCACACCTCTTCGGCAAATCCCGCCGTCATCGTCTTTCGCTACCGAAAACCGTTGTGGCGCGATACACAGGCCTTCAAGACTTTAACCAATACGTTGATCGCGAGTCACCTATTCACGAACTTAACCGGTCCTATGAACCCGAACGGATCCGCTCTCGACCCTGGGTTCATCGGTGGCGCCTACAGCTTGTTGGGCCCGCCGCAGGGAACTCCTCAGGTGGAACCGCGAGGAGTTGACATGCTGCCGTCTGCGTACGCGGACTATCGCTCGACTGCCCAGTTCATCTCTTCGTCGGGAAATACCGTGCTGTTCAGGTCTACGCTGAGAGCGGGATCGTCGGGCAGCACCGAGGCGATGCACGCTATCTGTGAACCTCCCCGCCCTTACGGACGGGGCTTCTGGCTCCGCCGCTCGGTTAGGGTTACCTGGCATCACATCCCTCACGTCACCGCGACCAACGGGTCTGGCTTAGAAAAGCTGGTGGATGAGTTTGTTTGCTTCGGTTTGCTGGGCAGGGAAGACCCCGCCAAGGCCCGGTTCTGGGCGCTACTCAGGGCTCTGGCCGCCACGTGATTAGCTCGGCGGCACTGCACCATATGGTGTGCCTCGCTCTGGTCTGGTGACCAGCGCTTGACAGCCCGGAGATACGTGACACAGATGACAACATCTGGTCCTATTGGGACGTAGTCCCCGTACAACGCTTTTTGGAGGATGTTGATTGCCCCTACAGCGTCTCGGTGACAGAGAAAACCACACGCCTTGCACCGGTACTTCCGACCCGTTGGCCGGTTGCGTGCTCCACACGCTGGACAGGTCTTAGATGAGTTGGACTCGTTTAAGTGCTCTAGTTCGAGCCCGGTCTTTTCTGCCAGATGCTTCTCTTGTACACCTCTTGACCACTGCGAGAGCTGCTGGCGTCCGTGACGGCCCATGCGGCGGCGTTGCTTGGTCTTTTGCTCGATGCCTCTGACGTCGCCTACGACGAGGCGTCCGGTGGTGTGCTCTTTGACGTGGTTCGCCGCCTTCCGTGCGACTTGATGGTCGAAGTCCTTGAGTGCCAAGCGGGCCTTTCCCTTGACGCGTTTTTTTGCTGACAGGAGGCGCCGATGTTTGCGAGATCCGTTCTTAGCCCTCGCGAGCTTCTTCTGCAGTCCACCGACAGACTTGTTGCGTTGTCGCTTGATCGCTCGGGCCTC
>JAJYQJ010000119.1 GCA_021794655.1 Actinomycetes bacterium | reverse complement strand
AATCGACAGCTCCGGTAATATCGGAGACGGGCTCAGCTCCACCTAGAGCCGATGATAGGCAACTGTCATCGGCAGCGGTGTAGTGCAAGGGGAACCCCCGGGCTTTAGCCGTGGGGAGGATGTCAGCTGCTTCTTGGGATCAAGGAATCTGAACAGACGCCGCAACTCGACCTGTTGAACGCTCCAGATCGAACTCGAACGCAGCGGTGAAGCTGCCGGTCTCCCGGTCTCGGCCGACGACCGCGGCGGGCGGAGACTTGCTTCGGGCGAGTACGGATTCGATGTGGGCTAGGCCCGTCACCACGTAGTATTGACTTCTATGACGCGGATAAAGAATGGTAGGCGTGGCGCGAAGATCAGCTTCAAGCATCAGGTGACGATCCCGTTGGAAGCCATGCGCAGCGCGGGCTGGAGGCTGGCGAGCGAGTTGTGGCCCATGCTGAGGGTCCGGGGCGAGTCTTGCTCGAACGAGAAGAGGACGTGCTGAGTGACTTTGCAGGAATCCTCACCGGAACCTTCTGCGAAGGCGAACTCGAAGCACTTCGAGGCGAATGGGACTAACCGTGATTGCCGCTCATCTGCGTGCCCAAGACGGCCAGAAACTCAAGCTGCCAGACGCACTCGTCGTGGCAACGGCGATTAGGGGCAGGTCATCCGGCTTTGATCTGCCTGGTTTGTGGAGTCGGTCCGTTTCTGACCGTACGAGGCGTAGCGCAACAGGCGCTAGGGTGCCTGTGGCAACGAGGAGATCTTGGCGAGAAGTACTTCGCGAATCGCAGCTTGAAGTGCCGAGCGTTGAGCAGGCACGGTCTTGACCGTGACTCGCACCGTGCAGCTCTGTAGCTGTGTCGCTATGACGCCTTTGAACTCCGGTGGGTCCGGGCAACCCTCCTTGAACTCCGCTGAATCGCATACTTGGGTAACTGCATCGAGGAGCGTTTGTGCGGTCTCGCTCATCGATCCCTCTTGAAGTGGGACGGGCAGGTCTATGTCGACGACCGCGACAGCGGTTCCTCGCGAGGAGTTACCGAGCAGGCGGATGTCACCGTTTGGGACGTACCAGATAGTTCCGTCGATCGACCTTATGCGTGTAACGCGCAACGTCATCTCTTCGACGACACCCGACGTTGTGCCGACCGCAATGGAGTCGCCGATTGCGAACTGGTCCTCTACTGCAAGCAGGATTCCAGAAAGGTAGTCGCGAACGAGCGACTGTGCCCCAAAGCCGATAGTTGCACCGATGACGGTCGCGCTCGCAAGAAACGGGGTGAGATTGACTCCGATCATTGCCAGAATCACGAAGACAGCGATTACGACGACGACGGCTCGCCAGAGGTTTGCGAGCAGGGATACCGCAGTCTTGGATCGTGCCCCAACCCTCGTCGACCCCGAGCGACGCGTAGCCTTGTGCGCGACACCACCAATTACTTTGCGGATCGTACGTGCCCCGTAGTGAGCCAGGAGAGCTGCGGCAACGGCCACGAGAAGGACGTAGATTACCGGTCCAAATATGGTCGAAATATCCCTCGCGCTGTGCGGTGGGACGCCCAGCTTGGTCATTACCTGATAGAACCAGCTACCGTTGCCGTTTGGAACAGTGGAGGTCACTGCCAGGAATTTACCATGTTTTCCGGGTGAGAACTCCAGGGAGCGCACGACCGATATCCTGTCTCATGATGCAGCAATGGTAACGATGGCCCCTGGACCAAGTACGAAGCACCACTGGGTGTTCAGTGTCGACTTCTTGCTCGTCGCGACAACGATCCTGGTGGCAACCGTCGGGGTCGTGATGGTTTACACCGCTACTCGTTGGAATCTCATCGCCCAGGGGCTGAGCCCACACTATTTTCTATATCGCCAGGCTGCCTATGTCGCATTGGGCGTAGGTGCGATGGTGGTTACCGCGCTATTCGACTATAGGAAACTAGAACCGTTTGCGATGGCGATATACGGGTTGATCATCTTGTCGTTGGTAGGCGTGTTCGTCGTAGGCTCGCATGCTCTTGGGTCACAGCGGTGGTACTCGTTCGGGCCTCTCCAACTGCAGCCCTCTGAGTTCGCGGTGCTCGGTTTGATACTGGCGGTCGCGACGTACTGCTCGCGACGTACGGAAGGATTGACCTGGCGGGACGTCTCGCGCTTGCTGATTCTCGCCGGCGTCCCGATCGTTCTCGTGATGATCCAACCCGACCTCGGGACTGCGATCATCATGGTGATCGTACTATTCGTCATGCTTGCCGTCGCCGGCCTCCCCGGCAGGGTCCTTTTCATACTCGTCGCTTCAGGTGTAGTCGTAATCGTCGTCGCTCTCGTCGGTGGATTCTTGCACCACTATCAGATTGCTCGCCTGACCAGTTTCTTGCATCAAGGAGGTGGCATCCAGCAGCCAGGGATCTACAACCTGGTCCAGGCGAAGGATGCGATCGGGTCAGGCGGGATATGGGGTACCGGGCTCGGCCGGGGGGTCCAAACGAATCTCGGGTACGTGCCAGAGCAGCAGACCGACTTCATATTTACAGCGGTCGGTGAGCAGTTGGGTTTTGTGGGAGCAAGCATCGTACTCGGCCTGCTCGGCTTCATAACGTGGCGAATCCTAAGAGCAGCACAGGTAGCCCGAGACCCCTTCGGGCGCTTGCTCTGTGCTGGGGTGTTCACCTTTGTCGGGTTCAGCGTGTTCCAAAACGCCGGAATGACGATGGGAATAATGCCAATTACTGGCATACCGCTACCGTTCGTAAGCTACGGAGGTACCGCGGTGCTGTGTTTCTTCCTGGCCGTCGGCCTAGCGCTGAGCGTCTACGCTCGCCGCCATTGACGCTCGACTTGCCAGCGAATGAGATGCGTATTCATAGGTATTATGTTCGAGCGTGCAAGTTTCCCAGATCTGTGAGAGGTCGAATACGGTAGCTGCCTCACGGCCGCGCAAGTGCGACTTAGCTGCTGTCAAACGATACGATGAGCGATCAGAGACAAGATGACCTTGAGCGTTGTCGACCTAATCGACGTCCGTATCGACTTGCCATCGCAGTTCGCGGTTGCGGCTCTAGTCGAGGCCGACGCTCCATATCGAAAGATTGAGATCCCGCTCGGCCTGCCGGAGGCGAACTCACTCGCACACGCCCTCAAGAGAATAAAGGCAGCGAGGCCACTCACTCACGAGCTGTTCGTGTCCGTCATGTCGCGATTCAATATCGAAGTCGCGGTGGTGCGGGTGACGGGTAGGTCAAACGGCGTCTACACCGCAGAACTAGAACTCGGATCGCCCAAGGGCAGGGAGGTGCTCGACTGTAGACCCTCTGATGCATTGACCCTCGCTATGAGGTGCTCGGTGCGTCCCCCGATCCTACTGGACGACAGGCTTTTCGAGAGTAGCGAAGACGTTTGAAGGAGCGCTGATGAAGGTCGCAGAAGACCCAGGAGTGGGGCGTCGGCTGTGCGACACCGATATTGCGCAAGAACCTATTGACATCCTTGTCCATCTTCTTTAACATAACCACGATGAAGACTGGGAGGGGCAGATGATTCTTCAAGCCAACAGAGCGGGGGGGGTCTTGCTCGAACACGAATCTTAGGATCGTGTAGTTGTAACACCAGACATCTCTCGTCGAGAGTGAGTTAGGGTGGTGAGGCGCTCTCGTTTCCAGGCCAAGAAGGGCCTTGTGGCTCTGGTGGTTCTTCTCGTTATTCTAGGGTCAGCGAGTGCAGCAGTTGGACTGAGTGGAGCGCTCAGTGGGTCCAAGTCTAACCCCAACCAAGCCAATGCATCACTTGCGGTCGGGCCGCAACTAAGCGTTGAAACAACCACGCCCACGACGGAACCGCCGCTACCAGGTGCTGGAGCACCAGGGTATTTCAACTCTGTTACGTGTGCGAGTGTGAGCCTTTGCATAACGGTTGGAGGAGGAGTAGCAGATGTAGGCCTGATAGATCGAAGCACCAACGGCGCGAAGAGCTTTTCAAGTGTTCCTGTTCCAAAGGGAACACAACGGCTATCGGCCGTAGCATGCTCAGATGCACTTCACTGCGTAGCAGTTGGCATAGGAACCCTCCTCTACACCTCAGATGGGGGAGTAGGTTGGAGTCTAACTACTCCACCAGTGAGCCAGACCCTCTTTCTGGGCGCGAGCTGTGCGTCAGCGCTCAGGTGCATCGCTGTAGGCATGAGGCCTCGCCCTGCCCAGCCAGACGGCGGGGTACTACTCGTGAGCGACAACGCGGGAAAAACCTGGACCAACTCGTCGTATCCAAATCTGACGCCAGGTATTGGATCGGTATCGTGTCCAAGTGCTACTACCTGTATCGCAGTCGGTGGAACAGTCCTCGTCTCCAACGACGCAGGCGCTACTTGGGTGAACAGGGCGGTTCCAGACGGCATCCAGCCGCTCTCTTCGATCTCGTGTTCAACCGCGAAGACCTGTGTTGCACTCGGGCCAGACACCGAAGCTCAGACCAACCCATCTTTGAGTGCAATCGCTATTGAAACCACTGATGCAGGGGCGAACTTCGAGCATCTCTCGTTGCCACCAGGATCAGGTTACGCCGTATCGATATCTTGCAAAGCCAGTACTTGCAACGCGCTCGGAGCAGATCCGACCGGCAAGTTCCCAACTGTCGGGTTCTGGTCGAGTGACTCGGGGACGAACTGGTCCACGTCCTCGCCTTATCCACCGGCTTCCCAGCTTCGCGGACTCTACTGTCCAAGTACATCCCAGTGCATCGCAGTTGGTAGATCCAATGCCCACGCTGTCGCGTTTGTGTCTACGTCTCTTGGGCCATGGACAAAGGCGGCTATGTCATGAGCCGTAACCAAACGTCGTCCCTGACTCGTCTCGCTGTTTCGTTTGCGGTGATCATGATGGCGCTCGGCTTTGGGATAGGACCTGGGCTGGCAAGCCCTACACCCGCAAGCGCAAGCAGTTCTTCCTCTGGCACGTTGACCAAGGTCTACCTCGGCTACGCGGACTCCGAGCAAGGTGCGCAAACTGGACCGCCCTGGCCTTGGCCGAGTACTTGCAGCCCTGGAACATCGACAATGACCTACGACGGCGATACCGTGACCGCCAACGCTTCCGATCAGCTATGCACGGGCTTGGACTCTGGCACGATCATGATCTTGAATACAAGTGGCCAGACCGAGACGATCTCGAATCTAAGCGTTGTTATAGATGGTTCTGGGGGTAATTACTCATTTTCCGGGTGGGACACTCAGACATTGGATAGTGGATATGGTGCTCTCTTCGACCAGACCTCCGCCCAGACTGCTGACGGCTTGGACATGAGCAACACACCGGAGAATGGTAGTTGTACGTACAACCCAACAGTGCCGAAAATCAGCTATACGGTACAGATCGGTAACAACTCAGTCAACGTCACGAAGTACGATACCGGCCAGGTTCTAACTGCCGGGGGGATCGACTACGGCACCCCGCCAGGTTGCCCTGGTTCGAGCGGCAATGAGGAGCAGTCCTGGACCCCTCTGGGCCAACGAGCAGCTGCACCTCCAAACGGGGGAGCACCTGGGTATCCAGAAAACGTTGGCAATTGTGGGGCACTGGAACGTGGGATCACAAAGGTTCAACACAACGTCCACCCAAAGCACGGGCAGGATCCAGTTAATACCGAGAACGGCGATATGAGCCTTGTCTACAAAGGGTTCTCGGATCCAGCAATTGGGCACCCATTGGACTTCAACCTCACCTATGACTCGTTTCTAGCTCAAGTGGAGTCAGCGGGTAACGCACCTGGCCCCTTTGGCTACGGTTGGAGTGACTCTGGGATGCAGAGCCTTGGGCTGTCTAGTTCCAGTGGAACAACCACAGCTCAGGCAACCTGTGGAGCAGGCGCGGGGGCCAGCTTCCTTCAGGCAGGCTCCAATGGAACTTGTCCCTCGATCACAAATGGAAGCCTTCAACCAAGCTCTCCCGTGGGTCATGCGCTGACTAGTTTTTGTGCCCTGCCAAGAGTGACCGCGAGGTTGCGCTCTGATCCGGGAAGTACAGGTTATACCCTCACAGAAAACGCTGGGCATGCGCTCACCGGGTTCGCGTCGACCGGACAGGTGGTGTCGTTTGGCACGCCGAATGATCCAAGCTTTGTCACCGTCGCCTACGATGTGAACCCTGGCACCGGAGGCTGCCCAGCATCCTCGCCGGCTTATTGCACGGTCTATACAGATGCGTCCGGGCAAAGCATGGCACTTGAATATGGCTCAGGCGGCACCGGTCTTGTCCTGGGAGTTAGCGATGTGAACGGTAGTTTATGGCAGATGTCGTACTCGTTAAGTCTTGATCTAATATTCATAGCCAACCCCCTCAACCAGATCACCTCGTTTACCTACTCATCTTCGAACTCTTCACCATATAATGACGAGTTGATCACCGAGACTTCACCTCTTGGATACTCAGGTTCTACGCCTAATTGTGGGACCCCATCTGCTCCGACGTATACAACGTGTTATACGTACACCGAATCTTCCACATTTGATGTCAACGCGACGGCTGGTCCTGCGGCCCAAGTTACCCAAGTAACAGACCCCCTAGGGAACACCACCAAGTTTGCCTATAGCGGAAAACCAGATACAGCTGCCGGTGGCTCGACTCTCATCACGGATCCGCTCGGCAATCAAGAGCTCGATACGTACTCCTATGGCGAGTGGACATCAAAGACTACCGGTTATGGAACTTCTCAGGCCGCTACCACCAACTACGTCTACGACCCAAACACCTTGATGAGGGTTGAGACCATCAACCCTATGGGCAATGCCACGACCGATGCCTACAACTCGGCAGGCAAGATCTGTTGGAGCGCTCCTGGCGCGTACTTTAGTGACGTCCCGTTAGTGACGCCTGCGTCGTGTTCGTCGATTTCTCCATCGCCGCCACCTGGGGCGACTATCTACACATACAACGCCTCAGGCCAACTTGTAGCCACTACCGATCCTCGCGGTAGCACACAGACACAAGCCTACGATGCATCTGGAAAGACGCTGGGGACTGTTCCAGTCGCTCCAAACTCAGCCATGCTTGGACTCAGCGCATCAGCGTGTCCATCGTCTTCGCAGTGCTACCTTGGGGAAAAGGTGGTCGCAACGAAGGGTAGTGCGATCTATTCAACGTCGAACGGCGGGGGGACGTGGACACCGGATAGCACCCCGGCCAACGTTGCAAGCGTAACGTCGATCGTGTGCTTTTCTGTGTCAACTTGTCTTGCAACAGATGTAGCGAGTAACTCCAACGTCACAACTACTGGTGCGACGTTCCCAGTAATACTTTCCACCACCAATTCAGGTGCAACGTGGTCCGCACAGAGCATCTCGGATGTTACGGCGCTTGACTCGTTGAGCTGTCCAACGACAAGTCAATGTTATGCGGCCGGTGACTCCAACTCTGGGGCCGGCGTGATCGAAGTTGGATCGTTGTCTGGCACGACATGGACCTGGTCTTCTGCATCTTCGCCTTCCGGAGTCGCCGTGGCGACCCTTTCGTCGATCTCTTGTTCGACTAGCACCAACTGCGTAGCTGTCGGTGCCGGCACTAACGGAGCATTTGATCCAATAGACGTATTCACGACAGATGGATCCAATTGGAGTTCCCAGGATCAAGGAGCAGTGTCCCAGCTCGGAACCGTTCAGTCAATTGACTGCGTATCGACAACCTCTTGTCTAGTGGTTGGTGGTGACACCCAGAACAACTCCGACATCGTCGCTGCCGCGTGGTCAACAGCCAACTCGAACTGGTCGTTCACCTCGTTGATCTCGTATATCCCAAACATCACCACCGAAGAACCAGCTGCTTCTGTCTCGTGCCCATCTGCTACGTCATGCTTTGTTTCAGGAACTACTAATACCGGGACAGGCTATGTTCTGTCCTCTTCGACGGCGTTTTCCAATACGAACTGGACCTACGACCAGGTCCCCTCAACCACGGCAAGCCTCGATCAGATCTCGTGTTCTACCACTTCGAACTGCACCGCTGTTGGTAACTCGATCGGCGGCACTCCGGATGCAGTCGTTACGAGCGATGGTGGCGCTGCATGGTCTGGAGTAACCGCACTTCCCGGTCTTTCTTCGATGTCTTACTACACAAACGGCTGCGTGCCGGTTGCCGGCACCAACAACTGCACCGGGGGAAACCTTATTGGACAACTGGCCTCAACCACTGATGCGAACGGGAACACAACGACCTATACCTCTGACTCACAAGGCAATACCACCTCGTCGACCGACCCCTACGGCAATAAGACCACCTACAGCTACGACGCCTCCGGCAATCTCATAGAGACAGTCTCTCCAAAGGGAAATGTTTCGGGTGCAACGCAACAGAACTTCGCAACCTTCAACGCCTACAACGCTGTCTCTGAGCTCTGCTGGAGTGCGAAGGACGAGCCGAGCACGTTTTCCAATCCTACGTGTTCGAGCCCGCCGTCTAATGCGACGATCTACACCTATGACGCTAATGGCAACAGGACCAACACCCAGAGTCCACCAGGTCCAAACACCACTGCGTACACTTCTAACGCCTACAACGCACACGGCCAGTTGTGCTGGTCTGCGCCAAGTGACATTGCAGCACCGAGTTGTTCGAGCCCGCCGTCTAATGCGACGATCTACACCTATGACGCGAACGGCAACGAAGTGAAACTAGTCAACCCAGACGGCAACACCACTACGTGGAAGTACACTGACCCTGCTTATCCAAACGCTGTCGTCTCTCGAGTCCTTCCAAGCTATAGCTCTTCCAGCCAGGACCTCTACTCCTACAACGCTGATGGTCAAAAGATCTCGCATACCGACCCTATGGGCAACGTCACCACTTACGGCTACGACTCAAGAGGCCTGCTCGTGGGTAAATTCCCGGGAGTTCCTGGAGGAGTTAGCTCTCTGGGGTCCATATCGTGTCCGTCGACTTCGAATTGCGTCGCTGGCGGGACCACAACGACGGACTCTGCGGTCACGCTTTCGACCTCTAACTCTGGGTCGGGCTTCTCAGTCGGAACAGGGTTCTCCTCTTTGCAAGACTTGACTTCGCTATCTTGTCCTTCAACGAGTGTGTGCTTTGGAGTCGCGAGCACTACGTCAACCTCTAGTGCTGGAGTATTTACGAGTTCAAACGGTGGAGAATCATGGAGTAGCGAAACGCTTCCAAGCGGCGTTGGAACGCTAACGTCGATATCGTGTGCGACGACGACCAACTGCGTAGCAACTGGAACCGGATCCAGCCAGATTGATCCGATTGCTATCTATACAACTGACGGCGTCAACTGGTCACTCCAGGATCTAACGGCGGTCTCTCAACTCGAAGAGCTACTCTCTGTAACTTGTGTAACCACGAGTTCGTGTGTAGCAGTTGGTGGCGACACATCTGGCAACGCAGACATAGTTACTGCTACCTGGTCTACATCTAGCAACACCTGGAACTGGACCAGCCAGATTGGAGGAGTCCCAAACCTGGGAACTCTAGAGCCATTAACTTCGGTGTCGTGCTCTGGTTCGAACTGCGTAGCAACAGGGGGAACGACTAGCTCAACTGGAGCGATACTTTCGAATACAACTTCAGGCTTTGGCTCGTGGAACACAGACGCTCTTCCTGGCTCTGTCGGTCCGTTGTCTGGCGCGAGTTGTCCAACGAGCACCGAGTGCAGCGTGGTTGGAGAGACGAGCACCGCCGGTGTGCCTGCGATCTTGTCCACGACTACGCTTTCAAACTCATCGCCCACTTGGAGTGCCCAGAGCGCGCCCGTTAACACCGATCCATCCACCAACACCTCTGATCCAGCAATGAACGCAAGTCTCTCAGCAATCTCGTGTGACACCTCGACGACCTGTTATGCCTCTGGGACCTCTGACGCTGGCGCTGGAACTGTGATCATGACTACGAACTCAGGGGCCACCTGGTCGAGCGTGCCCGCGCTCAGCCCCCAGACCTTTGCCCACGACCCAAACGGGAACCAGACACAGATGACAGACTCAACCGGTGTTACAACGTATGCCTACGACGCGCAAAACAGGGTCATCTCAGTTCAAGATCGCCTGAACGACGGCACTACCACGACCACCAGCTACGGCTACGACAACAACTCCAACGTCGTCTGTATTGCCTACCTTGGAGCGCCAGGAACACCGTGCACCTCGCTTAATACCTCCACCAATGAAGTCGTGAACTATCAATACGATCACGACAACCGTATGGTCTCTATGACAGACTGGCTGAGCGGGGCTAACACCACGACGTTCTCATACGATCAAAACTCCAACGTCACCTCTGTCAACTACCCATCGTCTACAAGTTTGTCCATGTCTATGGCCTATGACCCCTCTAACAGCCTCACCAACGTGAACTTCAACTACGACCCGGACCACGACGGAGATGGCAGTGCTGCTGACACTGATTCAGACGGAGACGGGACCCTAACCGAGGCATTGGGTCGTGCACCCAATCAGGCGATCTCTAGCTTTACCCAGAACTCATCGTCGACATTGCCCTACACTTACTCAGGTATGAACCAGGTGACCGAGGGGACAGGGTCGAGCTACTCATATAGCTCCGGTGGGGAGCTGACTTGTAATACAGCTCCTAACTCAACTTCGTCTTCTTGTCCAACAGCTCTATCTTCTACCTACTCCCAAGGCCTCTTCTACGGACAAGGA
>JAJYQJ010000035.1 GCA_021794655.1 Actinomycetes bacterium | reverse complement strand
TCCGATCTCTGGTATGAGCCCGCCCGGTGTCGGGTAAGTAGGGTCGTCGTTCGTCGCGATCAGCTTCGCGCCCGCGCGCAGCACTCCCGCGGCCGTTCTAAGAGTCTCATAGTCGAACTCCCTACTCCATCCAACTACGACGACGTCGACGTGCTCTCGTGAGCCAGGTTCAAGACGCTCGCCCCTACCGCTTAACTGAGGGACCCTGAGGACCCTCACAGACCTCGCCTCGAGCGCCTCCACGACACCGGCGCCCGCGACGACGAGCGCGGTCGCACCAACGCCCACGAGCTTCGCCGCCGCCTGTGCGGACGTCACGACGTCCTCTCGCGGACACTCGACTCCAATTCGAAAGAGGCGTTCTCGGAGCTCATCCACGGTGAGTACCGAGTTGTTCGTCGCAAACACCGTTCTAACTCCGAACTCACGTAAGATCGACACCGCGGCCGCCGACCCAGGGATAGCTTCTCCGGCCAACCAGAGGACCCCGTCAACGTCTATGACCCAAGTATCACCTTTAACAGGTCGGCGTATTATCGGGTTCATATGAAACCCCACGTGACGGCTGTCGTTCGCGAACGAGATCCCTGGAGTGAGACGACTCCTCTCGTATCCCGCGCTCGGCGTTGTGAAGGTGGCATGATCGACACTGATGTTAGATCGTAATTCACGAAACCCTTTAGGTCGTCTCAACTCGAACGTCTCAAGAGACCGTTACAGTGGCGCGAGTTGAGCTAAAGAGCGTCTCGAAGAAGTTTGGCGGCGTCGTCGCGATCAACGACTTGAGCCTCGTCGTAGCCGACGGGGAGCTACTCGTCATCCTCGGTCCCTCCGGGTGTGGCAAGAGCACCGCCCTCAGACTCATCGCCGGTCTCGACGAACCAGACGTCGGAGAGATCACGATCGGCGACAGGGTGATCAACGACGTCGACCCAAAGGATCGAAACGTCGCGATGGTCTTTCAAAGCTACGCGCTCTACCCGCACATGAGCGTCGCTCGCAACCTCGAGTTCCCGCTCCGCCAGCGCGGTATCGATCGTGAGCAGCGAGATCGGATCGTCTCAGACGTCGCGAAGCGCCTCGGCCTCACCGAGATGCTCGCGCGCAAACCAGCACAGCTCTCCGGCGGGCAGCGCCAGCGCGTCGCTCTCGGGCGGGCAATCGTGCGCGAGCCAGACGTCTTCTTGATGGACGAGCCTCTCTCCAATCTCGACGCCGCGCTGCGAATAGAGACGAGAGCCGAGATCGCCGAGCTACAACGAGAGCTCGCAACGACGACCCTCTACGTCACCCACGACCAGGTCGAAGCTATGACGATGGGAGACCGCATCGCGATCATGAACGACGGCGCGCTCCAGCAGGTCGACACCCCCGAGACCGTCTACTCGAAGCCTTCAAACGTCTTTGTCGCGACCTTCATCGGGAACCCCGGGATGAACGTCTTTTCGGGCACAGTCGACCCGGCCACCGTCTCACCAGGCGATTCGGTTCTGGAACTCTTGATAGCCGGCAACACACTTTCGATCCCGGCCGACGGGGAGCTAATCGACGACGTCCGCTCGACGCTCGGGCCGCGCTCTCGTTCGACTACCGGTTCGACTTCGGGTTCTACCCCCGGGGCGTCCAACGTCTTGATCGGCGTGCGCCCCGAGGACGCGTCGCTAGTTAGTGACGGTGGCGTCGAGGGCAACGTCGTCATAGTCGAGTCCCTCGGTTCCGAGGCCCATGTCATCGTGAAGCTCCACGACAACTCGACCTTCGTCGTCCGCCAGGACCACAGCGCACGCCGCCCGTCGCCGGGCGAGCCTGTCAACATTGCACTCGACGTTCAACGAGTCACCCTCTTTGACCCGGAGACGAAGGCCCGCATCGGCCGATGAGAGCTCTCGGAGTCGTTCCAAAGACGAGACGCCGGCGCAACGAAGCGCTCCTCGGATACGCCTTGGTCCTCCCCGCGCTCGTCGTCTTCAGCGTCTTTACGTTCTACCCGTTCGCCCGGAACTTCAAACTCGCTCTCTACGTGACCCCGCCTTATCCGAACCTCCCAAGCAGGTACGTCGGCCTTCACCAGGTAGCTCAAGTTCTGACCTCGTCGAGCTTCTTGACGAGCTTCGAGACGACGCTGTTGTTCTCGGTGATGGTCGTCCCCGCAGGACTCCTCCTCGGGCTCGCCCTCGCCGTCGCCGCGCATCGAAAGCTCCGCGGGATCGCGATCTACCAGACGATCTTCTCCTCAACCGTCGTCACCTCGATCGCGGTCACCGCGGTGATATTTGGAACGTTGATGAACCCTGTCGTCGGCCTCCTGCCGTGGCTCGGGATCACGACTACCCCGCCACTGCTCGAGAACCCTACGTGGGCACTTCCCTGCATAGCGGTTCTCACCGTCTGGCAGGGGATCGGGTTGAGCTTCATCATCATGTCGGCCGGACTCCAGTCGGTGCCGGACGAACTCCTCGAAGCGTCACGAGTCGACGGCGCATCCGCGTGGACGACATTCTTTAGGATAACGGTCCCGCTCCTCTCTCCGATCATCTTCTTCGCGCTCGTCGTCGCGACAATTACCGCGTTTCAAAGCTTCGGTCAGATCGACCTCTTGACCGGCACGAACAGTGCGTTCTTGCACACCAACGTCCTCACCTACAACATCTACCAGACCCTCTTGGTCGGGGCCGGGAACCCCGGGAAGGCCGCGATTCTTTCAATAGCGCTCTTCGTCGCGACGATGCTCTTGACCCTCGTCCAGATCCGACTCCTAGAGCGAAGGGTTCACTATGCCCGCTGAAAACGAAGCGCGACGCAGCCATCGGCGACGACAGCGCCGAAAATGGGTGAGCTATCTCCTCCTTACGGTCGGCGCCTTCATCGTCTTGTTCCCGATCTACATGACGATCGTCAACTCGCTTCTCCCCGCCGACCTCATCGCGCGACGCCCCCCCAGCTTGTTCCCGTTCCATCCCGAGTGGAGCACTTACGCGACCGCGTGGAGCAAGGGCCACCTCGGCATCTACCTACGAAACAGCGCGATCGAGACCGCGATCATAACCGTCGGCCAGCTCACTACCGCGATCCTCTCCGCCTACGCGTTCGCATTCCTCGACTTTCCCGGAAAACGCGTCATCTTTATCGTCTTCCTCTCGACGATGATGATCCCGTTCGAGGTCACGTTGGTGACGAACCTCTCGACGATCAGCCGGCTCGGGTGGTACAACACGTTCCAAGGCCTCACCGTCCCGTTCCTCGCGACCGGCTTTGGAACCTTCCTGCTCCGTCAGGCTTTCCTCCAGATCCCACGCGATCTGCGAGAAGCCGCATCGCTCGACGGTTACGGGAACCTTCGCTTCATGGCGAGAGTCGCCGTCCCGCTCGCGAGACCGACCGTCGCCGCGCTCGGGGTCTTTTCGTTCCTCGGCGCGTGGAACCAGTATCTGTGGCCACTCGTCGTCACCGGCGACAACAACGCAATTCGTACCGTCCAGATAGGGCTGAAGCAGCTCCAAGCGACACAGATCAACCAGATCGACGTGACGCTCGCTGGGACCCTCATCGCGACCGCACCGATGCTCATCTTGCTCATCATCTTCCAAAAGCAGCTGATCCGGGGTCTAACCGCCGGCGCCGTCAAGTGACCGCAGTGGCTTCAGTCGGCTTTCAGGTGAGAGGCAACCCAGGTCTGAGCGTTCCGGGCAATGAACTCTCGAAACGTTGCATACGCCGTCCTCTTGTTCCCGTCTGGCAAGGGATGGTTCTGCACGAGGTGGAGGAGCAGCACCGCCGCCTTGCGCTCGAACTCCGGATAGAACTCTTGGCCACCAAATGCGGCCTGAGGCGAGGCCAGCGCCGAGTCGGCGAGGCCGATGCCAGCTCCACGAGCAAGCACTTTGGCGTCGACCTGGAGAACGCGTTCGGCAATCGAAAGGTAGTCCGCCAGATCTACATACTCGATCAAAGCTTCGCGAGGCGCTCAAACACTTCGCGTTCGGACTCGAACAGCTCCGCTAGGCGCTGCTGGAACGCCGGGTCGGCTCGGCGAGCGTCGATGTGCTCGTCGATCGCCTTCCTCACGGCCTCGGAGATCGAGCGGTTGTCAGCTTTGCTGACGGCCGCCAGTGCCTCGGCCGTCGGTCCTGGCAGTCGGATGGTAGTTGTATAGGTAGTCACGCAATAATGATATCAATATGGCGCGCAACTGTAAAGACCGTTCGAGCAACCGTCTACCGCATGGGTCGAGTGGTCTCGACGGACCTCTCGCTTGAAAATTGATGCTCGGGTTGTCCAGTATCGGACGGATAAGAGGGGCTACGAGGGGCATGGACGCAACCTGGAATAAGTGCTAAGCCTCAAGGTATGAGTTTCAAAACGGCAGATTCCGGGTTGCAGCGCAGATCGGGGTTGGTTTGGGTGACCATAGCTGGGCTCGCGGCGGCACTTCTCGCCGGGTGTGGGAGCTCTCCGGCCTCGAGTCCGACTGCTCAGCCCGCGACTCCAAAGTCTTTGCTCACCGCTAAGGCCTGCCCGACGGCGACCCTTTCAAACGTAAAACATCCCGTCAACATCGACTTCTGGGAGTCGATGAGCAACGCGAACGCGAACGGTCAGACCCTTACGTCGCTCACGAATCAGTTCAACTCCTCCCAGAACCAAGTACATGTGACCTTGGTAGAACAAGGTGGCTACGACGTGACCTGGCAGAAGTACCAGGCCGGGCTGACGAACGGCCAGTTGCCCGTCGTCGCTCAGCTCCAAGACATCAACCTCCAAGCGGCGATCGATACGCAGTCGTTTCTCCCGGTACAAGCCTGCATCAACGCGTCTTCCTACTCTACGGCCGACTACGTCCAACGAATCTTGTCCTACTGGAAGGTCTCGGGTATCCAATGGGCGATGCCCTTTGCGGTCTCGAACCCGGTCCTCTACTACAACACGATCGCGTTCCAAAAGGCCGGGTTGAACCCAAACACACCTCCTGCGACCCTTCCCCAGATGATCCAAGACGCCAAGAAGCTCAAGGCGGCCGGCTACCAGACTGACTTAAAGCTCGACAACTGGCACCTCGAGACCTGGCTCGCGACCGCAAATCAACCCTTCGTCAACAACGGCAACGGCAGGACCGGAAGGGCGACGAAGGCCGTATTCAATACTCCGATAGGTCTAAAGATCTACACCGAACTCGACCAACTCGTTCGAAGTGGCCTCGCGGTGACGAATCCGAGCACCGGACCCGACGACTACGACAACCTTCTCGGCGTCGGCGACGGCAAGTACGGGATGACGATCGACACGTCGGCAGCGCTCGGCACGATTGAACAACTCCTCGCGAGTGGAAAGTACCCCGGCGTCAAGCTCGGCGTCGGCCCGTTCCCCGCCCTCAGCTCTTCGATCTCTGGAGGGGTCGAGCCTGGCGGATCCGCTCTCTACATCTCCGCGAAGTCGACCCCTATCCAGCGAGCTGCGGCTTGGAAGTACATCACCTACCTCGACAACACGCAGTCCCAAGCCACCTGGGCGGCAGGGACCGGCTACATTCCCGTACGGCTCTCTTCGACGAAGACCCAAACGATCGTCAACCTGTGGAAGAAGAGCCCCGGGTTCGAAGTTGCCTACCGTCAGTTGCTCTCAGGTGTCAACACACCGGCGACTTCGGGCGCCGTCATCGGTGACTACGTAGCGGTGAGAGCGGCCGAGCTGAGCGCGGAAGAGAGCATGTACGTAGACGGCGTATCACCCAAGAACGCACTCGGCGCCGCCGAAAAGAACATCAACGCGCTCTTGAGCTCATACAACCAGCGAGTCGGTTAGCTGGACTTCGAACCGACCAGCTACGCCTTTGTCGCGCGACCTCGTTTCGAGACCACGTGGACGACACCGACGACGACAGCTACGAGCAACGCTATCTTCACGACCGTCCAGATAAACCCGATCACCATCGACATCAGCGATAGAGCGACCAAGACTGCGAGCACGACCACTCCTGCGACTACACCTGCTTTTACGAGGGGATGCGCACTCGTTGTTGTCACTTCGTTCATCTCCCGACCTCCTCTGTCGCTCGACCTCAGCTGCGACGTCCACTTGAACGCTTGTCTCTTCGAGCGACGCTCATGCTCCACATTGTGGAGTACGTCTTCGAGCTTAGGCCGACGCGACACCGGATGGGACGCGCCCTCTCCTAGTCGTCCACCTCGGCTCGCGTGACCCTCACGACCAAACGTGGCCCTCTAACGCAGTTCAAGGGTTGGATGAGTCCGAGCTGGATGCAAGACGACATGAAGATCGTCTTCGTCGCTCGTCTGTTCATGAGCTCCGCTCGAGCGCTCGCAGGTGTGACAACACCGGTATACCTCGCACTTCTTGGATTCAGCGCGTTCAAGTTGGGTCTGTTCTTTGTGTGTGTCGCGCTCGGCTCCGCACTCATCTCCTCCGCAGTCGGCCTGCTCTCGGACCGGATCGGCCGGCGGCCGTTCTTGATAGCCCTACCGCTCGCGGCCGGCTTCGCCGCAGTTCTCTTCTCAGCTACGAGCGATACGACGTTGTTGTTCGTCGCGGCGTCGGTCGGCACGTTCGGGCGCGGCGCCGGCGCCGGAGCGGGGGCAGTCGGCCCCTATCAGCCCGCTGAGTCCGCGCTCGTCACCGAACTCTGTGCACCCCACGATCGCAACTCCGTCTTCACGCGCCTGGCCGTCGTCTCATCACTCGGGGCTGTCCTTGGAGGGCTCCTCGCGTTGCTCGCAGGCGGCGGCCATCCGAGCCCCGCCCAAGCGCTTACTCTCTTTCGTCCCGCGTTTCTCGTCGCCGCCGCGTTGTCGATAGTCGCAGGAGTAATCGCGCTGTGGATCAAGGAACCAGCTCACACACCGCGTGAAGTCGGCGAGAAGCGACGGGTACGGTTTCCGGTCCGCTCCCGTGCGCTCTTGTATCGGCTCTGGATCACGAACAGCGTGAACGGAGTCGCTATCGGGATGATCGGACCGTTCATCGCGTACTGGTTCTACAGGCGCTTTGACGCGAGTGCGGGTGAGATCGGGGTTCTATTCGCCGTGATAAACCTGACGACCGCGTTCACGACGCTGTCGGCGTCGAGTTTTGCGCGGCGTTTCGGACTCGTCCGCACGGTCACGTTCGTGCGAACGATCCAAGCACTACTCCTAGTGCCGATGGCTCTAGCGCCGACGTTCGAGACGGCGGGTGCGCTCTACCTCTTGCGAATGATCGTCCAACGCGTCGGGATGCCGCTTCGCCAGTCATACGTCTTGGCTATCGCGGACCCCGAAGAAAGGGCCTCAGTCACCGCACTCTCGAATCTTCCGAGCCAGTTCGCGATGGCCGCGAGCCCGACTCTGACCGGCCTCTTATTTGACGAAGTGAGCCTCTCGCTCCCCTTCGAACTCGCCGCCGCTCTCCAACTCTGCAACACAACGTTGTTCTGGGGGTTCTTTCACCGGATCCTTCCGGAAGAAGAAGATCCCGACTACGAACCGGTCGACGAAGATCCCGACTAACGCTCGCCGCCTCTCTCGATACCGGCGTGGGTACGTAGCATGTCGACGACTCCCATCAGCCCGATCCAACCTTGGAACGCGGTCGGTGGTTCTCCCGGGGCGGCGACGGTGCCTTCGAACTTTGAGTCTTTGAACTCGGCGACTAGCTCGAGCACGAGGCGGTCTTCGCTAGAAGGTGAACATGTTGGCGGGGATCGCGAGAGGGACCCCGGCGCGAAGGACGCGTGTTTCTCGCCTTCCTCGTCTCCACCGTCCCCCCCGCCAGTTTGAGCGGTCGAGGCCTCAGGGATCTCGGGCGGGTTCCCGAGGCGGTGACGAGGGAGGTCGTCCGAGGGGAACGTGTGTTCGGCATCGGGGTTGGTCGCGCGGGCGTTCTTGTTGGGATCTTCGCTCATCTGAGCAATACTGATACTACGCAGGGGGGGAATGATCCGTGCTGATCCCCCGGATTAAGAAAGTTAGCTGAGATAATGTTGAGAATGCTCAAGAATCTTACGAAATGATTATGGAGGCGGACCGGTTGTTCGAGCGCGAGGACGGTCTGTCGTTGTTGAGCGCGGTCGTTGAGAGGGCGCGCGGCGGAACGCTGAGCGCGGGGTTCGTCGTCGGCGAGGCGGGGCTCGGCAAGACGGCGTTGCTTAATCGCTGTGCGCGAGAGGCGGAAGGATTTCGAGTCTGTAGGGCGCACGGGGAGGCGTCGGCCGTCGCGTTGCCGTTTGGTTTCTTGAACGAGGCGCTGTCGACGGCGGGGTTCTTGGATCTGTTGCGGAGTCCGAAGGATCTGTCGTTTGCGGAGAGGACGTTTTGGTCGTGGGACAGGTTGCGGACGTGGCTGGAGCGCGATAGCGAACCGCTGTTGCTATGCCTTGACGATCTCCACTGGGCGGACGCGGACTCGCTCTCGCTCGTCACGCTACTGGTACGTCACCTCTCGAACGCACGTGTCGCGATCGTCGCGACGCTGAGGCCTCACCCTGAGAGGGCGTTTCGCGAGGTGGAACCGTTGGCGTCGGCGCCGCGCGAGAACGTCGATCTGTTGAGACTTGAACCGCTCACTCCGGCGGGCGCCGAGGCGCTTATCGAGGGTGAGATTGGAAGGTCGCTCGACGAGGTCGAGAGGAGACGTTCCCGGGAACTCTGTGCGGGGAACCCGTTGCTGCTGCGAGAGTTGGCGAGCCGGATAAGGGTTGACGACGGAGAGTTCCACATCCCGGGCACGGGTCTGTCGGCGTCGCAGTTTCTTCTGACGAAGTTCGCGGGGATGGGGGGGCGCGAGATGGAGTACGCGAGGGCGGCGTCCGTGTTTGGCGTCACGTTTCGCCCCGGGGCGGTTCAGCGCCTCGTCGGTTTTGACCACGGAGAGGCGGTGGCGTCGTTGGACGCTCTTTGCTCGGCGGGCCTCGTGAGGTCGATCGGCGATGAGTTCGTCGGGTTCACGCACGCGCTGTTCCGAGAGGCGCTCTACTGCGACGTAGCTGTTCCGGTTCGTGATCAGCTCCACGCGGAGGCGTTCCGGATCCTCTGGGAGTTTCGAGTGCCGTCGGGTGAGGCGGCGGAACACGCGGTGAAGGCTCGCCTGACCGGGGACGCGCTGGCACTCGAGGCGACACACCGGGCGGGGATCGAGGCGCTCGAGTCGGGGGCGTTTGACCAGGCGAAGGGTTGGTTGCACAGTTTCGTCGCTCTGAGCGGTAGCCGGATCGCGCCGGAGGAGAGGCTTCAGCTTGCGAGGGAGTTCAAAGAGGCGGGGGCGGCGCAGGACGCACTCGAGCAGGCGACGGAGGTGGTCGCAGGTCCTGAGCTCCCCCGGAAACTCCTCGCGGAAGCGACGCGGATAATGGCGAGGTGCGAGTACGAGACGGGAGACGCTGCGCGTGCGTCGGAGTCGTTCGAACGCTCGGCACGCCTGATGGCGGGCGTCGATCCCGCGCTTGCGGCTGAGACGCTCGTAGAGGGGTCGCTGATCAGTCTCTACGGCTCTGGGCCGCTTAGGGCGAGTGAGTTCGCGGACCTGGCGACGGAGCTCCTTGGATCAAGGATCGACCCCGATGTCGACGGTTGGTTCAAGATTGCTCGTGGTCAGGCGCGTCTATTGCTGGCCGAGCCGGAGGCGGCTGACGAGTTACATGCGGCGATCGAAGCACTCCGAACCGACGACGTCGCGATTCGTGGCTATCGCGGTTCGATCGAGTGGGGACCGCGCCTCGTCGAGCTCCAGACGGCGAAGATGGAGGCGAAGTTCGACGAAGCGCTGAAGATCTACGAAGTCGCGATCGCCGAGGCGAAGAAGGCGGTCGCGCCGTTCGCGATGAGCGTGCTCGGAGTGGCCCAAGCAGATACCCTGACGCGTGTCGGAAGGCTCTTGGACGCTCGCGAGACGCTGAACGCGGCGATCGAGAACGCACCGTGGATGGCGGGGAGGGCGCCTTGGGCGATGGTGGGGCTCGCGCACGTCAACTTCGAGTTGGACGAGATGGCGGAGTCTCACCGACTCTGTAACGAGATAGCCGAGCTGATCGGGGAGAACCGTAGATCCCAGCCGGCGCTGCGATGCTGGCTGAACCGGGTTAGGAGTGCTCTTGCGCGCTCGGAGCACGACCTCGACGGCGCGTGTGGGTTCGCGCTCGTTGCCGAGGAGATCGCGGCCGACACCGGGATCTATGAGCCGTGTTCGATCCCGTGGCACTCGGCGGCGATCGCGGCGCACTCTGCGGCGGGCCGTGCGGGCGATCTCGTGGGCGTCCTCGATCGCATCGAGTGGGCGACGGAGAGGGTACGGTGTCGCTGGCCACGGGCGCTACTCGCCCGTGGTAGAGCGTTGCTCGCGCTCTTGGAAGACAATGCGGAGGTCGCGGAGGCGAACTTTAAAGCGGCGCTCGGCTACCACGACGGGCTGTCGATGCCGATCGAGCTCGCGGAAACCCTGATCCCCTACGGTGCGTTTCTCCGGAAGAAGGGCGACCTTGGTGGCGCGAGGACACATCTTCGAGAGGCGTTGAAGATCTCGTCGGAGTGCGGGGCGCTACGCCTGAAGGGCGTCGCGGAACGCGAGCTCCACTTGGCGGGAGGGCGTCGGCGCAAGGAAGTCGTGCGAGGGGTGCTGACGCCGATGGAGATCAGGGTTGCCGAGATGGCGTCGCTTGGACTGACGAATCTCGAGATCGGGAACCAGATGTTCATCTCTCCAAGAACCGTCGAACACCACCTGGGCAGGGTCTATTCGAACCTCGGGATAACGTCACGCCGGGACCTGATCCGCCTGCGACGAAGCGGAAAGGAGTTCTTGGATCTGAGCGTCGTCGACGCGCAGCGCAACGGCACGTGACCGCGGCGCTCTGCCACGAGGTCACGCGTTCGCACCTTGTTTGACCAGGATTGCTTTAGCGTTTTCTTAACTTTGGGGTCCTCCCCCGATGCACGGCGCCCGTCGTTGCCCCACCCTTTCTCGTAGCGGCCGTGTCGCTTTGTTACGGCCAGAGGACACGGAGGATCGAGCGTGGGCGTTGACATTAAAGAGGTCTCCTGGCAGGAGTGGGCGGTCGGCGGAGGCGGGCTCTTGCTTGCGTTCGACCTGCTCGTGCTCCCGTGGTGGAGCGTCGACTTTGGGTTCGGATCCGTCAGCGAGACGGGGCTTGGATCACCCGACGGGTTTCTTGGGGTACTTGCGTTCCTTGGAGCCCTCGCACTCGCGGCGTTCGTCGCGATAACGCGGTTTAGCTCCGTGAAGCTTCCGGAAATCTCGATCCCGTGGTCACGGCTCCGCCTGATCGTCGGCGTGTGCGTAGCTGCGCTCGTCGTCTTGAAGTTCGTGCTCCACCCCCACTTCAACTACCTGAGCATCGGTGCGTGGTTCGCGCTCGTGCTCTGCGCGGTAGTCGTGCTCGGTGCGGTCGCGTCGATGACCTCTGACCTACCCCCCACTGGCCAGCAACCCCCGAATAACCAGCAACCCCCGAATAACCAGCAACCCCCGAGTAACCAGTAGCCCCCAACCGTCCAATAACGAAGCGAGGAGTCATGAAGAACACGACGAGGCACACAGATGAGCGAATCGGCGGTCTCGCGAGCGCTAAGACCGTCCACGGAGAGCCGCGCCACAAGAGGTTGTTTCTTGGCGGGATGGTAGCGCTCGGCGCGCTCTTGGCCGCTTGTGGAAGTCACACGTTCGAGATATCGGGATCGGGTGGCCACAGCGTCCAGGTCTCCTCCGGTGGGGGAAGCGTAGTCGTCCACGGCAATAACGGAACTGGTTCCTACTCGATCGGGAACCAGTTGCCGAGCGACTATCCGTCGTCGCACGCACCGTTGCCGAGCGGAGCGAAGGTTCTCTCGGCGATCGGTGGCTCCAAAGGATCTGGCGCCCAATGGGCGATCACGACTGCGGTACATGGACCCGTCGATGCTGCGGTGGCGTCGTATCAGCACACGCTGACGAACGCTGGATACACGGTCACACAGGTCAGCCACACCGTCATCGGAAGCGAGACGATGGCGATGTTCAAGGCGACTAGCGCGCACTGGTCAATTGCGGTCGAGATCTCGAACAACAGCGCGTCGTCGTCCTCGGGGTCCAGCGATATTCCATCGGGAGACATAATGTGCACCCTTGAGGTCGCATCGCCACCACAGTGAGCAAGATCTCAACCGGCTCGTTGCAGATGGTCGCGAACCCCGCCCGGGCCGTCCGACCGAGGATGATCAAGTAACGGCGATGGACTGCGAGCGGACACGATAAATAGCAGACAAGTCTCAAAAGTCCAGCAGGAACTTGAGCGCCCGGGAAATGAGGAAGAGTGCTTCATCATTCGCCGAGCCAATGCGAGCGACGAGCCGGTTCTCTGACACCGACTTCACGTCCTCGCACTTCGCATAGCTGAGCTCGTTGATTCCACACTCGTTCGGATCGAGTTCGACATGCGAGGGGAGCTTGCGGCGTCTCGTCGTACACGGCACGACGATCACCACGCCGGCCGGGCTTTCGTTCAGCGGGTCGGCGGACACGACGACCGCAGGTCGACGTCCCGCTTGTTCGTGACCGACTGGTTTGCCGAAGTCAACGAGCCAGATGTCGCCCCGACGGGCGGTCACGCGGAACGGTCGGAGAGCGAGCTGTTTTCCTGTGCCCGCTCAGCCTCGATCTCCTTCCACTTGTTGGCATCGTGCCGAAGCTCCGCGTAACGAGCTGCGAAATGATCGAAGAAGATCCGGCGCTCGAGGGCATCAGCCGCTTCGTCGAGCAGTTGCGTCATCGGTTTGCCCGTCGCCTTGGCCAGCCCCGCGAACCGGCTCCGCGTCTTCTCGCTGACTCGGATCGTGGTGCTCATCCCAACCAGTCTACCGCCATGTAGACTTGTTTGTCTACTCAAGCCAGTTTGGGATTCGCCAACGACTACCACGGACCCACAACCACCTACCTCACGGCGGACCAGCACTTTGGCCTCGACATCGCCATCGGGTACTACGGACGGCGGGTTCACTGCGGATGCGAGATGAAGGCCGCGCTGCTCACGAGCTGACACTCGTCCTGCTGCCCGTGGAGGCCGACGAATCCGAAGCGCTCTGCTCGCTCTACGCCGATCCCGTGGTGCGAGCAATGCCGTAGAGTAAGCCGTTCCGGACTCGAGGGATCCCTGGTGGTGGGCTACGGTAGCGAGACGGGTTATACCTAGTTATACTAGGAAGGTGAAGACAGCGATCTCCCTACCCGACGAGACGTTCCGACTTGCCACGGAGAGGGCGACACAGCTCGGCATCAGCCGTTCAGAGCTGTTCTGCACGGCGGTGCGCCGTTACCTCGCCGACCTCGACGAATCCTCGCTGGTCTCCCAGATTGACGCCGTAGCCGATCTTGCCAACGAAGACGAGTCGGCTCGGACCGCCGTCGACGCCGGCCATCGTCGGATTGCTGGCGAGACGGAAACCTGGTGATCACTCGAGGTCGGCTGTACTGGGCCGACCTTGGTCATCCAGGCGGTAGCCGCCCGGCCAAGCATCGCCCGGTTCTTGTGATCCAGGCGAAACCGTACAACGACAGCAGGCTTGCGACCGCCGTGGTGGCCGTGATCACTTCGAACACAGCTCTAGCTAGCATGCCGGGAAACGTCTTCCTCCCGGCGACAAGCACTGGCCTACCGAAGGACTCGGTGGTGAACGTGACGGCGCTGGCGACAGTGGACAAGACCGACCTTCAAGGGACTCTTGGCACACTGTCGGTGAAGCTCATGAACGAGGTGGACGAGGGGATTCGTCGCGTGCTCGGCTTGTAGCCGATTTTTTTTCAAACATCAGCGTCTATCACTCCAAGCCGATCTACGTAAGATGGGCAAGCGTAAACGGTCTTCGCCACACTGGCTTCGGGCAGTCCAACCCCGCCCATTCCGGTCTTGCCTACCCGAATGGTCCTCCCGGGGAAATTGTCCGCTCGCCCCAGCAGCTACGTTCTGGCGGACTCACGACCATTGCACGACAGCGATCGGTCGTCAGGATTCGCACCGTCGCTTGAGGCCCTCCGCCTCCATCGCCAGATACTTGGCGGTGAGCTTCGCCGTAAAGAGGCCGATGATGCCGGACATGGGACCTCGCTGGTCGATGGAAAATAGGATGGTGGTGGTGGTGACGTGCTGATTGGCGCGGAGCTGGTGGCCGGCAGTGGTGGTCACCCCGCCCCGGCTGGTGGTCCAGGTGAACGACGCCTCCGCCTCAAGCTCGGTGACCTCCCATACCATGGCGCCCAACCGAGGTTGCTTGATCCGCACCTTGGCGCCGACAGCCAGCTCCCCGGTGCTGAGGCGCTCCGCCTTGGTCGCCGACTCCGTCCACGTCGGCATCCGCTCGACGTCGGTGAGCACCTTCCAGACGTCGGCGGGGGCGGCATCGATGTCGACTGAGGTCTCGGCGTGCACGATCTGTCTCCTTGCTCTTGGTCCCGACGTGTCGTCGACCAGGGCGGTCGGCGGTATCCCGGTGTCCTCCAGATATTTACCATCTGGTGCATACCATCGTAATCGAGCACTTCGCCTGCCGGAAAGCGCGACCTGCTCCTGGACCGCACTTGCGCTCGTCACTCCGTCATGCGATATGGCATACTGATGGTATGACAACTCAGATCGCTGTCAAGTTGCCCGATGAGCTCGTAGCGGCCGCCGATTGCCTGGTCGTAAACGGCACCTTCGCCAGCCGCTCGGATCTCGTCCGGCGTGGGATCGAGGTGGTTGTATCCTCAGCGCGGCAAGAGGCAATCGACGCGGCCTACGAGGACGGGTACACACGCGTTCCAGAGACTGCCGCGGAACTGAGAGAAGCTGAGCGTCTCGCCCAAGAAGCCCTTCGTGAAGAGCCCTGGGAGCGATGGTGGTGAGGCGGGGGGATCTCTGGTGGGGAGAAAGCCCCGACGAAAAGGGGCGGCCGTTCCTGATCGTGAGCCGAGACAGAGGAAACGAAGTTATGCAGCGCGTCGTCGTGGCACCGGTCACGCGCAACATCCGTGGAATCCCGAGCGAGGTACAACTTGGGACGGATGAGGGTCTTCCTGTCGAGTGCGTTGCATCCTTCGACAATTTGCGGCCGTTTCCGAAAGCAATGCTCGTACGTCACCTCGGGACTCTCGGGCCGCGCTCTTATGAGATCTGCCGCGCCCTTGGAGCGATGGCGGACTGTTGAAGACGTGTCGCTTCTCATGCACAACGCGCCACTACTGAGCGCTCCGGATCCTTAACCCCTCACGACGGCGGTCGGCGGCGGGATGATCCCCGGCCCTACCTTCTCACACGAGGCTCCGAGCGCAGGGTCGGCAGGGAGGGGCAGGCTCGGTGGGTGCAAGAAGGCGGGCGGAGAGGCGAGGTCGATACTGTCGAGGAGGTCGGAGGCGTTCGCGTCGCGGCGGGTGAGAGCGGGCAGGTTCCACTTCGTCTCGACGAGCTTCAGCACCGAGGTGTGGTCGTGGACGACGTGGGAGACGTAGCGTGGCCGTGCGTATGGGGAGACGACGCCGAAGGGGACCCTGAAGCCGTAGCAATCGAAGCCCCCCGGCTGGTCGGGCGGCACGTCGATCGCAGGCGGGATGCCGTCTGGATCGACCGCTGCCGGCGGCGGGACGTGGTCGTAGTAGCCGCCGTGCTCGTCGTAGTTCCATACGATGAGGGTCCTTGGCCACGCGGGACCAGACATCAAGGCACCGACCACCTTGGCGAGGAAGACGTCGCCGTACTGGATGTCCTGGGGATCCTCTTCGGAGTCGGTCCTGAAATTTGGGTCGACGATCGCGAACCCCGGCAGGTTCCCGGACGCGGCGTCAGCGTAGAACTCGTTGATGTGCACCAGGTTCGGCGCAACGTCTTTAGCGCCGAGCAACGGGGGGAAGAGGCCCGCGGTGGGCAGGTCCGAGTAGTAGTCGCGCCAAGAGATCCCGTGGCGGTTCAAGAGGTTAAAGATCGTCCCGGCGGGCGGTAGCCCGGTCGGAGTGGTGTCGTCGACCATGCCGATCGAGGTGCCCGCTATCAGGTACCTACGGTTTGGGAAGGTCTGGCCGAGCACGGAGCAGAAGTAGCGATCCCCGATGGGAAAGACCTTGGCGAGCCCGTTGGTGAAGGGCATGTCGGTAGGCGTCCAGTAGCCCATCGCGACAGGTCCGCTCTCGGAGACGACGAAGCCGTCGTTGCTCCCGTGGTCGTACTGAACGTGGCTCGCGTTCCACGACTGGGAGGGCTTGCGGTCGAGCTGGCAGGGGGTCGGCATGTGGAACGCCCGGACGAGGTCACCTTGGCCGTTCGGGTTGGTGGCCGTAGGAGCACCGTTCGACGCGAGCGTGAAGCCGTCGCCTCGCCCGAGCATCCCGAGGATGTTGTCGAAGGAGTGGTTCTCGAGCATGACGACGACGATGTGGTCGATCTCTGGGATCGTGTCGGTACCCTCGGGAAGGTGGGGATGGGGCAGCGTCCCCGCCGGCAGCACCGCGTGCTTGAGCCGAGCCGCCGGATTCGCGAACCCCGTTCGCCCGCTGTTACCCGAACCACACGCGCCGAGCGCTACGCCCGCTCCACCGAGCGCTACGCCCTTGAGTATCTGCCTCCTGGAGAGCCGCCTCTTGGGTGAGTTCCCGTCGAGGAGGCAGCCTGCATCCCTTCGCGCTCCCGACGCGCCGGTCGTGACCTCATAACTCGATCCCATCACCCGCTCCCCCTCGCTTCCTGCCGCGTCCGTGCTTGCCCTGCGGCGTTGTTACAAAGTGGAGGTTCCTTCCACAACGCGAGACGCTCACAGTATTCACTCTCCGCCTGTTCCGATCTCGTAAGACTCCCTTAGCTCGTCGAGCCTTGTCCCTCCGAGACGCGGAACCCTCCATGCGCGCCAGCCGTCATAGGAGACCACCGCGGCTGCGCTCGCCGCTGCACGTGACGGTGATGCGTGTCTGGTGCCGTCAGGGAGTTCGAAGGCGCCATCCGCGCGAATCACCGCCGTATGGCGCGTACCAAGCCGAGGACGAGGAAACTCGACCGGCTCGCCAGCTTCGAGAAGCCCAGCGCTCAACAAGTCCATCACCGTGACCCGGCGGGGGGAGAGCCCGGGTGCAGCTAATACAGCACCGGTACCGGCGACTGTGGATACTACAGGCTCGTGGTCGGCCTCGATGTCGATAACTCGCCTCCCGGTCGCGTCCTCGTAGATGGTGACCGGTATGAAGACGACCGGTAGTGAGTACTCGCGGAGGAAGTCGACAGCTGAGCGCGTCCTGCCTTCGAAATCCCGGGCGATTAGGATCAACCGCGGTTGCGGATTGATGGTGAGCGGTGTCGCCGTGTCGGTAAAGTCCTGCCAATCCCGAAAGAACGCTTCCACTCCCCCGTGCTTGGCCAAACCTGTGTCGTAGAGGCTTGCCAGTTCATCGAGGTTCGTCAGACGAGCCCAGCCCGCGTATTCGAGACACTGGGCGAGTTGGCCGCGGTCGATGTCACGCTTTATCTCGATCACCACAACCCGACCGTCTTCGTCGAGCGCCAGAATATCGGGCACACCACCGCCGACAATATGAGGCTGGCGCGCTACGGGCAAAAGCGACTGCCCAGCGAACGCTTCAAGATCGCCCCAGACGAGCTCTTCGATCTCCCGCTCGTAGAGATCAGGGCCGGGGTGGAGCCGCGCGAACGGCACGAGCCCTCCATCGCGAAGCTCGAATATCGGCACTTCACAACCCTACTTGGTCTCGAGTTACGCCGCAGTCTCAGCCACCAGAGCGTGATCAGGCTCAGGAATCGTGACCTTTCCCTTCGGATTGACTGTCGTCATCATCGGGTACGACCTCCGCGAGTTAGTGTACCAATAAGTCAGTGTACCAATAAGGAGGTTCCGTCGGGATCGACACCGTTCGCAGGTTCACGGGCGATCGCGGTTCGAGGCAAAGCCCCGCTCGAACGTTGTCCCGAGCATTAGGTTCTCGTCAGACGGCTTCGCAGGGTTTGATTTCGACGGTGTATCCGAGGGCCTCGATCTGCTCAGCATTGGGTGACGGCCAACGAAGGTCGGTTCGTGCGTTAGCATAGGATGGCTCGACCGCTCCGATCCGGTCGGCTCTATACACGTCACCAGTCTTCGCCCGGTATCAGCGCGTCAGACCCTCTTGCTGTCAGGGGTTCCCAGTTGCGCTACCGTCCCGGGCCCGGACAGCCCGGACGATGGCCGCGACGGCGTGCGGATGAACCCGATGGGTCTCGATGACCTCGACTTCTTCGAAGCCGGCGCCAGAGAGGCCAACCTGGTAGTCGGCTTCGGTAAGTGCACCAGCTATACAACCGGTCCACTCTGCGATGTCAGATCGTGTCGCTGCGTCCATGTCGGGATCGGCGATCACGTCGGAGATCGCGAGGCGCCCACCGGGGCGAAGCACGCGGGCGGCTTCTTTCAGCACGACATGCTTGTCGGCAGCCAGGTTGATCACGCAGTTGGAGATCACGACATCGACAGTGGCGTCTGGCAACGGGATCTCCTCGAGGTAACCCTCGATGAACTCGACGTTATCGACCCCCGCGAGGACGGCGTTTTGGCGCGCTAGATCCAGCATCTCCGGGGTCATGTCGAGTCCAATCACCCTGCCGCCAGGAGCAACCCGGCCAGCGGCGATCAGCACGTCGGCGCCGGCCCCGGATCCGAGGTCGAGCACGACTTCGCCAGGGTGCAAATCTGCGACAGCGGTTGGAACGCCACAGCCGAGCGAGGCCGCGACCGCATTCGGCAAGGCGCCCTCCCCTGCCTCGTCATACAGTGCCGCCCCAAAAACCGCCTCGCCTGCTGGGCTGCAGGTGCTGACCGCAGGTTCCCCACAGCACGGCGTGGCCTCGCTGTAGGCGCCGTCGGCTTCGACGGCGGCCGCGGCGTAACGCCGTTTAACAGCTTCTCTGACCTCGTTTGACATGGGAATCTCCTTTTCCTAGATGAACGTCTAGGACTAATGTACTGACAGTCTAGATATATGTCAAGGGGATGTGCGATACTGGACCTGTGCCGAAGTCCCTGCCGCTCATCGAACTATCCGGTGCACTCTGCTGCCCACCGGTCGCAGCTGGCGTCGTCAGCGATGCCGATGCACTCGAAGTAGCTCTTCGGCTCAAGGCCTTAGCCGACCCAGTCCGCATCAAGCTCTTCTCATTGGTCCTAGCTGCTGGCTCCGACGGCTTGCGCAACGTCGACCTCGCCCACGAACTTCAGCTAACCGACGCCACGGTCAGCCACCACCTCGGCCAGCTCAGCCGGGCGGGGCTACTCGTCGCCAAGCGGCAGGGTGCGAGCACCTACTACACAGCCGATCGCTCCGCTTTGAGTGCGCTCGTGCGAGTGATGGACCCCAACTGCTGCTGAGCCGTTTGACGAACCGGGTTTGGCCGCCCCGTCTACATTCGAGAAGGCAACGCGAGTAACAGGTGCGAATCGTGATGATTCCAGACACTTGCCCTTGTTCCGATCCATACCAGACGTCGGCCAACTCCTTGTCCACGCAGTCTTCCAATTTCTAAAGCAGACTATTCAAGGACGCTCCTCAGGTCTGTAGTGAGAGCGATCAACGATCCTGCGATCGTCGTCGGATCCTCCGCTTCGCCTGCAGCTCGCACTGCCATCGTGACACCATAACTACGAGCTTCCCCGAACAGCTGAGGTAGGACGACGATGGCTTCCGTCGCTACGGAGCGCGTTAGTTCCTGATCGAGCAAGGACCGGAGACGGTGAGCCAGCTGGTTGGTATCGACCGCTCTGAGCAAGCGGAGAACGTCCAGCGCGTCCTTGTCTCGTACCCGGTCGCTCGCATCCACGCGCTCGACAATCTTGTGGATCTTTGCAACGAGGAGGGCGGCTGGCCCCGCAACCCACATCGACACCTGCCGGGGATCCGCTGGATCGAGCGCGCTTATCGTGTGTCTCTCGCGATCGATGAGCGCTCCTTCAATACCCCTGGTCCGACGAGCCGCGCGTTTGCCGTGCGGTCCGAGCCGCGCCCCTCGCCTTCCCGGACCTGCAAGAGCCTCTGGAACCATGAGATCCACGTAGATACCGTCTGGGCTCAACCAGGCCCCGGGATGTTCTCGTAGGGTGAACCCCGCTTCCTCCAGCAGGTCGTCTAGCAGCGGGGTTCCGGCAAGTTCGATGGGAGAGATCGCGAAGTCAGCGTCGGTCGTGTACTCCGCGATCGCGAGGTCGGTATCGCCGGTATGAAGGTAAATCGCCTGTGCGCCCACCAAGACTGCCGCATCAAGGTGCGCACCGATAGCTTCAGCTGTGTCAAGAAGTGCAGCCCGGGCACGCACGTAGAGTTCGTCAAACACGCCAAGCATCCTCATTACCACGCATCCACGAGAGTAGCTCGTTCCCCTCCGAGGGTTCTCGTCCTGAGCCTGTCAGCAAGTCGGCCGCCAACTGTGAGGTGGCCACGACCTCGATGCCTTCACGGACCGCTGATCGCTCGAACACAACCGGATCGAAAGGTTCGGCAAGTACGACATTTGCGCCCGCATCAGCCACGCGAAGCTTCAGGCGGTTAGCCACTTCGGTGGCATCTTCAACATATATTGCTGCCTGCCGGGCCGGGGCAATCGGCGCGAACCGTTGCGCTGCGAACGCTCCGGTCGCAGCGTAGCGCAACTTTGCCTCGCTCAGCTTGGGCGCGAGGGCGCTGAGCCCACGGGCTTCGAGGTAGTAGGTGACTCGATTCGAACGGCTGAATTCGTAGTCGTGGCTCCAACGTCGGATCGCCGCTTCCCAATCGAGTTCTGTAACCGCCCCCCGCTCGTTCCGAGTGACGAATCCCTCCCGATCCAGAAGGTCGAGCGTCCGTGACAGCGATCCCAGCGGAATCGAGGCACGCTTGGCTAGGTCGCGCACTCCGTAGGGAGGACGGAAGTCAACAAGAGCGCGAACAGCGCGCCCTGCAGCCCGCCCGCGAAGTGATCGGAGCGCCTCGTCCGAGGGCCAGGGGTCCTTTCTCGCACCCTGGCGTTCGACAAAAATACCGGGACGGTCCACGACGAGGCGCAGGTTACCGGTCGTGTCAACGAAGCTCACGTCGCGATCGGCAAGCGACTTCCGTAAGGTTGCACCGATGTAGGGCGCGGCGAGGATTGGAGTATCGCCAAATGTGGCGAGTTGTGCCAGTACGTCGTTGACCTCACGACCGATAACAGAACGCTTGGCTTCAACAACGAAGGTAGCGGCGGTGCCGTCGGGGGAGGAAACCACCCACTTCGCATCGACGCGCCCGGAGCGCTTCTTCGCGAACCTCCGAGAGCCTAGCGACCAGCCCGGCGGAAGGGTGTCACGTACCAGGTGCTCGACAGCGCGTAGCGTCTCTGCTGCGTTCGGCGAACTCACCACCACGACCGCACCTCCTCTCTGGATCTATTGCCACGTTTCCGTTTCACATTTATGGCTGTTCCGGATGTAGTGGAACACTACACTATTATGGAACAGACTAGAAGTAAAGCCTGATCTTGCGAGTGTACGATTTCGGTGCGACCGGACCAGGGCACTGCGATGCTCGGGCGACCTCAGGGTATGCTCGTTGTTATGAGCACCGCGGGCTCAAACCAAGGCTACGAAGTCGTTGTTGCGGGTGACGGCAGCGTCCCCGCCGAGCGCCTCACAGAACTCGGCGTTCGACCAGGTTCTCACCTGCGGATCATAGTTGCCGATCTTCCATCGGCTGGATCGACTTTCCGCGGTTCGCTCAAGGGGTTCCCGGAGCCGAGTTGGGAGGACTTCGAACACGTAAGCGAGGTCGTGACGAACGACTTCAAGCTGTCTTGAGGGTTGTCGCGGACTCGCGCGCCGTCGACCCCCCGCTGGTCACCGGCGACCGACGGATCCAGAACTCACGACTGCTCAAGACCGTCTGGTAAGTCGAGACATCAATCTCACAGGAGCCCGGTCGAGTCAAACGGAGAGCCGGAAGCCAACGGGGGCCGGGCTCTTGAGATCGTTCGGACATCGTCGGCCGACGCAGGGAACGTCGTAACTCCAACGCCTTGCCTCCCATTCGAAGTCCTCAAGTGGCGGTAACTCAACATCGAGAGGTACACCAGCGTTACGCAGTTCTTCCATCTTCTGGCGTAGGGCTTCGTGCGATCGACGTGAATCACCGAGGAACGCTTCGAGGGCCGCCTCACCGCCCGTGAGCAAGTAGATACCGGTCAGCCAGGTCTCGAGGTGATGACGGGCAAGAAGGGCCATGATCGACGGCGGGTAGTTCTGACAAACGCCGGACGCGAGCTGCTCGAGAAAAACGCACTCATGACTCAGGGCTGCAAGCGAGAAGACCCGTCCGTAGCTCTTCTCGGACCACAGCAGTTGACACGACGCATCATCCAGAGCAGCCCGAATCAGCCCCGTGACAGTCTTAGCTTCGTCCAACAGTACCTTCGCTGGAGCGGCCCTGTCTTCACCAACACGTGTCGGCGGTGCAGGCGAGTCATGCGGATCTGTCACAGGGGAAGTCGCCATTTGTTGCTCACGCTCATGCGCGAAGAAGTTGTACGTCGCGGCTACGGCGCGGGTCGACGTCGCAGTCGCACGCCGGCGAACTACTCACCTCCGCCGGCGTCATCCTCGGCAGAACGGAGAAGGACTCCGACCGGCCGGCCTGCTTCTCCAGAGAGGAAGCGGTCGAGAAGTTTATAGGCGCGCACTGCGACGAGACGCCGCGAGACATCTCACCGTCCATTGCAGAGGTCGCTGGCAACGCGAACCAGATGCCGCGCGAGATGGCGGTCGTCACGTCGACGTAGACGGTGTAGACATAAGGTTGTAGACACTGTAGACTCTTCCGCAGGAGGTATCCGTGACGCCCACACTTGCTCACGCACTCAAGGTCTTGGAGGAGCAGACCAGCGACGACCCCGTGCTCGCGGAAGCTGTCGTCTTCTTGGCTGAGGAGGTCGAAGGGCCCAGCGATCCCTTCGGAGCCGTCTCGGTTGGCGCTCAGCGGGCCGCCAGGTTGGTCAACGAGCGACGCCTTGGCGAGCGTCGGCAGCCTGTCGCGGCGTCCGCTCTCGACACCGCTCAGGTGGTGGCCCTGGTCGGCTCGATCAACGACCGCAAGGGGATCGACCGGCGCCGCCGACGAGGACAGCTTCTCGGGTGGCGCTCCGGCGCCCGGACACTTCATCCCGACTGGCAGTTCGACGCGCTCCGGGCCGAGACGAGACCAGGCCTAGTCTCGGTGATCGCAGCCCTGCGCGAGGCCGGCGTTGGCGCCGAGTCCGCCGATGCTCTAATGAGGGCTCCTCGCGACGACCTCGGTGGGCGTAGCTTGGCCAGCCTCTTCGCTTCGGGACAGGTGGACACCGTCGTGCGCCTGATCCGCTCCTCAGCGGATCAGTCCTGAAGAAGTTCCCACAGCATAGGCCCAAGGGGCTACGCCTGTCGCCGGCGCCTCGGCCGTGGTGGAGGATCGATCCGGCACCGCCCGACGAGTGGGACTGGGAGCCCCGTCGCGACCCCGTCGGGCGCTTCGATCCCCTGTCGGGTCGCTTCGATCCCCTGTCGGGTCGCTTCCGGGTCCGGTACGCAGCCAACCGTCCTGGAGCCGCGGCGCGTGAGCGCTTCCCGGCGCGGATCCTCACCGAGGCCGACGGTGATCTCTACATCGTGGCGCTCGATTCGATGCCCTCTTCGTTCCACCTCACCCACCAGTCCAACCTCGATGTCCTCGGTCTCGACGATCGGGCGAGCACGGGACGACTCAAGGTTGGGGGCCGGGCGGATCCTGATCCCTTGCACGAGATCTGTGGATCCCTGGCCGATGCACTCTACGACTGGTGGGACAAGAGCCCCCCGCCTCTTGTCTACCGAACCCGCTCCATGCCCGGAGCCGGTCGCACCATCGCGTTCACCCAGTCCATCTTCGTCAATGTCGTCTCGGTTGGAAGGCTACGCGACGCCACCGCGCTGCATGTCTATCTCGTACTGCGGGCAGGCTTTACCGTGCCCGAGGCGTGGCTGCGATGAGATCGAAGTCGGCGTCGTAGTGCTGCACGCTGCCGGGGCGGCCTGGACCTCAGCGCCACGCCCGAGCCATGACCGCCTCGTCGGCCAGGTCGATCCCTTCTTGCTTGCGGAGCCGCCCGAAGAGCCGCTAGCGCCCGCGTTTGGCAACGACCTCGGTTAGTGCGACGTGGGCTGTCTCCGTCGCCGTCTTGGTGCCGAAAATATCGCGTGCCTCAGAGAGATAGGTCGTCGTCGAGACGTAAAGCTGTCTTATGCGTGACCCGAAGCATACCGTAGGAAGCTTTAATTGGTAGACAATCTCCCTGCGGGTGTCTACCGTGCACTTCGCTTTCGTCTCGATAGCTGGAGGTACGCTATGCGGATCTCGCAGCGACGATCGATCGCGGGTTCTTGTTCCACCAGCGCACGTGCGCTCGCGTCCAGCTCAAACGCGATGAGTTTCCAGGTTGGCCACTCGCTCGATCAGTGTATCAAGTCGGCCGTTGATAGAGATAACCATAGTACGCAGTTCGGCCATCCCTGCTCGTATCTCGGCTCGTATCACTGTACCCTGTTGGTCGATCCTGGCATTCGTCTCATCGATCCTGGCATTCATCTGGTCGATACGGGCAGTCACGTTACTCATCTACCCCCATGTAAACCCGAGAAAACTAACCGATATCACTGCCAATAGACCGAGAGCGCTCCAGGTCACTGCAACCACGGTAACCACAGTAGCGCAAGTTCAACGCCCACACTGGCTGTCGCATCGAGATCGTCGTCCGATCTCAGCCTTGAACTCAGGGTGAACGACCGGCGGGGACGGGGCCTCTTCCGTTCCACGGTCTCCATAATGAACATCCTTTCCGGGGCTATGCACCTGATGGTGGATGTCCGTCAAACCGGAGGAAGCCCACAGTATCTCGGTTCTTGGTAAGCGTCTCCCTCACGAACACATGTCAATCATGGCACTTGAACTCCGGGTTATCTCGGACAATCACCCGGAAGTGGGGTCGACGAGGAGCGCGAGGAGTTCGCCAATCGTCTGCTCTCGACCCACGGCTTCTCGGAGGGGCATATGAGGCTGGATGTGGTAGCGATTCCGGCGGCCGTCCTTCTCCTTGACGACGTAGCCGGCCGCGTTCAGATCGTTCACGATGGTGAAGGCATTTCGCTCGGTGATCCCGAGAGCGGTGGCGATGTCCCGTAGGCTTATCCCGGGGTCTTCGGAGATGCAGACGAGCGCTCGGGCGTGTTTGGTGAGGAAGTTCCACTCTGACATAGTGCCAGTATAGTCTATTATTACTAGATTTCGCTTGCTAGTTTTGGAACACTAGAGTAGTCTTACTAGTGAAGGAGTGAGACTATCGCTGCCACTTGCGGCAGGCGGTTAGCGCTCCGAAGTGGAGGTATGTGAGATGGGTATAGGAGGAATGGTATTTAGTACGATCGCGATCGCGGCCGGCGCCATCATGTACTGGGCGGTCACCGTCCAGGGCAACGGGTTCCGGATCAACACCGTGGGCGTCATCCTCATGGTGGTGGGAGCAGTCGGTTTTGTCGCCTCGGCGGTCGTCTATGGGATCTCCCGGCGACCCGTGGGGAGTCGCCAGCACACGTTCGACCGCGAAGCGGTCGACTCGCAGGGACGCTCGACCCAGGTGCACGAAGAAGTTCGCTAGGCCACGGCGGTACCTGGGCTTTGCTGGCCTCGCGTCTGAGTGCAGTGGCCTCGGTACCCGTTGCGGGATAAGAGCCGAGAAATTTCACTCCGGATACCGTGGCGTGGAGACTACCCGGGTGGTCCGCATGTTGGAGGAGAAACGCCACCCTCGCAGAAGTTTTCGCTTGCCCGAACGCGATGATTCTGGACCGGGTATAGCGATGTCGTCGGTAGCGGTGAACACCTGCCCGCTCGCGTCTAGCTCAAACGCGATGAGTTTCCAGGTTGGCCACTCGCTCGATCAGCGTATCAAGTCGGCCATTAGTGGAGATCACAATAGTACGCAGTTCGGCTATCTCAGCTCGTATCTCGGCACCCTGTTGGTCGATCCTGGCATTCATCTGGTCGAGACGGGCATTCATGTCGGAACCCAGCTTGTCGATGCGGGTATTCGTCTCATCGATGCGGGTATTCGTCTCATCGATGCGGGTATTCGTCTCATCGATGCGGGCAGTCACGTTACTCATCTGCCCCCATGTAAACCCGAGAAAACTAACCGATATCACTGCCAATAGACCGAGAGCGCTCCAGGTCACTGCAACCATGGTAACCACAGTAGCGCACGTTCAGCACCCAAGCGGCTATCGCGTCGAGATGGTCGTCCGATCCCAACTGAACTTCCCCGGCGGACGGGCACGCTTGCGCCGAGTCGGATCCGTGAGACAAAGTCAGTGTCGGAGGGGGGACTTGAACCCCCACGCCCTTGCGGGCACCAGCCCCTCAAGCTGGCGCGTCTGCCGATTCCGCCACTCCGACTGGCTGTTTGGTCACCGTCACGGGACGGTGGTGAATCGAACCGATCTTAGTCGATTGGGACCGCGCCCGACGAACTCGTCCTATGAACTCTTAGCCGGCGGCGGTCCTCGTCGCTGCAGCGGCTGCACCGCTCTCGTCTGCCACGTCTGGGGAAACCAGAGCAGGCTCGGGCCTTGGCTGTTCGGTCCGACGCCGTAGACGTAGTCCGACCACGCTAGGACAGTAGGCTCGGAGAAGAGTGGGAGCGTCGCCATCTGTTGCCACAAGAGCTTGTCGGCCTCGTTGTAGAGCGGAGTGGCGGTAACTGGATTGAGCTCCGCAGAAGCGTTAGAAAGCAGCTGGTTGAGCGTCGCGTTGTCGAGGTTTCCCCAGTCCTTCGATCCCGCCTGTCCCGGTTGGCCGAGTAGCGGGGTGTACCACGCGATCGCCTGGCTCGGATACGGGGTCGAGTCGTAGGGGATGACCCCGATGTCGGCGTTGCCAGAGGCGAGCGCGATCCCGGCCGCGGAGCTACTCGAGGCGGGTAGGACCGTCACCGAGAATCCAGCGGCGCGGAGCTGGTTCGCGACAAGTCTCCCCGTCTCACTCGCCCACGTGTCCGCCTCGTCGACGGCGAGTCGCAGGCTGAGCGGCTTGCCCGCGACGTTGTGCCACAAGCCGCCTCTGCTTCTCGTGAACCCCTGAGCTTGAAGGAGGGATCGCGTGACGCTCGGGACCGCCGTCGCCGGGTACGGACTCCCAGAGGAGGCCGGAGGAAGCGTCGTCGTCGTAGACGACGGTTCGTTTCCTGCGACGAGCGCACTCGGGGTCGCGCTCAGAGACGGGTACGCGCCCTGGCTCTCGGAGTAGAGGTGGCTCGTCGACACCGCGATTCCCGCGTTCGCCCACCCGAGGACGGAGTTGAGGATCGCCTGGCGATTAAGCGAGTACGCGATCGCCTCTCTCATCGCGAGCGGCTGGCACGCCGGAGACGTCATCGCGAAGACGACCTGGAGGAACCTTGCCGATATCCCCGACTCGCTCATCACGTAGGGGTCCTCGGAGATCGCCTGTAAGAAACCGGGGTTGAAGCTGTCCGGCTGGGCAACTTGGACGACACCGTCCTTCACCCACGCGGCGAGCTGAGCGGAGGATCTCGCGACCTTTATCCGCAGTACCGAGATACTCGGCGCTATCCCCCACCATCTCGGGTTCTTCACCATCATGATCGTCCCGGATCTACTTATCGACCTGATGACAAACGGTCCTCCCGAGAGGTCGACGGCGGGGTTGATCCCGTTGCAGTGCGCAATTGCACCACCTGCGGTCATCACGTGGGCCGGCATCATGTAGTTAAAGAGCATCTGCCAGTCAGAGAACGGCTTCTTGAAGATAACCGTCACCGTGTGGGAGCTGTTCGATCCGGTCACCGACGCGATGTCGCGGTAACCCATCGTCGTCGTCGGCTCGTTCCCGGTGTCGCCCGGGACGATCGAAAGGTGTCTCTGCTGCTGCCACGCGTAGACGAAGTCGGCGACGCCGATCGGGACGCCGTCGGACCAGACCGCCTTTGGATTGAGCGTGTAGACGACCGTCTGGGGGTTAGTGCTCGTCAACTCCGCCTGCTCGACGAGCGCCTGGTTCGGGGCCGGGGTTCCACCGGGACTCACGAAGAACGTCGACGGCAGTACCGGCTCCAAGACGAGTCGATCCGCCCACGTGTCTCCCGCGATCGTGTTCGGGCTGCAGTTCGTCGGAGCGGCGTTGATCCCGACCGTGATCTCGCCACCTTTAACCGGTACGAGGGTCACGGGTGGCGCCGAACCGTCGGGTACGCTTCTTCCACACGCGGCCGCAACGAGTGCGACGCTCACGAGCAACCCCAACCCGGACAGGCGCCGCCGACCCATCTCGTGACGGCTCCTGGCCTCGCGTGTCACTGCAGGCGCAGATCCAGTGTGAGGGTTGTGAACGCGAAGATGAGCGCGACCGTCACCGTAATACGGTCAAGGTTCCGCTCGACGACCGTCGATCCTTGCGCGGCCGCTCCGACACTGCCCCCGAACATGTCCGAGAGCCCACCGCCTTTGCCGCTGTGCATCAGGATCAAGAACAGCAACGCGAGCGACGTCGCGACCTCGAGAATAACGTAAATCACTGTCAGCAACTGTGGACTCCTTCGTAGATCCGTCAGATCCGTTCGATCCGTCTCAGGAACGGTAGCAGGCCCCGACCGCTCTTACTATGTCGGCGAACGTCTTCGCATCGAGACTCGCCCCCCCGACGAGCACGCCGTCGATGTCCTCTTCGGCCGCGAACTCCCCCGCGTTCTCGGCGTTGACCGACCCCCCGTAGAGAACTCTCACCCTCTCACCAGCCGATACGTCACTCTGTTGAACGAGAACCGACCTGATGAAGCTCGCCGCGTCCTCAGCGTCGACCGTCGAGGCCGGATCGCCTGAACCGATCGCCCATATCGGTTCGTACGCGACGACGACGGTTGCGATCTCCTCGGAGCTGAGCCCGTCCATCGCGGCCGTGAGCTGCCTCTCGATAACGGCCTCGGTCTTGCCTCTCTCACGCTCCTCGGCCGTCTCCCCGACGCAACAGATCGGAGTCATCTTGTTGCGGACCACCGCCCGCAACGTCGAGCCGACACACTCGTCGGTCATCGAAAAGACCTGGCGCCGCTCGGAGTGCCCGACGATGACGTATGACGTAGCTAGGCGTGCGAGCATCACCGGGCTCACCTCTCCGGTCAACGCGCCGCTGTCGAGATCGCTGCAGTGCTGCGCGCCGAGCGAGATCGGAAGCGACTCGCCCTCGACGAGAGTCTGGACCGTACGCAGGTCGGTGAACGGCGGGTGTACGGAGACCGTCACGTTCTCGACGTCGGCCGGTTTGAGCCGCAGCCCGAGATCACGGACCGTGTGGAGCGCCTCGATGTGGTCGTGGTTCATCTTCCAGTTGCCGCTCACGAGCGGCCGGCGAACGTTCGGAGTCATCTCGATCCGACCTATCCTCGCGGCGCGTTCGGCGCGTTCGGCGCGTTCGGCGCGGAGCGCAGGGCACGCAGTGCCGCAAGATCGCCGGTCTCCAAGAGTTCGAGTGACGCTCCCCCACCAGTCGAGACGAAGCTCACCTCCCCCGCGAGGCCGAGCCCGTCCAACGCACTCGCACTGTCTCCACCGCCCACCACGGTAAATCCCGGGCTCGCCGCGACCGCCTCGGCGACACGTCGGGTCCCCTCTTCGAACCGGTCGTCTTCGAACGCACCGACCGGCCCGTTCCAAAACACCGTCTTCGCGCCGCAGATCGCCTCGGTGAACGCGTCGATCGAGTCGGGGCCGATATCGAGTCCCGTCCAGCCGTGAGGGATGTCTCGACCGATCACCTTCGCATCCCCACGGGGTCCGTGGTTCACGCACGCGTGGCCAAAACTCCCGCCGGGCTCCAACGCGACGACGTCGCTCGGGAGGAGGATCTCAGGATGTGACTTGAGAAGCCGTCGGCACTCCTCTATGTGGTCCGTATCGACGAGGGAGGATCCCACATCGTGGCCGATCGCCGCTAAGAACGTGAACGCCATCCCGCCGCCGATCGCTAACACGTCGACCCGCTCCGCGAGCTCCTCCAAGACGCCGAGTTTGTCCGCGACCTTCGCCCCACCGACGATCGCGACGAACGGCCGCTCCACCGCGTCGCGCAGTCCCCCGATCGTCTCGACCTCGAGTGCGAGTCGCTCCCCCGCCGCGCTCATCAGCGTCATCGGGGGACCGACGACCGACGCGTGGGATCGATGTGCGACGCCGAACGCCTCGTTCACGTAGACGTCGTGGTCCGCGACGAGTTGCGCAATAAAACGAGGGTCGCCCGACTTCTCGCCGGGGTAAAAACGCAGGTTCTCCATGAGAGTGACGCCCGGGCAGAGCAGTGCGAGGCGCTCTCTGACCGGGGCCATCGAGTAGGCGGGATCAGGTTTTCCGTTCGGTCGCCCGAGGTGAGAGCAGCACGTCACGCTCGCCCCACGATCCAACAGCCACTTGAGCGTCGGGACCGCCATGCGAATCCGAAAGTCGTCGACGACGACCGTCGAACCGTCCTCGGCCTCTTCGAGCGGCACGTTGAAGTCGGTCCGCACGAGCGCACTAAGGCCCGAGATGTCCGGCAGATCGACGAGGAGAGGAAGCCCTCGAAGCGACTCAGGGCGTTCTCGATCCGGCGCCACTAGCGACCTCCGGCCGTCGCGTCCGCGACGATCCCGACGAGGTCGACGAGGCGGTTCGAGTATCCCCACTCGTTGTCGTACCAACCGAACACCTTCACTAACGAGCTCCCGTTCCCAACCGCCTGGACCATCGTGAGCCCCGAGTCGAACGTGCACGACGTCGGGCTCCCGACGATGTCGCTCGAGACGATCGGATCCTCGCTGTAGACGAGCACCCTCTCGAGCGGGGGCTTCGACGCCGCGTCTCTAAACGCCTCGTTGACGTCGTCGACGCCCAACTCCCCCGGGACGACGACCGTGAAGTCCGTGATCGATCCGTCTGGAACCGGGACCCGTAGCGACGAGCCGTCGAGGCGGCCCTTCATCTCCTTCAAGACGAGATGCGTCGCCCTCGCCGCGCCGGTCGACGATGGGACGATGTTCACCGCCGCCGCCCTCGCCCGGCGGAGATCGCTGTGGGGAAGGTCCAAGAGATTCTGGTCGTTCGTGTACGCGTGCACCGTCGTCATCAACCCCGCCGTCACCCCGAACGCGTCCTCGATTACCTTGACCATCGGAACGAAGCAGTTCGTCGTGCACGACGCGTTCGAGACGACGACGTCGTGTTCTGGGTCGAACGCGTCGTCGTTCACCCCGACGACGAACGTCGCATCGGCGTCCGGCGATGGCGCCGAGATGATCACCCGCGTCGCTCCGCCCTTCAGGTGGGCCGCCGCGTCGCCACGAGAGGTGAACCGACCCGTCGCCTCGAGGACGACGTCGACTCCGAGTTCACCCCACGGGAGCTCCGCCGGCTCTCTCTCGGCCAGAACCCGGATCCTCTTCCCCGCGACGACGAGGTCGTCTCCGTCCACCTCGACCGTCGCCCCGAGGCGCCCGTGCGTCGAGTCACAGCGCAGGAGTTGCGCGTTCGTCCGTGCCGACGTCAGATCGTTCACCGCGACGACCTCGATCTCAGCGGGGCTCGACTCACCTCCCGCGGAGCCAACTCTCTCCTGTGAGAGCACCGCTCGTACGAAGTTACGCCCGATCCTCCCGAATCCGTTGATACCAACCCTCACGCTCACCGCAACCTCCCGCCCATCGTCGAACTCCTCCTCATCTCCGAGCCCTCGCGTCGTGCCGTCGGGTCCCATACCCGTCGGGTCCCATGCCCGTCGGGTCTGATCCCCGTCGGGTCTCAGCGCGCTCCGGCGAGGAGATCCTCCAGAGCACGCCCGAGCCTCCCTGGATCATGCACCAACCCGTTCGAACCCGCCAATGCTCGTTGAACGACCCGGCATTCAACTGAACCGACCTCCATACCGGGGCCCGTGTCACATAGTACCGTCTCAACCGCTATCGAGTGTTCTTTTAACGCTCTGACGTGGGCGGCGACGTCGTAACCGGCGGTCTCTGGGAGCTCGGGGTGGAGGTTGCAGACGTAGACGACGCGCTCTGAGTTCTCGTTCAACGCGTCGACGATCCCGGGGACGCATGCGGCGGCGAGGACGCTCGAGTAGAGCGATCCCGGCCCGACGACGACGAGGTCCGCGTCGTTGATCGCGCCGATCACCTCGTCGGGTGCGACGGCGTCGCTCGGGACCAACGAGACCTTCGCTATACGCCCCGTCGAGGCGATCGCGGCCTGGCCCGCGACCTCGCCGCTCTCTGCGATCGCCTTCAAGACGACCTTCTCGGTCGTCGCCGGGAGAACTCGGCCACGCGCCTTTAAAAGCTCGGCCGCCGCGTCGATCCCACCTTGGAGATCGCCGGCCGCCTCGAGGAGCCCGGCGAGGATCAAGTTCCCCAAAGCGTGCCCCGCGAGCTCGCCGTCTTCGAATCGGTGCTCGAACGCTGTTGCGAGGAGCGACGACGGCTCGGCGAGCGCGACGAGACACTTGCGCAAGTCCCCCAACGCGACGACGTCGAGGAGCTCACGCAGCCTCCCCGTCGACCCCCCGTCGTCGGCGACCGAGACGACCGCGGTCACAAGCGGTGTGAACTCTCGAATCGCCCTCAAAGTAACCGCGGTACCGTGACCGCCGCCGAGCGCGACGACCCTCGGGAACCGCCCGTCGAACTCCCCTCGACCAACTCGGAGCTCGCTCATCGTTCGACGTCTCTGTGGAACGTCACCGCCGCTATCTGGTCGCTTTGAAGTCGTTTCGAGAGCGCCGTCGCGATAGCGACCGACCGATGCCGTCCGCCGGTGCACCCGATCGCGATCGTCAGATACGACTTTCCCTCCCTCACGAACGCGGGGACGAGCATCTCCAACATCGACTCCAAGAGGTCCATGAACCGTTGCGTCTCTGGAAGCTCCAAGACGTATCGTTGAACCGGCTCGTCCAACCCGGTCAGATCACGCAGACGCTCGACCCAGTACGGGTTCGGCAAGAACCGGCAGTCGAACATGAGATCCGCGTCTAGCGGGACGCCGTACTTGTAACCGAACGACACTATCGACGTCCTCATGTGTGAGTTCCCGTTCTCCGCGAAGATCTCAATGATCCGCGAACGGAGCTGGTTCGTATTCAACTCCGAAGTGTCGAGCACGACGTCCGCCTCGCTCCGGAGCGGATCGAGGAGGCGGCGCTCGTCCGCGACCGACTCCTCGACTCTGCCCGACTCGGACTCGAGGGGGTGACGCCTGCGGTTTCCTTCGAACCGTCTGATCAGCACCTCGTCGGACGCGTCGAGGAACAACACTCTTACCCGGTTCCGCAGCTCCTTTAGCGTCGCAAGGATCGGCGGGACGTCCTCGAACGGCTCACCCCCGCCCCTCCCGATTACGAGCGCGACCCTCTCCGCCTCCGCGCCGGACCCGCCGACGAGCTCGGCTACCTTTACGATCAGCGACGACGGCAGGTTGTCGATGACGAACCACCCGAGGTCCTCGAGCGTCGCCCCCGCCGTCGACCGCCCGGCCCCCGACATCCCGGTGACGACTAAGAACTCGCTCACTGGCCCGCTTCGCCCGCTACTTCGTTCGCGACTTCGTTCGCCACTTGGCCCATCTCCCCATTCTTGCCGATTTCGAGCTCCGCTCGCTCCTGACCGCGCTCTGCGTGGAGCTTCGCGTAGAGATCTCTCGCGACCGACTCCGGCAACCACGTGAGCTGCGTGAGGTCCGCCAACGTCGCCTGCCTCAGCATCTTCATCCCACCGACCTCCTCTAAGAGCCTTGACCGGCGCTTCGCTCCGAGCCCCGATACGCCGTCGAGGGCGCCTCGTGTCATGCGAGAACCCCGGCGACTCCGGTGGTAGGTGATCGCAAAACGATGGGCTTCGTCCCGGACCCGCTGGAGCAGGTACAACGCGTCAGAGCCCCTCGGGATCCGGATCGGCTCGTCGCGGCCTGGGCGATATACCTCTTCGAATCTCTTCGCGAGGGCGGCCAACTCGACCTTTCCAGTGAGCGAGAGGGACTCGACGACGCGAACGGCGACTCCGAGCTGTCCCTTCCCGCCGTCGATCAAGATGAGCTGTGGAGTGTACGCGAACCTCGCCGGGCGCCTTCTCTTGCTTTTAGCGTTATCCGCCGTCTCGTCGCCGGCCGCCACACCTCGGTCGTCGACGAGAGCAGAGAGCCGCCTCGTGAGGACCTCTTCCATCGCCGCGTAGTCGTCGTTTCCAGTCACCGTCTTCACCTCGAAGCGTCGGTAGTCCGACTTCTTTGCGAGTGCGTCTTCGAAGACGACCATCGACCCGACGTAGTCGGTTCCTTGAAGATGGCTCATGTCGTAGCACTCGATTCTAAGCGGCGCCTCAGCCAGACCGAGCGCGTCTTGAAGCTCGACTAACGCACGAGAGCGTGCGTTGTGGTCAGCCGCCCTCCTCAAGCGATGCCTCGCGAGGTCCTCTTTCGCGTTCTCGTTCGCCATCTCGAGAAGCGCGCGCTTAGAGCCGCGCAACGGAACGACTAGAGACACCGGTCCGTTTCGCCGCTCGACGAGCCACGACTCGATCAGTTCGTCGTCGACCGGGCGGGAGTTGAGCAGTATCTTTCGTGGGATCTCCTCCGCCGGAGCGTCGCCGTATACCTCTGCGACTATCCGCTCCATGATCGAAGAGTCGTTCAGATCCTCAACTTTTTCGCTCAAGAGACCCGCGCGGCCAACGAGGCGACCGTTGCGCACGTGGAACACCTGTACCGCACCTCCGAGCGCGTCTTGTGCGAACCCGACGACGTCGAACTCCTCGCTGCGCTCGGTGACGACCTGCTGGGTCTCCGCCGCTTTCCCGATCGCAACGAGTCGGTCCCTCAACCGCGCCGCACGTTCGAACTCGAGTGCGGCGGCGGCCTCTTCCATCTCCGAGCGCAACGAGTCGACGATCGGCGCCGTCTCTCCGGACATGAACTTCATGAACCCCTCGACGAGGCTCTGGTAGGCGCTTTGGTCGATCGCGCCGACGCACGGACCCGAACACCTCTCGATGTCGAAGAGAAGACACGGCCTCCCCAAGCGCTCGTGGCGGCGGAACTTCGCGTCCGAACACGTCCTGAGTGGGAACGTTCTCGTGAGCAGATCGAGGACTTCGCGCAACGCTCGAACCTGAGGGAACGGGCCGAAGTAGCGTACCGCCTTCTTGCGCTCACCTCTCACGACGACCGGCCTCGGCCAAACGTCGTTCGTCGTAACCGCCAACCACGGATAGCTCTTGTCGTCTTTCAGGCGAACGTTGAAGCGGGGTTTATGGGTCTGGATCAGTGAGTGCTCCAAGATGAGAGCTTCGAGCTCCGTCTCGACGACGACCCACTCGACGTGGTCGGCCAACGCGAGCATCTGGGTCGTGCGATACGACGTCGCCGGCACGCTCCAGTAGCTCGTCAGCCGACTCCGCAGCGACTTCGCCTTTCCGACGTAGAGGACACGACCCTCTCGGTCGACGAACTGGTAGGAGCCCGGGCTGTCGGGTATCGACGCTGTCGGGGGCCTGTACTCCATCGATCCATTCTCGCACCTCAACGACGCAGGATCTACGCCATCTGAGCACCCGCTCCTCTACGACACCGGCCAACTGTCACGACACCCGGCAATTTCGCGACCTCAGCAAATGTCACGACACCGGCGAGTCGGTGTGGCTAGTATGGGGGTGCCGGCCTGGTACCCCGGCGACATACTCAGCACCGAGGCCGACAACCCCGCGGAGGGCGACCAGGCTGTCCCCGCCGGCCAGATCGGTGCTCTCCCCAAGAAGGGGGCCAGATGATACGGCTACAGAAACCTCTAGACGAGCGTTACACAACCGCGTCCGAAGACGAGTTGGCTTCGGCTATTCAGTCCGCAAAACGCGCACTCGGCGAGAGACTCTTGATCCTCGGCCATCACTATCAACGCGACGAAGTGATGCGCTTCGCCGACGCGAGGGGCGACTCGTTCGCGCTCTCGAGGATCGCCGCTAACCGCAAGGAAGCAGAGTTCATCGTCTTCTGCGGGGTTCACTTCATGGCCGAGTCCGCAGACATACTGACTTCCAACAGCCAAAAGGTCATCCTGCCAGACCTGAACGCAGGATGCTCGATGGCCGACATGGCCGATCTCGACGAAGTTGAGTCGGCTTGGGAAGACCTCTCTCGGATCACCGACATCGTGCGCGTCGTCCCGATTACTTACGTGAACTCCTCGGCCGCACTAAAGGCGTTCGTCGGAAGGAACGGCGGATCCGTCTGTACGTCGTCAAACGCGAACGCGGTGCTTCAATGGGCGCTCGGGATCGGAGATCAGGTTCTTTTCTTTCCCGACCAACACCTCGGGCGCAACACCGGCTTTGATCTCGGCTATGGAGCTTCCGACATGAGTGTCTGGGATCCCCGTAAAGAGCTCGGAGGCCTCCAGTCGGCCGATATCAAGGCGTCGACGCTCCTGTTGTGGAAGGGACACTGTTCGGTGCACCAACGATTCCGCCCCGAACACATCTCCGCGTTCAGAGGGGAGCATCCAGACGGCATCGTCGTCGTTCACCCCGAGTGCTCCCACGACGTCGCAGAAGCGGCCGACCGAGTTGGGTCAACCGACTTCATCATCCGCGTCGTCAACGAGGCGCCGCCTGGTTCGACAATCGCAGTCGGGACCGAGATCCACCTCGTGAACCGCTTGAACGACGAGACTCCGGACAAGACGGTCGTATCTCTCGATCCCCTCGTCTGTCCGTGTTCGACGATGTTCAGGATCGACGCTCCCCACCTCGCGTGGGTGTTGGACGGGCTCGTCGCAGGCGAGGTCAGGAACCAGATCGTCGTCGACGAAGAGACCGCGAAAGATGCGCGCGTCGCGCTAGAGCGAATGTTAGCGACGACCTGAGCCTCGCCTCGGGCTGCGACACATGGGGGAGCTGGAGCTGTTCGAAGATCGCGCCGAGTCCAACAGATTGCCCGTTAAACGAGGATGGTTGGAGAGATCTGCCGCTATCTCGCTCACCGTCGTCGCACTCGTACCGGTCTTCGTCGTCGTCCTCCAGAGGGCCGGTCGGAACTACCTACCTGTCCAGGATCAAGCGGTAATTGATCTTCGCGTCCGAGACGTCTTCACGTTCTCGGCCAATACGCCGCTCGTCGGCGCGTACGACAGGTTTGGCTGGTGCCACCTCGGCCCCGCGATGTACTACCTCGTCGCTCCGTTCGCGTGGATCTTTTCCGATCCAGCGTGGGCGACCCTCGTTGGTTTTGCGCTCCTGCAAGGAGTCGCAGTCGCCTGGACGGCACGACTCGCCTGGAAGACCGGCGGGCTCCGTTGGACGGTTATCTGGTTGTCGATCCTCTCACTGTCCTATGTAGCGACCGGACCTTGGATTCTCCAGGAAGTTTGGAACCCTCACGTCGCGTTTCCTTTCTTCGTCCTCTTCCTTCTCCAGTGCTTGTTGGTCGCCCGAGGAGATCGCCGGCGGCTCCTCGGTCTCGCGTTCGTCGGCTCGTTTCTCGTCCAAACCCACGTCGGCTACCTAGTGCTCGTCGCGATCTTGTCGCTCTGGGCACTCGTCCACCTCGTCTTGCACACCCGACGGCTAAAGAGCGGCCCTGATCGTCGTTCTTGGATTCCGCCAGTAGTGACGTTGGTCGTGATGTGGTTTCCTCCCCTCGTCCTCGACCCGATACTTCACTTCCCCGGAAACGTCGTCAACCTAGTTAACTTCTACCTACGCACTGGAAGTCAGACTCCTATTATCGGGCTTTCAGCGGGACTCGGATACCTCGCGACGGAGTTCAAATGGCTTCCGCCCTGGCTCGGCGGCTCAGACCCGATTAACCCGATGACGACTCTCTCCTCGCCGAACTCGCTGCTTTGGCTACTCGTGCCGGCGGCGTTGATGGCCGGATGCTGGCTAATACAACGTCGCAGAGGAGCGAGCGAGTACCACCTCATCGCCGGGATGCTTACGCTCCTGCTCGTCGCGAGTGCGATATCACTCGTCTTCGTCCGCGGCAACCCTCATCCATACATCTTTTACTGGAGGATTACCGCCGGTTGTGCAACTGTCGTCCTCGCGTTGATCCTACTCGTCGACAGCTTCGACGTGACACGCGGCCACCTCGCCTACAACGGCTGGATCGCTCTCATGACGGTCGCGTTGATCGCGAGCACTACGAACTTCGCAACCGACGTCGCCTCTGCAAACGGGCCGATCTCGCCGATCGGTCCACTCACCGCTTCGTTGTTGAGCCAGATGCAGACGAAGGGACAGCCCGACGGTCCAGCGATTGTACGGTTCTTGGGTTCATCTTTCGGTGGAGTCCAAGCCGGCATCGTAGATCAGCTCTCCCGGGAAGGAAAGCCGATCTACGTCGATCCTGCTCTGGGATTCCAGTTCGGCTACGGCCGTACGGCGACTCCACGGCAGGTGAAATGGATCTTGTACGTCACAGAGGAGAGCCAGCTCTACAGCACCGTCTCCACACTTCCCGGCGCAAGGGTGATTGGGGTCACCCATCCGCTCAACGCAGCCGCACAGCGAGAACTCGTCTCGTTGCAACGGCAGTTGGCGGCGACGCTCATGGCGCAGGACGAATCGGACTACATCTCGTACCTATCGAGTCCGCTCGTCGCGTTCGAACTCAACAACTTTCAAAACGTACCGATGTCTGCGTTGGTCCGCCTAGCTCACCTCAACACTGTCGTTCAAGAGCACTCTTGTCTGTGCAGCGTAATTGAGTTTCCAGCCAACCGGGCCCCCGCACAGTCGCTACTGGAGCGGGTCCAGTAGCGACTGTGAAACAGCCATACGGTATTGCGAGTTTTCTGCTATACTGCCTCTATGGCAGCCGATCAGACGTTCCTCACCGTACAAGGCCGAGGTCTCATCGCCATCCCGACCCGCATCCGGCGCCACTTCGGTTTGGACCAGCCGGGGGCTCAGGTCGAACTCATCGAGCGAGAAGGAGAGATTGTTCTACGCCCACACGTCGCGGTGCCGGCTGACCAGGCGTGGTTCTGGACCGAGCGCTGGCAGCAGATGGAACGTGAGGCCGACGACGCTGTCGCCGCCGGGCGCATCGTAACCGTCGAAGGTCTCGAGGAGCTCCTGGCCGATCTCGACTCGTGAGGTTCGAGCGCACAGAGTTATTCAAGTCCGACTACCAGCGCCTCTCCAAGAGCGAACGTGAAAAGTTCCGTACCGCGGCTCGTGCCTTCAACACAGCCAGCGATCGCTACGTCGAGAGGAAAGACCCTTCGTCGTGGCCAGGCAGCCTGAGAGTGAAGCCGGTCGTCAACGCTCCGGGCATCTTTGAAATGACCTGGAGCTTCAGCGGGCCTGACGGTCGAGCCACCTGGGAGTGGGCGACTGTAATCGATACCGCTGGACGCCGTTGGCCGGCGGTGCGCTGGCGCCGACTGGGAACTCATCGGATCTTTCGCGAACCCCAACTGAGCTGAGCGCGCATTTCGCAGCATTGAGGCATCAGCGCGATCGGGACGTGATCGGGACCTCGTACACGTATTCAAGCTTCCGGCAGGGGTAGCGACTCTCCTCGCTCCTGTTCCGCTCTCGACCTTGCCAGCGAGGCCACGAGCTCTGGGTCTCTAAGGACGTCGATCGTCTCTTCGAGCGAGTCAAGGTCATCGGTGCTCATGAGCACAAACGACGGCCGGCCGTTGCGCGTCACCAGGATTCGCTCATGCTCTCGCTCCACCCACCCCAACTCCCCTGTCGGAGTGATCCGCGCGGCACCACCTTCTCTACCGCCGGGTGTGATGGGAGCTGGTCCAGCCTGAAGGCCGAAGTGGACCTTAACGAGCCATCCCAACGATGTTCGTGAACCCCTGTCCACCAAGAGACCCGGCAAAGACCGCGTTTCCAAAGCTGAACACTCCACCGTCGGAGGCAACTTCGAAGTAGCCAAGGCCTGAAGTCGCGGTCATTCCAACTAGCGGTCTATCCAAGAACTTCCCAGCCATTGAACCCAAGAACGGGGTCCCGGGCCCAAAGGCGAACAGCCCACCGTCAGATGCGACCTCGTAGTAGCCACCTGTTGGATCTACCGCCATTCCAACTACTGGCTTATTGAGAGATTTACCACCCATAGAACCCAAGAACGGAGTCCCTGGTCCAAAGGCAAACAGCCCACCGTCAGATGCGACCTCGTAGTAGCCACCAGCTGGGGTCTCAGCCATTCCAACTACTGGCTCATTCAGTGGCTTTCCACCCATGGATCCATAAAAGCTGGCCCCTGGTCCAAATGCGAAGAGCCCACCGTCAGATGCGACCTCGTAGTAGCCACCAGCTGGGGTCTCAGCCATTCCAACTACTGGCTTATTCAGTGGCTTTCCACCCATTGAGCCGTAGAACGCTGCGTCACCAAAGGCAAAGATCCCACCGTCTGAGGCTACTAACCAGTAGCCCTTGTTATCCGGTGTAGCAGCTATCCCAACGATCGGCTTAGACGGCGTTATCCCAAGGGTCACAAGTGATCCATAGAACGGAGCGTCACCACAGGAGTAGACGGCTCCGTTAGCACCAGCCAGCCAGTAGCCCCCCGGGAAGCCGGGTGAGCCTACCCCTGTAGAAGAACAGCCAGGCTGTGGCAGCACAGGCGCGGAGGGAACGACCGCTGCACTTGTCCCATAGGGTCCTGTTCCAACGCCGTTTACGGCAGCGACCTTCATCGTGTAGCTCGTGCCGTTCACAAGAGAGGAAAAGGTCGCCTTCTCCACTCCTGGTGCAACAGAGGTGGTAGCTACAACGGTCGTGCCATCTAGGATCTCTGCACTATAGGAGCTGATAGGACTTCCACCGTCTTGGGCTGCTGGAACATCCACCCATGTGATCGTTGCCGTTGTGTTCCCAGCCGACTGTCCAATAGAGCTTGGAGCAGCCCTCGGCACAGAAGGTGCGGCAGCTACGGCCTGGTAGCTCCAGGTGTCGGCGGGGAAGCCGCTGGTGTTGTTATAGCCGCCAAAGAGGACCATATTCGCCGTCGCTGGGTCGTAGGCCATCGACGCTCCGTAGCGAGCAGATGGGCTCGTAGCTGGTGAGAGCTTGGTCCAGGTGGTCCCATCCCAACTCCAGGTGTCACCGAGAACGCCGCTGGTGTTGCTCCCCCCAAATAGCACCATGTTGCCGGTAGCCGAGTCGAAGGCCATCGACGCTCCGAAGCGCGCAGATGCGCTCGTAGCTGGTGCGAGCTTGGTCCAGTTGGTCCCGTTCCAGGCCCAGGTATCACCGAGATAACCGCCACCGCCGTAGCCGCCAAAGAGGACCATGTTTCCAGTACCTGAGTCGAAAGCCATCGACGCTACAAAGCGCGCGGGTGGGCTCGTAGCTGGCGAGAGCTTGGTCCAGGTGGTCCCGTTCCAGGTCCAGGTATCAGCGAAGTGGCCGCTGGTGTTGTTATAGCCGCCAAAGAGGACCATATCTCCGGTCGCTGGGTCAAAGGCCATCGACGCGTCAACGCGGGCCTGTGGGCTCGTAGCCGGCGATAGCTTGGTCCAGGTGGTCCCGTTCCAGGTCCAGGTATCACCGAGATAACCGCCACTGTCGTTATTGCCGCCAAAGAGGACCATATCTCCGGTAGCCGGGTCATAGGCCATCGAGGCTCCGTAGCGGGGAGGTGGGCTCGTAGCCGGCGAGAGCTTGGTCCAGTTGGTCCCATTCCAACTCCAGGTGTCACCGAAACTGCTGCGACTGGCAAGGCCGCCGAAGAGGACCATATCTCCGGTCGCTGGGTCGTAGGCCATGGATGCGAGATAGCGGACAGGTGGGCTCGTAGCCGGTGAGAGCTTGGACCAGGTCGTAGCCGTGCCGGGCGGATAGCCGTAGGTCCAGGTGTCACCGAGGTAACCGCTACTGCCAGAGCCACCAAAGAGGAGCATGTTCCCCGTAGCCGGGTCGAAGGCCATGGATGCGCCGCTACGCGCCGTGGGGCTGGTTGGTGCCTGTTGGGTCCAGTTGGTCCCATCCCAGGTCCACGTGTCAGAGAGATAGGTGCCGTTGAACCCCCCAAAGAGGACCATGTTTCCCGTCGCCGGGTCAAAGGCCATCGACGCGTCAATGCGAGCAGGTGGGCTCGTAGCCGGTGAGAGCTGTGTCCAAGTGGTCCCGTTCCAACTCCAGGTGTCACCGAGATAACCGCTACTGGCGTTATTGCCACTAAAGAGGACCATGTTCCCCGTCGCTGGATCAAAGGCCATGGATGCGCCGTAGCGGGCAGGCGGGTTCGTAGCCGGCGATAGCTTGGTCCAGTTGGTCCCGTTCCAACTCCAGGTGTCACCGAGAACGCCGCTACTGCTGTTATAGCCGCCAAAGAGGACCATGTTCCCCGTCGCTGGATCAAAGGCCATGGACGCGCCTTGGCGCGCCGTG